>NZ_CANCWY010000005.1:0-105206 GCF_947381695.1 Limosilactobacillus sp. DJ3M12 | reverse complement strand
AACTCCATATGAAGTATTCATGTCTTACGTCACTGATGAGCAACTATTTTCTTTCTAACTTAAATTGACATTTCGGGATTTAATTAAATGGTCAAGAATATTTTGCAAAAAAAGATTAAATAATAGTTAAAACATTTGACCTTTTTTGACCAATCGAGTATAGTATTATTATCCGTTAGCATATAAGACTAACGAGTGCTAATTTATTAAGGAGGCCATATTATGAATTTAGTACCTACTGTCATTGAGCAATCATCTCGTGGTGAACGTGCTTATGACATCTACTCACGGCTTCTGAAGGACCGTATCATTATGCTCTCTGGTCCAATTGAAGACGAAATGGCAAATTCAATTGTTGCGCAACTTTTATTCCTTGATGCGCAAGACTCAACTAAAGATATTTATTTATACATTAATTCACCTGGTGGAGTTGTTACCTCAGGAATGGCAATTTATGACACCATGAACTTTATTAAGGCTGATGTTCAAACTATTGTAATCGGAATGGCTGCTTCGATGGCCAGTGTACTAGTATCATCTGGTGCTAAGGGTAAGCGTTTTGGATTACCACACTCACAAGTTTTGATTCATCAACCATCTGGTGGAGCTCAAGGTCAACAGACTGAAATCGAAATTGCTGCTACTGAAATTTTGAAGACACGGAAGATGCTTAACGGAATCCTTGCTAAGAATTCTGGTCAACCTATCGAGAAGATTCAGGCTGATACTGAACGTGATCATTACTTGACAGCACAAGAAGCAGTAGATTACGGCTTACTTGATGGTGTAATGGAAAATAATTCAAAATTAAAGTAAAGTGATAATTAAAAAGATCTCCAATTATTCGATTAATTTCGAATGACGGAGATCTTTTTTATTATCAAAACGTGCGTGGAAATTAACAGCCTTGTGGCGACTGTAATATATTAAAAATGAAAAAAGGCTGTCGAAAAAATTCAACAGCCTTATAAAAATGCGCCCCCCGAGAGTCGAACTCGGATCTCGAGAACCGGAATCTCACGTGCGATCCATTACACTAAGGGCGCGTCAACAAGTATTATACTATCTTAAATAAGAATGAATTGCAAGCATTATTTGAAAATTTTAATTAAAATAACGCTTACATCAGAAAAATGTTGTGATTGAATAGACAATTTTTTTGAAGATGGTATCATAAGTATCGTAGGAGTTGTATTATTGCTTAGACCTTACCACTGCGTCACTTACAATGGTTGAGAGTTGCGATGCTGATGTAATGTGATAAACTAAGCAAGTACACTAATTATGTTTTTTCCTAAAGGAGGAATTTGCAGTATGACTGTAAAAATTGGTATTAACGGTTTTGGCCGTATTGGTCGCTTAGCATTTCGTCGGATTCACGAACTTAACACAAATGATATTGAAGTTGTTGCAATCAACGATTTGACTACTCCTTCTATGTTGGCTTACTTACTTAAGTATGACTCAACTCATGGTAAGTTCCCAGGTGAAGTTACATCTACTGATACTGGTATTGTTGTTGATGGTAAGGAATACCCTGTATACGCTGAACGCGATGCTCGTAACATT
The DNA here is from genome assembly GCF_947381695.1 of Limosilactobacillus sp. DJ3M12. Classification (NCBI taxonomy): domain Bacteria; kingdom Bacillati; phylum Bacillota; class Bacilli; order Lactobacillales; family Lactobacillaceae; genus Limosilactobacillus; species Limosilactobacillus sp. DJ3M12. The sequence goes on along the minus strand of NZ_CANCWY010000005.1, from coordinate 103,637 downwards.
CCTTGGGTAAAGAACGATGGTGTTGACTTTGTTCTTGAATGTACTGGTTTCTACACTTCTGCTGAAAAGTCACAAGCACACATTGACGCTGGTGCAAAGCGTGTATTGATTTCAGCACCTGCTGGTAACATCCCAACTGTTGTTCCTGGTGTTAACCTTGATACTTTGACTAAGGATGACATTATCGTATCAGCTGGTTCATGTACTACTAGCTGCTTGGCACCAATGGCTAAGGTCTTAAATGACGAATTTGGTGTTAAGGTTGGTACTATGACTACTATCCACGCATTTACTTCTACTCAAGCTATCCTTGATGGTCCTCGTGGTAAGAAGATGCGTAACAACCGTACTGCAAGTGTAAACACTATTCCTCACTCAAGTGGTGCTGCTAAGGCTATTGGTTTAGTTATTCCTGAATTAAACGGTAAGCTTTCAGGTCACGCACAACGTGTTGGTGTTGTTGATGGTTCATTAACTGAACTTGTTTCAATTTTGGACAAGAAGGTTACTGTTGACCAAATCAACGATGCTATGAAGAAGGCTACTAACCCAGCATTCGGTTACACTGAAGATGAAATTGTTTCAACTGATATTATCGGTTCAACATACGGTTCAGTATTCGATCCTTCCCAAACTGAAATTATGGAAGGTGACGATGGTTCACAATTAGTTAAGACTGTTGCTTGGTATGACAACGAATACGGTTTCACTAGCAACATGATCCGGACTTTACTTCACTTTGCTACTCTTTAATTTGAAGTAAAATTAAACTAATTTGATTAAGGTGGGAGGAGGACTACTCCGCCCGCCTTTTTTTATCAAGAGAAGAGGAGACATAATACAATGGCTAAATTAACTGTTGAAGACCTTCCTTTAGAAGGCAAGAAAGTATTAATGCGTGTTGACTTTAATGTTCCAATTAAAGACGGCGTTGTTGGTGACGACAATCGAATTGTTGCAGCTTTACCAACAATTAAATATGTTATTGACCATGGTGGTCGAGCAATCTTATTCTCACACCTTGGCCGAATTAAAAAAGAAGAAGATAAGCCTGGACTTTCACTTCGCCCAGTTGCAGAACGTCTTTCTAACTTACTAAACAAGCCAGTAACATTTGTTCCAGTTACTGAAGGTAAGCAATTAGAAGATGCTATCGACAACATGAAGAATGGTGATGTTTTACTTGTCCAAAACACCCGTTACGAAGACGTTAAGGATGGCGAATATGTAAAGCGTGAATCTGGTAATGATCCTGAATTAGGTAAGTACTGGGCTTCTCTTGGTGATGTATTTGTAAATGATGCTTTTGGTACAGCTCACCGTAAGCACGCTTCTAATGTTGGTATTGCTACTAACATGCCAGGCAAAGCAGCAGCTGGTTACTTGATGGAAAAGGAAATCAAGTTCTTAGGTGATGCAGTAGATAATCCTGAACGTCCATTTGTTGCCATTCTTGGTGGTGCAAAGGTTTCTGATAAGATTGGTGTTATTGATAACCTTCTTGACAAGGCAGACAAGATTATTATCGGTGGTGGAATGGCTTATACCTTCTACGCTGCTAAGGGAATCAAGGTTGGTAACTCACTTGTTGAAAAAGACAAGATTGACGTTGCTAAGCAAATCTTAGACAAAGCTGGCGATAAGCTTGTATTGCCAATTGATAATGTAGTAGCTGATAAGTTCAACAATGATGCTGATACAAAGGTTGTTGAAGGTGATATTGACGACGGTTGGATGGCTCTTGATATTGGTCCTAAGTCTGTTGAAGAGTTCAAGAACGTATTAAAAGATGCCAAGACTGTTGTTTGGAATGGACCAATGGGTGTATTTGAAATGCCAAACTTTGCTAAGGGTACGCTTGAAATTGGCAAATTCCTTGGTACATTAACAGATGCTACAACAATTGTTGGTGGAGGAGACTCAACTGCTGCAGTTAAGGAATTGGGTGTTGCTGATAAGCTTACTCACATTTCAACTGGTGGTGGTGCATCATTAACTTACCTTGAAGGTAAAGAATTGCCTGGAATTGCCGCAATTTCTGACAAATAATTAATGTTTAACTACTATTTATAATTCTTATATAAGAGGCTGAGAAAACTTTTGCTTTTCTCAGCCTCTTACCATATCTTGGTATTAACAATAAAATGGTAGATAGGAGGGTCAAATAATGAGAGTACCGATTATTGCTGGCAATTGGAAAATGCATAAGGATGTACAAGAAGCTGTCTCTTTTATCGAAAAAATAAAAAATCAGCTTCCACCTGCCGACCAACTTGAAACAGCAATTGCTGCTCCTACTCTTTGTTTGGTACCAATGGTTAAAGCGGCTAAAGAATCTCCATTAAAAATAATGGCAGAAAACTGCTATTATAAGAATGAAGGAGCCTATACTGGTGAAACAAGTCCATATGCTTTATACCAAGCAGGAATCCATCATGTAATTTTAGGACATTCTGAACGCCGAACTTACTTTAATGAAACTGATGAATTAATTAATAAAAAAGTGAAGGCAGCATTAGTAAACGGGTTATGTCCGATTGTTTGTTGTGATGATACTATGCGTCGACGAGTTGCTGGAAAGAAAGTTCATTGGGTGGTGAGCCGAATTCTCGCTGATCTTCATGGATTGACCAATGACGAAATTTGTCATGTTACGGTTGCTTATGAACCTAGTTGGGCGATTGGAACAGGCGAGAGTGCTGATCCAGAACAAGCGGCGGAAGGTTGTTACCTTATTCGCCAGACGATTAGTGATATGTATGGCGATGAAGTTGCAAATAATGTTCGAATTCTCTATGGAGGAAGTGTGACAACATCTAATATCAATGCACTAATGGCAAAAAATGATATTGATGGTGTTTTAGTCGGAGCGGCGAGCTTAAATCCAGAAACATTTTTACAATTAGTTCACCATTAGGCGGTTAAATGCTTGTTTTTAATTGTGTAAAATAATACAATGTTAAGTGGAATTGCTTTCCAAATAAATGACAGAGGAGAGATTCATCAAATGTCACTCATTACAGATATTTATGCACGTGAAGTCCTTGATTCACGTGGTAACCCAACAGTTGAAGCAGAAGTTTACACAGAAGCCGGTGGTGTAGGCCGCGGTATCGTTCCTTCAGGTGCTTCAACTGGTGAACACGAAGCTGTTGAATTACGTGACGGCGACAAGAACCGTTTTGGCGGCAAGGGTGTTTTAAAGGCTGTTTCAAACGTAAACAACATTATTGCTAAGGAAATCGTAGGGATGGAAGTTACTGACCAAATCGCTATCGATAAGGCAATGATTAAGTTAGACGGTACTCCAAACAAGGGTAAGTTAGGTGCTAACGCTATTTTAGCTGTTTCATTAGCTGCTGCTCGGGCTGCTGCTGACGAATTACAAGTACCTCTTTACAACTACCTTGGTGGTTTCAACGCTCATGTATTGCCAACACCAATGATGAACGTTATTAACGGTGGTGCTCACTCAGATAACAAGGTTGACTTCCAAGAATTCATGATTATGCCAGTTGGTGCACCAACTGTACGTGAAGCTATTCGTTGGGGTTCAGAAACTTTCCACGCTTTGAAGAAGGAATTGGAAGCTGCTGGTAAAGTAACCTCTGTTGGTGACGAAGGTGGATTTGCTCCTGACTTTGCTAACAACGAAGAACCATTCGAATACTTAATCAAGGCTATTGAAGATGCTGGTTACAAGCCAGGTAAGGACATTGCCATTGCCTTTGACGTTGCCGCTTCAGAATTATGGAACGACGAAGACAAGAAGTACAAGCTTCGTTGGTCAACTGGTGAAGAATACACCACTGAAGAATGGATTAACTACTTATCCGGTATTATTGAAAAGTACCCAGTAGTATCTGTTGAAGACCCAATTGACGAAAACAACTGGGATGATTGGGTAACTATTACTGATAAGTTAGGCAAGAAGGTTCAACTTGTTGGTGATGACTTCTTTGTAACTAACACTGATTACTTGAAGAAGGGTATCCAAATGGGTGCTGCTAACTCAATCTTAATCAAGCTTAACCAAATTGGTACTTTAACTGAAACTGTTGAAGCTATCGAAATGGCTAAGGAAGCTGGTTACACTGCCATCGTTTCACACCGTTCTGGTGAAACTGAAGACACTACTATCGCTGACTTGGTTGTTGCTACAAACGCCGGACAAATCAAGACTGGTTCTATGAGCCGGACTGACCGTCTTGCTAAGTACAACCAATTAATGCGGATTGAAGATCAACTTGGTGATGTTGCTCAATACAAGGGTATCCACTCATTCTACAACTTGAGTCAACAAGCTCGTCAAGACATCGAAAATCGTTAATTTTAAGCATTAGTTAAAAATCAAAAGGACTATGGAGAAAATTCCATAGTTCTTTTTAGTTACAAATTATTTAATTAAGATTAAAAACGATTACATCATTTATATTAAAAAATAATGAGAAAGAAGCGTTGGAATTTAGTATAAAATATAATATAATCTTTAAGAGTTAAATACAATGAAAGGATAATGATACACATGAAAAAATCGGCACCAGAACTTAATCGTTCGATGACTGCTGGTCAGATGGAAATGATTTCCCTTGGTGGGGCGATTGGTGTTGGACTGTTTATGGGATCAACATCTACAATCAAGTGGACCGGGCCATCTGTTATCCTCGCATATGCGTTTGTCGGCTTAATTCTATATATTGTTATGAGAGCGTTAGGAGAGATGATTTACATTAATCCTGGAACAGGTTCTTTTGCGGATTATGCAACTGAATATGTTCATCCAGTAGCTGGATACCTTGCTAAATGGGCTAACGTATTTGAGTATATTGTTGTAGGAATGTCTGAAGTAGTAGCAGCAACTGAATACCTTAAATATTGGTGGCCACACCTTCATACTTGGGTAGCTGGAATTGTTATTATTATTTTCTTGGTCCTCGCTAATTTAGCGAGTGCAAAAGCATATGGGTCGCTTGAATTTTGGTTTGCGATGATCAAAGTTATTACTATTATCTTTATGATCTTACTTGGATTTATGATTATCTTCTTTGGCTTTGGTAATGGCGGTCATCCAACCGGTTTCAGCAATCTTTGGTCTCATGGTGGATTTTTCACTGGTGGCTGGAGTGGTTTCTTCTTCTCAATGTCAATTATCGTTGGATCTTATGAAGGAATCGAATTGTTAGGAATTTCTGCCGGGGAAGTAGCAAATCCGCAAAAAGCAATTGTTAAATCTGTTAAGTCTGTTTTATTCCGGATTTTAATTTTCTACGTTGGCGCAATTTTTGTAATTGTAACAATTTATCCTTGGAATGAATTAAGCAGTGTTGGATCACCATTTGTATCTACTTTTGCTAAGGTCGGAATTACAGCTGCAGCATCAATCATTAACTTTGTGGTTTTAACCGCTGCATTATCAGGTGCTAATTCGGGTATTTACAGTTCAAGTCGGATGCTGTTTAAGCTATCTCATGAAGGGGATGCTCCTAAGATTTTTGGTCGTCTTTCAAAACGGATCGTTCCCGATGCTGCCATCCTTGGTATTTCCGGTGGTATTTTGATTGGCTTTATTATTGATATGATTTCGGCAACTTATAGCCATTCAACTGCTGATATGTTCGTGGTTGTCTTCAGTTCTTCTGTTTTACCCGGAATGATTCCATGGTTTGTAATTTTACTAGCAGAATTACGTTTCCGTCGTAATAATAAAGACTTGATGGTTGATCATCCATTCAAATTACCACTATATCCATTTTCAAATTATTTTGCATTTCTCATGTTGATTGTGATCGTTATCTTTATGTTTATTAATCCTGACACACGGATTTCGGTTATTGTTGGTGCTGCAGTATTGATTCTAGCAGTCACTGTATACCTTGTTCGGCATGGTTTTAAAAACGAAAAAGCATAAGATAAATAAGAAGCTAGGAAAAAATCCCTGGCTTCTATTTTATTTTTAAATTAATTTCGTCTCACTAAGCTCATGTAGTACAATGGCATGTAGACTTTTAATAAATTGGAGAAGAACAATGGAGAGTAGAAAAGAGGTATTTCATCGCTATAATCAGTTCAATCAACTAATTCGGGCGATCATTATTGGAATATTGACTGGTTTAGTAGTTAGTATATTTAGACTCATAATTCAACACTTTTTACAATTAGTAACAGCAAGTTTTGCATATTTTCATTCTCATCCATTATGGCTAATACCATGGACAATTGGATCAATTATTTTAGCATTATTATTAGGATGGTTAGCTCAATCCTATCCTGATATAAAAGGGTCGGGGATTCCACAGGTTGAGGGACAGTTGACTAACCAATTTGATGAAAAATGGTGGCCAGTGTTATGGCGAAAATTTCTCGGCGGAATTTTCGCCATTGGATCTGGATTATATCTCGGACGTGAAGGACCATCAATTCAACTTGGGGCAACAATTGGGCAAGGAGTAGAGGAAAAGGCCAAAGTAGGGCACCTTAATCGCCAAATAGGGATCGCAAGTGGAGCAGCAGCAGGATTATCTGCAGCCTTTAATGCGCCAATTGCTGCGACTATCTTTATTTTGGAAGAAGTGTATCATAATTTTTCACCGGTAATTTGGTTGGCAACATTTGTGAGTTCGCTTTGTTCTAATATAATTTCGATGCAGTTTTTTGGCTTACGACCGGTTTTGAATGTTCCTTATAATCATATGCTTCCTAATAATCTTTATTGGCATTTGATCGCGCTTGGTATTTTATTAGGTATCTTAGGGCGTCTTTACCAAATTGTTATTTTGCATTTGAATGGTTGGACGGCACGGATTCCTAAACTATCTCCTATTGCTTATCCAATTATTCCGTTTTTGCTGGTTATTCCTATCGCCTGGTATTTTCCAATCACGTTGGGCGGGGGAAATGAATTAATTATTATTTTACGTTCCTTGCCATTTTCTTTAGCGCTTTTTGTGGGGCTTTTTGTCCTTCGCTTTGTATTTTCAATGATTAGTTATGGTTCGCAATTACCAGGTGGGATATTTTTGCCAATTTTAACTCTTGGCGCTATTTTAGGCGCAGTCTATTGTGCGTTAATGGTTCGTTTGGGATTAATGCCAGTTCGATATTTACCTAATTTTATTATCTATGGAATGGCAGGTTATTTTGCATGTATTAGTAAGGCGCCATTTACTGCTATTTTATTAATTACTGAAATGGTTGGCTCACTTGCGCACTTAATGCCATTAGCCTTGGTAGCAGTAGTAGCTTATCTTGTTGTGGATGCGTTACACGGTGAACCAGTATATACAGCAATGTTTAACGCCTTTATTGGAAATAATCCGCAACCAGCACGCCATAAAGAGGATGTTACGATGTCGATTACCATTTATGCTGGCGCCCAGTTGGATGGTTGTAAAATTAAAGATTTTCCATGGCCAACTGATTGTATTGTGATGGTTGTCTATCGGGGAGAAGAAAAGATCATTCCGAATGGTCAAACAAAGCTGCAAGCTGGCGATACGTTAATTTTGCGGGCTAATTCAGCAACTACTAGACAAGCTTACCATGAGATAAGTCGGGCTGCGCATTATGCACAAGGATAGCAATAGAACAATAAATATGATATGATAATTAAGATAAAAGCGTGAAAGTATTAGGAGGAAGAATCCTTGTATAACACATTAATGACTTTATTCTTAATTGATTGCGTTGTATTAATTGCTTGTGTAATGATGCAGCCAGCGAAAAACGATAATGATGCAATGTCAGCTTTGACAGGTGGTGCGGGTGACTTATTCTCACGTCGTAAAGCGCGGGGATTTGAAGCTGTTATGCAGATTGTTACAACAATTTGTGGAGCACTCTTCTTTATTCTGGCATTAGCGATGATTTACGTTTCGTCACATTAAATTTAAAGTGCCTCCTGAAATTATTGTGATTCCAGGGGGCTTTTTTGACGCTACGGTTGGAGTGTAGGGGATGATGTAGTGATAACGTATACTGGTGAGTCTTTTTTCTTTCCCCACAGTGGACGGCATGGAGTTATTTTGCTTCATGCATATACAGGAAATACGAATGATGTTCGAATGCTGGGACGTCAGCTTAACTGGCAAGGATATACGGTTTTCGCACCGCTTTTGCATGGTCATGGTGGTGATCCGCAAAAGGTGCTGGAAAGCAATGGCCCAGATGATTGGTGGGATGATACCCGGATGGCAATTTTTCGTTTACGAGATGCCGGAGTTGATCAAATTGCAATTTTTGGGTTATCGCTTGGTGGTTTACTTGCAACAAGAGCTCTTGAGAATGATCCGCAATTATTAGGTGGTGGTGTTTTTGCATCCCCAATTACCACCTGGGGACAATCGAATGTTCCGGAATACTTCCCTAAAATTGCGGCAAAGTATTATCGTCAGCAAAAAATCAACCCATTAATTACTAAGGAAAAGGTTGCTAAATTGACTGAACGACTCCCCCAACAACTAGCACAAATTCAAACAATGGCGCATCAAATTTGTGACCAATTAGATCAGATTCATCAGCCATTCTTTATTGCACAAGGAGGCGCAGATGAAATGATTGATCCAGCGTCTGGACTGCAATTAAAAACAAAATTACAGGAGAATGGGGTTGCAGTTGATTACCATTACTACCCAACCGCTACTCACTTATTAACAGTTAATACCGCTCATCGTCAACTATTTGCCGATGTAGAAAAATATTTACAAAATTTATTCGAGGTGTCTTCTAATGACAACAAATAATTTAAAAGAAAAAATATTAACACATTTAACAGATAATGCAGGTGTGAGTTACTCAGCAGAAAAACTTGCTCATCAATTAGGGATGGATGATGCTGAGCAGTTTACACCGATCGTTCAATCTCTTGCTCAATTGGAAAGAGAGAAAAAGGTTCAAGTAACTGATCATGGTGAATTCGAAGCAGTTATTAAACAGCAACCACTTATTGGGACTTTCCACGGAAACGATAAGGGGTTCGGTTTTGTAGACTATGACCCTGATCTTCCAGACATGTATATTAATCCTGATCATACTTTGCATGCATTAAATGGGGACCAGGTAGAAGTTAAAGTATTACGTCCAGCAAAAGCAGGTAGTGATCAGGGTCCAGAAGGTCAAGTAACCCGGATTGTTGAACATAAATATGAAAATGTAGTTGGTGAATTTAAGCAAGCGACTATCGGCGATGATTACATTGGTGAAATTTTGCTTAAAGATAAGAAATTATCGCAGTATCATTTCTATGTAACGGACAAGGGATTAAAACCACTTGACGGCCAAGTAGTAACAGCTACTGTTGAGACTTATCCTAGTGATGAGGCACCGGAAGTAATGACGGGTGCCGTTACTGAAGTGATTGGTGATAAGGATGAGCCGGGTATTGATATTATGTCAGTAATCTATGCTCACGACGTCCCTCATGAATTCCCTAAAGAAGTGATGGAACAAGCTAATAAGATTCCGCTTCATGTTCTCCCAGAAGAAAAAAAGGGTCGGGTGGATATTACTGACCAACCGCTTGTTACCATTGATGCAATTGAATCAAAAGACTTGGATGATGCGGTGGTAGCTTGGAAGATGGATAATGGGCACTACCACCTTGGGGTTCATATTGCGGATGTTACTCACTATGTAAAGCCAGGTACACCGCTTGATCAAGAAGCATTTAAGCGTGGTACATCTGTTTATCTAACTGATCGGGTAGTTCCAATGCTTCCTAAGCGGCTTTCTAATGGAATTTGCTCTTTAAATCCTAATGAAGAACGCCTTGCTATGAGTTGCGAAATGGAAATTGATGAGCAAGGGAAAATTGTTAATCACCGAATCTTCCAAAGTGTTATGAAATCACATGCCCGAATGACTTATAAAGCAGTTAATAAAATTCTGGAGTCGCATGATGCTAAAACGATGAGGCAATATGAAGATCTCGTTCCAATGTTTGAAACAATGGGGGAGATTCACAAATTACTGCTTAAGAATCGGAAAAAACGTGGTGCTATTGACTTTGAAGCTCCTGAAGCAAAGATTATTGTGGATGAAAAGGGTCACCCAACTGATATTCAACTACGAGATCGGGGACTTTCTGAACGGATGATTGAATCCTTTATGTTAGCTGCTAATGAAACAGTTGCTGAACACTACTTTAAGGAACACGTTCCATTCCTTTACCGGATCCATGAAACACCAGATAGTGAACGTATTAAATCATTTGTGGACTTTTTAGCTGTGTTTGGAATTGAAGTTCATGGTGATATTAAGAATGTTAAACCAGGGATGCTTCAAAAAGTATTGAAGGATGTGGCTGGTACTCCTGAAGAGCAAATGGTTCAAGTGATGATGTTACGTAGTATGCAACAAGCTAAATACTCGGATGAAGAGCTAGGCCACTTTGGCTTGGGTGCTAAATACTACACTCACTTTACTTCACCAATTCGGCGATACCCCGATGATACGGTTCACCGTTTGATTAAGTGGTACGAAAAACATGGTAAAAACGAACCAGCTAAGGACCATTGGCGTGATAAGCTTCCAGAAATTGCTGAACATACTTCGGTTACCGAACGGCGGGGAATTGATACCGAACGTGATGTTGATAGTATGAAGAAAGCCGAATACATGGAAGACCATGTTGGCGAAACCTTTGATGCCGTTGTAAGTTCAGTGATGAAGTTTGGTTTGTTCGTCGAATTGCCAAATACAGTTGAAGGGTTAGTTCATATTAGCGTCATGAATGATGATTATTATGAATATTCAGAAAAACATATGGCCTTAATTGGACGAAACTCTCATCGAATTTTCCAAATGGGACAACCTATTAAGGTTAAGTTAGTTCGGGCAGATAAAGATCTTCGTGAAGTTGATTTTGAAATTGTTAACCCTGAAGAAGCACCAAAGACAAAGATTCGGGTCCCACGTAATGATGAATATCGGGGTCGAGGTCGTGGCCGCAAAGGACGTGCCAATAATAATTCCCGTCATGAGAACACTAGCGGTAATCATTACCGTAATACTCAAGGAAAATGGCGTCGAACTCACCAAGAAAATGGTCGTCAAAATAATCGTCAAATAAATCGGGGACAAACTCGTCACCACAATAATTCACGTGATCATGAAGGCGTTCATCGCCACCATTAAGAGCGGGGAGGGATATTATGGCAAAAAAATCCCATCAAGAAAATAATGACAATTTAATTGCACAAAATAAAAAGGCACGTCATGATTATTTTGTCACGGATACTGTTGAAGCAGGATTAGTTTTAACGGGGACGGAGATAAAATCTGTTCGTGCTCACCGGGTGAATTTGAAAGATGGATTTGCCCAAGTTCGTAACGGTGAAGCTTGGTTAATGAATGTGCATATTAGTGAGTATGATAATGGGACTTACTTCAATCAAGATCCATTAAGAAATCGCAAGTTGCTATTGCACAAAAAGGAAATCAATAAGCTTGTAGGAGCCTTACAGGATAAGGGAGTTACGCTTATTCCCTTGAAAATGTATATTAAACACGGCTATGCAAAAGTTTTATTAGGACTAGCCAAAGGTAAACACCAGTACGATAAACGTGAAGCAATTAAGCGTCGTGAACAAAACCGTGAAATTGAACGAGTTATGAAACATTATTAAAGTGAAGAGCCTAGGTGAAAATCACAAATTTTCACCTAGGCTTTTCACTTTAAAATCTATTTGTTTCTGCGTTCTTTACAGTTAAAGTTTAACTGATTGCTAATTGAAAATGACATGCTGGTATTAAGATTAGGAGAACGTTTTATCAACCGTGCTAATAATGGTTCCTGTTCGCTTCGTCGAGCCCAATGGTTGAGAATACTAGCGATTAGAATTGCTAGAGGTTCATCTTCTTTTTTATTTATTTTTAATTCATGACAATATCCACTTGATAGTTTAACAGGTTGAATTGAAAAAACTAAGTGACTACCGGAAAAAACACGGTAGCGGCTTGTTAATGGTGAACCAACAACGATCCAGTTAATACCGCGAATATAAATAACCTGTTGAACAAACCCAAGACCTTTTCCGATTGTTCCAACGCGTTGCCGATTAACATATAATGCGAATTTGGGTAACAGTCCAAGAGTTAATTGCTTCACTTCAGCTAATAAGGCTCCATCAATTGCATATAATGATAGGACATCGTACCTCATTCCCCATTTACCGACAAGAAGATAGCACGATTTACCATTCTTATCGCGAATGACGGTCGTTCCATGTAAATCACTTGAACGATCGCGAATATATAATTGTCGCACTTTGCCACCACCATTCTTTGATAATCTACCTTTTATTTTACCAGCTTCTTAGCAAATTTGGTGAAGAAACTTCTAAGTTAAAAAACGCTTCCAATTTATCCCATGATGATGTTTAATTATGCTAAAATAATAGGCGAGGTGCTAATAATCGTGAAACAATTAATTCATAACGACTGGTGGGAAGTTTTAAAGCCCCAGTTTGAAAGTGCATATTATGCGCAATTGCATAATTTCCTAAAAGAAGAATATACCCATCAAACGATCTATCCAGAAATGCATCATATTTTCGAAGCATTTGAATGGACTCCTTTTAGTAAGGTTAAAGTTGTTATCCTTGGTCAAGATCCTTATCATGGACCAAACCAAGCTCATGGGTGTAGTTTTTCAGTACTGCCTGGGGTGCCGGTCCCGCCTTCATTACAGAATATTTACAAAGAATTGCAAAGTGATTTAGGTTGTATACCGGTAAATCACGGCTATTTAAAGAAGTGGGCTGATCAAGGCGTCCTGTTATTAAATTCGGTTTTGACAGTGCGAGCAGGGCAAGCATATTCTCACCGTGGACATGGCTGGGAACAATTAACAGATGCAGCGATTCATGCTTTATCTGAACGTCCTAAACCAGTTGTGTTCATCTTATGGGGACGGGCTGCTCGAAATAAGAAACAGTTAATTAATACGAAGACAAATATCGTTCTTGAATCAGCTCACCCGAGTCCATTATCTGCTAACCGTGGATTCTTTGGGTCTCGACCATTTTCTAAAACAAACGAAGCACTTCAGGCAATGGGAGAACAGCCAATTGATTGGCAACTGCCTGCCAAACCAAATTATCGTTAAAGATGTGATTGTTAGTCACAACTTTAAAATGTTTAGTGACCATAAGGAGGTACTTGCATTATGGAATTATTTGATGAGATTGCTGCAAAGATTAAGGGACAAAACAAGACCATTGTTTTTCCTGAAGGTGAAGATAAGCGGATTTTAGGAGCTGCTGTCCGTTTAAAGAAAGATAATTTAGTAGAGCCAATTTTACTTGGTGATGAAGAAGCGATTAAAGAAGTTGCAAGTAAAAATGGTTTTGATCTTGCTGGCCTTCAAATTATCGATCCAGCAACTTATCCAGAAGACGATAAGCAAGCAATGTTTGACTCATTAATGGAACGGCGCAAAGGGAAGAATACTCCTGAAGAAATTCAAAAGATGCTTGAAGATGTGAGCTACTTTGGAACGATGCTTGTTTACATGGGAAAGGCTGATGGAATGGTTTCTGGTGCTGTTCATTCAACTGGGGCAACTGTTCGGCCTGCATTACAAATCATTAAGACTAAGCCTGGTGCCCATCGAATTAGTGGGGCTTTCCTCATGATTAAAGGCGATCAACGTTATATCTTTGCTGATTGTGCAATTAATATTGAATTGGATGCGCCAACAATGGCTGAAGTGGCAATTCAAAGTGCAGAAACAGCTCGCTTATTTGAAATTGATCCTAAGGTTGCGCTTCTTAGTTTTTCAACTAAGGGTTCTGCTAAGGGCGAAATGGTTACCAAGGTTGCGGATGCTGCTAAGCTAGTTCATGAATTGGATCCCGACTTACCAGCTGATGGTGAACTACAATTTGATGCTGCTGTTGTTCCATCAGTAGGTGAACTTAAAGCCCCTGATTCAAAAGTTGCTGGTCATGCCAATGTCTTTATTTTCCCAAGTCTGGAAGCAGGTAATATTGGTTACAAGATTGCGCAACGATTTGGCGGGTTTACAGCAGTTGGTCCTATTCTTCAAGGACTTAACGCACCGATTGCAGACCTTTCACGGGGATGTAGTGAAGATGATGCTTATAAGGTTGCAATGATTACCGCAGCACAAGCATTGTAAATATTGATGAAAAGGAAGTGGGACTAAAAACTCGCAAGCGAGTTTAGTCCCACTTCCTTTGCTTTTTAAACATGAGATGGGTACAATAAGGCTAGTATTTTAAACTTGGAGAGAGTACTATGGAGAGCTTAACGTTAACGAATCGGGACGCAACAATTGCCCTTGGAAAGAAAATTGGTCAGCAATTAGTTGCCGGGGATGTGCTAGTCTTAGACGGTGATTTAGGAGCAGGCAAGACTACTTTTACCAAGGGATTGGCTGCAGGGTTAGAAATTCCTGATATCATTAAAAGTCCTACTTTTACAATTATTCATGAATATCAAGATGGCCGTCTCCCCTTATACCATATGGATGCATATCGCTTAGAAAATGGGGGAGCAGAAGATCTCGGACTTGAAGAATACTTTGATGGTGATGGAGTTTCAGTTATTGAATGGGCTGAATTTGTTGAAGATGAATTGCCAGCTGACTTTTTAGCTATCCACTTCAAGCGAACAGATGATGATAATACTCGTGTTCTGGAATTTGAACCCCATGGACAGCATTTTGACCAAATTGTAAAAAGCGTGGTGGGATAATGGCAGATGACATTTCGATAAAGCTAGCAACGAGTGAGGATGCCGGGGCTGTTTTGCAATTTTTACGGGTAACTGCAACTGAAAGTGACGCGGTATTAGTTCCGCATTTAAATGAGATTAGTGAAAAGACAGAAGCAAAAAATATCGATTTAATAAATCAATTTGATGATTGTGTTATTTTACTTGCGATGCTCGGCGAAGAGATTGTGGGGATGGTTACTGTAATGGTATTAGATCATCAACCGACAACCGGTGAATTAGGAGTCGTGGTACGGAAAAAGTATTGGCGAAACGGAATCGGTCGCTTATTAGTTGATGAAGCAGAGTATTGGTTTAATACTTATAGTAGTTTAGAAAATTTGATCCTGACAGTTTTTGAGGATAATATTCCGGCAATTAATCTTTATCAGCAATTACACTTTGTTACAATAGGAAAAACAGTTGAGCAGGGTCGTAATGTCCTGCAAATGCAATACGATAATAAAAAAGAGGAAACAATGGAAAAGTAAGCCATTATTTCCTCTTTCTTTGTACATATGTTTATTTTTTATGTAGGACTTGCATAATGTTTCGCCAGAAGGATCCCTTTGTTTGCTGTTTACTAACGTCTTGTGTTACCTCTACACATCCGAGGTATTTATTTTGATCATCACGTAAGGCGTAAAAAGCAATATTTACAGGTTGACCATGATGCTTGATCATAATGCTAATTGAATCACGGTCTCCGGTATGCATATCATGAAGTACTTGCTTAACATGGCCTTGACTATGCCCGGGATGAACCTCAAGCACATGTTTACCTAAGTCTGCATCCGTTCGCTTGAATAAACGATGCCGATTAGCTGATGACCAGCGAATGATATCATTTTCATCAATGAAATCGAATTCTACGGGGATGGTTTCAAAAATAGTATTAAGTTGTTCAATACTTAGTTTTCCACCTTTAAGATTAATATCTGTCATGATTATCTCCTTTAGCCGATTAAATTAATAAAGGGCTGAATCTGTTGTGGGGTAAAATGCTTGCTTTGATAAAGCAGAATGTTAGCGCAAGCCTGGGCATCATCAAGAGCATTATGGTGGTGATGAAGGTCAATATTTAACGCGTCACAAACAGTATTAAGTTTATAATTTGTTAATCCTGGAATCAACTGGCGGCTTGAAGCAACGGTATCGAGCGTCTGGTAGGCGGGGACTTCGATATTGTAATGTTCTAACGTATTCCTTAAAACGCTATTATCAAATCGATTATTATGGGCAATAACTAATTTATCAGGAGTGTAGAATTGGTTGATATGTTCCCATACTTCTGGGAAATCAGGCGCATTTTGGACGTCACGTTCATGAATACCGTGGATCTGTGTATTACGCCAAAAGAATTTAGTATGAGGATTAATTAGGGTGTAAAATTCGTCGGCAATTTGTCCATTCCGAACGATTGTGAGTGCGAGCGAACATGCACTGTAACGCTTACCATTAGCAGTTTCAAAGTCCATTGCTATAAAATTCATCATACATCCTCCTTGCAAAAGTCGATAATTTTATTTTACAATCAACTAATCATTTTTCAAAACTTTTACTTTTGAAAAATGATACAATAGCTCTTGAAAGTAAATATAAAAAAGGAAGAAATAGAGAATGGCTAATTTGATGAACGAATTTCCTGATATTGAAATTAAACAAGATGAACCATTAATGAATTACACCTATACTAAAACAGGAGGTCCAGCTGACTGGTTGGCTTTTCCCGAAACGGTCGACCAGGTAAAAGAATTGGTTGATTATGTTCGTGAGCATAAAATGGGCTTAACGGTTTTAGGAAACGCCAGTAATTTGATTGTTGGCGATGGCGGTATAGATGATTTAACAATTATTCTTACGCGGCTTAATAAAATTGAAGTTCATGATAATAAGGTAACGGCACAGGCAGGAGCATCTTATATTGCAACAACCGAGGCAGCCCGTGATAGTGAACTTACTGGATTAGAATTTGCTGCTGGTATTCCGGGCAGTATTGGTGGGGCTGTCTTCATGAATGCCGGTGCATATGGTGGTGAAACTAAAAATGTTGTTTCTGAGGCTACCGTAATGCTTCCCGATGGAACGATCAAACACTTTACTAATGAAGAATTGGACTTTGGTTATCGGCATAGCAGTATTCAAGATAATAATGGCGTCGTGTTAGATGCTACGTTTGCTTTGGAACCGGGTAAGTATGATGATATCAAAGCAAGGATGGACGACCTAAATGAACGGCGAGAGGCTAAGCAGCCATTAGATCTCCCATCTTGTGGAAGTGTCTTTAAACGGCCAGAAGGATATTATGCCGGAAAGTTGATTCATGATGCTGGATTGCAAGGATATACTTCAGGTGGAGCGCAGGTTTCGACTAAGCATGCCGGCTTTATCGTTAATATTGACCATGGAACCGCAGCAGACTACGTAAATGTTATCCATCATGTCCAAAAGACAGTTAAAGAAAAATTTGGTGTTGATCTTGAAACCGAAGTAAGGATTATCGGCCGGCAAGATTAAAAAGATAAAGTGTAAGTTTATTAAAAGATTATTAATAAGCTTGCACTTTTATTATTTTAAAGATAGTGAAGTGATGAATGAATTTAACTTAATAGTTAGGTGCCGTTAAAAAGGGAAAAAATAATTTAATTGATCTTATTATTTGCTAATTATGAAAAAATCTCACAAATTGCTCATTGAAAAATTATTATTATGGATGAAAAGCGATTCCAAAGGATTTTGAAGTATACCGATTCACTGACTGATAAAAATAACTTTGTAATCGCTTTCGAAATATGATAGGATATTTAAGTCTCATTTTTGAAAAAATTCACAAAGTAAGGAGTATATTTATGAGCAATAATGTAGTTGTTTTAGGAAGTATTAACGTTGATACTACTTATCACGTTGATCGCTTCCCTCAACCTGGTGAAACCATTTCAGCAGTAAGTAAGAGTTCTGCTCCTGGTGGTAAGGGTGCCAATCAAGCAGTTGCAGCAGCCCGCTCTGGTGCCAAGACGGCTTTTATTGGGGCAGTTGGTTCTGATAAAGAAGGAGCTTACATGCTTGAATCATTGGCTGATGATCATATTGATACACGCCAAGTTACATGGCACTGGTAGTGCTGCGATTACTTTAGATGCTAATGGTCAAAATGACATTATGGTATATGGCGGTGCTAATCAAGCAATGACCACTGATGTTCTTGCAGGTATTGATGATGTTTTAGAAGATGCTGACTTTTTAATTAGTCAATTTGAAACACCACAAGAAGTGGCTTTAGATGCATTTAAGCAAGCTAAAAAATACGGTGTTACTACTCTTTTAAATCCAGCACCAGCTCATGAGATTTTACCAGAGTTATTAAAATATACAGATGTTATTACGCCTAATGAAAGTGAATGCGCCTTATTAACAGGTATTGAAATTACTGATGAAGAATCAATGTTAAAGAGTGCTGATTACTTCCGTGAACGGGGAGTTAAGCACCTTTTGATTACTTTAGGCTCAAAAGGAGTATTTTACTCTACACCTACAGCTCATGGATTAGTTCCAGCATTTAAGGTTAAGGCAGTTGATACTACAGCAGCTGGTGATACATTCCTTGGTGCATTAAGTTCACAATTAGAAAAGGACTTATCAAATGTTGACAAGGCACTTGTCTACGCACAACGAGCATCTAGTTTGACTGTCCAACAAATGGGAGCAATGCCTTCTATTCCAAACCATGATGCGGTTATAAAAGCATTAGCAGAAAATTAAGGAGTACTATCATGAAGAAAACAGGGATTATTAATTCAGAAGTTTCAGCTGTCGTGGCTAATATGGGACATATGGATTGGTTATCAATTGGTGATGCCGGAATGCCCGTTCCATTTGGTACTAAGAAGATTGATTTGGCTGTTGATAAGGAATTGCCAAGCTTTATGGACGTATTGAATAATGTTCTTAAGGAAATGAAGGTTCAAAAGATTTACTTAGCTGAAGAAATCAAGGATCAAAATCCAGAACAACTTGAAAATATTAAGAAGGCATTACCAGATGTTGAGATTGCATTTATGCCTCATAGTGAGCTTAAGAAGAGTCTTGCTAAGACGCATGCCTTTATTCGGACAGGGGAAATGACGCCATACTCAAACATTATCCTTGAATCAGGCGTAACATTTTAATATTAGGGGTTAGTTTTTTATGGAAAATGAAGTAAAAAAAGATAAGGGACAAAGTTGGGTTCAACTGTCAGACGGTTATTTAAGTCGGACACCAATGTTCCAATTTGTTATTTTATGTTTAATCTTCCCATTATGGGGAGCAGCGGCCAGTCTTAATGATATTTTGATTACACAATTTAAGACGGTTTTCACCTTAAATGATACTGCAACGGCCTTTGTTCAAAGTGCCTTTTACGGTGGTTATTTCTTAATGGCAATTCCGGCTTCAATTCTTATTAAGAAGACATCATATAAGTTAGCAATTCTTATTGGGCTATTATTTTATATTATTGGTTGTGGAATGTTTTTCCCAGCTTCACATGTTGCTACTTATAGTATGTTTTTAGTTGCTATTTTTGCTATTGCTATTGGTTTGAGTTTTCTTGAAACTAGTTGTGATACGTATGCAACGATGTTTGGACCAAAAGAAACTGCTAACAAACGGTTAAACGTTGCTAATGTTTTGATTCCTCTTGGTGATATCATGGGAATCGTTCTTGGTAAGTGCCTTATTTTCGGTGAAGGTGGAAACATTGCCGACAAGGTTGCTAAGATGTCAAAATCTGAGGCAGAAGCTTACAATGAACACTTGCTTCAATTGACTTTGCAGCCTTATAAGTACATCTTGATTGTTTTAATCATCATCTTTATCGTTTTGGCAGTTACTAAGATGCCTCGCGCTAAGGCCTTCTCAACTGGTTCTGAAACTAAAGAAGACCAACCATCACTTGGCGAAACTTTCAACTACTTATTCCACAATAAGCGGTACATGAAAGGGGTTCTCTGTCAGTTTATTTATGCTGGTATGCAAACGACTGTATGGTCATTCACTATTCGGTTAGCATTACGCCTTGATTCTCATATTTCTGATGCAGCTGCTTCAACTTTCATGATCTATAGTTACATCGCTTGGTTCTTTGGTAAGTTAGTTGCAAACTGGTTCCTTGACCGTTACTCAATTACTAAGGTATTAACTTGGTTCTCATTACTTGGAACAATTTCATTAGTAATTACCTTTACTGTTCCTAACATCACAGCGGTAATTGCGGCAATCGCAACTAGTTTCTTCTTTGGACCAGAATGGCCAACGATCTATGCTCATACCCTTGATCAAATTCATGAAAAGAAGTACACCGAAACTGGTGGTGCATTTATCGTTATGTCCTTAATTGGTGGGGCAATTGTTCCAACAATTCAAGGACGGGTATCAGATTTAACTGGTTCAATGCAGTTATCATTCATTGTCCCAGCAATTTGTTTCGCACTTATCACTATTTACTTCTGGACTGAGCACCGTTGGGAAAAGGCTCATCCAAATGAAGTGCAAGAACACTAAAATTTCCCAGGAAATAATTTAATATTAAAGGCCCAGCGGTTATTTAATCAGCTGAGCCTTTATTTATTTCCAAAACTTTAAAGTAATTTTTTTCTAGATTAAGCTAAACACGAAATGAAATGATATAATATGAACGTGATTTAGAGGATGGTGAATGCGATGCAATTTATAATTTCGCTTCTAACATGGCAGAATCTGATTCACTTAATTGATATCTTAGTAATTTGGTTTTTAATCTACGAGTTATTAATGTTGATTCGTGGTACAAGAGCTGTCCAACTATTTCGTGGTATTCTGATCATTATTTTGGTTAAGATTGTTAGTTGGTATGTTGGTTTAAGTACTGTTTCGTGGGTAATGGACCAGATTATCAACTGGGGTGTTATTGCAATTGTCATTATCTTCCAGCCAGAGATTCGGCGCGGACTGGAACACCTTGGTCGAGGAACTTTCTTTACTCATAATCAAACAGCAAATGAGAAAGAAGAAGATATGATTAAGCAATTAGACCAAGCGATTCAGTACATGTCAAAGCGAAGAATTGGTGCTTTAATGAGTATTCAAATGAAGACTGGTCTAGAAGAGTATATTGAAACAGGTATTCCACTCGATGCTGATATTTCAGGGGCATTACTTATTAATACTTTTATTCCTAATACGCCCTTACATGATGGAGCAGTGATTATAAAAAATAATCGGATTGCAGTAGCGGCTGCTTATCTTCCTCTGTCTGATAGTAAATTGATTCCTAAAGAATTAGGGACACGACATCGGGCTGCTGTCGGAATTAGTGAAGTGACAGATGCATTAACAATTGTTATTTCAGAAGAAACCGGCGAAGTTTCAATTACGAAAGATAATGAATTAATTCGAAACATGTCGCGAGATGAATACCTAAAGTTCTTACGTGCTCAGTTGTATACGCATGAGCCTCAACACGAAAACTTGGTAACAGAACTTTATGCTAAGTTTCAACGTAAAGGAGGTGGCCGTCATGGGCAAGGACACTAAAGGCTTCTTTCGCCGGAAATGGTTTTTGAGAATTATTTCGTTAATCCTAGCACTCTTTCTATTCATGTATGTAAATGGGAGCAAAAGCGGCTTCCTTCGTCAAAATACTCGGAATAATAACCAGAGTAGTGCTTTAATGTCGAATAAATCCGTTACCCTTCGAATGCCCCTTGATGTAACAATTGATAATAATAAGTATATTGTCAGCGGGTATCCTCAATATGTTAAGGTTAAGGTAACCGGTCCTTCCGCATTGGTTACAACTACCTCTAATACTCAAAATTTTAAGGTGTATGCGGATTTGTCTGACTTGACTCCTGGTAAACACCGAGTAAAGTTAAAAACGAGTGGGTTAAATTCAGAATTAACTTCTAAAATTGAGCCACAATATATTAATGTTAATATTCAACCACGCAAGACGATTACAATGAAAGTAACTATTCGTTTGAGTACTAGAGATTTGGATAATGGCTATAAGCTTGGACGTCCACATAGTGATATTCAGACTGTCCAAGTTACTGGTTCACGAGATGAAGTTAATAAAGTAAATCGAATTGTTGCTTTTGTAGCAATTCCGCACGATGCAAAGGATAGTATTGCACGACAGGTAACACTACAAGCAATTGATCGGAATGGTCAAACACTTAATGTTGTGATTTCACCAACTACTACTAATGTTTCTATTCCTATTTCTGCGGGTTCACAAAGCAGCAGTTCAAATGATAGTTCATCAAGTAGTAGTGGTAGTGAAGAGAGTGAAGAAGCAAAGAGTAATTCAAGAGCAACATCGCGAAATGACTCTTCAGATTCTTCATCTGAAACATCCCAATCTTCAAGCAGCATAAGTAATGAAGATTCAAGTTCAAGTAGTCGAAATCAATAATAAAGATACACATAGAGGAGAAGTGAAATGAAGTTAAAATATTTTGGAACTGATGGAGTTCGTGGAGTTGCAAATCAAGATTTAAGTCCAGAATTGGCGTTCCGTGTTGGTCGCGCAGGTGGATATGTCCTTACTCGGCACTCAGAACGAAAACAACCTCAAGTATTAGTTGCTCGTGATACACGAATTTCAGGTGAAATGCTAGAAAATGCATTGATTGCTGGATTATTATCCGTTGGTATTGAAGTTTTACGGCTAGGGGTTGTCACTACTCCCGGGGTTGCTTACCTTGTTCGGGCACAAGAAGCTGATGCTGGAGTTATGATTACTGCTAGTCATAACCCAATTAAATATAACGGGATTAAATATTTTGGTGGTAATGGATTTAAATTATCCGATGAATTGGAATATGAAATTGAACAATTACTAGATGCTGAAGAAGATACGTTGCCACGACCATCTGATGCAGGCTTAGGAACAGTTGCTGATTATCATGAGGGAGCATTAAAGTACACTTCATTCTTGGAACAAACTGTTTCAAGTGATCTTGAAGGATTAAAAGTGGTAGTTGATGCTGCTAATGGTGCAACAAGTGGCTTTATCTCTAATCTTTTTGCTGATATGAATGTGGACTTTATTCCAATTAATGATCAACCAGATGGCTTAAATACTAACCTAAATTGTGGATCAACTCACCCAGAGAGCCTCCAAAAAGCGGTTGTGGAAAATAATGCTGATCTTGGAGTAGCATTTGATGGTGATGGTGACCGTTGCATTGCTGTTGATAATGAGGGAAATATTGTTGACGGTGATAAGATTATGTATATCTGTGGTAAGTACATGGATAAGAAGGGATTACTTAAGAAAGATACAGTAGTTACAACTGTGATGAGTAATCTGGGAATGTACAAAGCTTTAGAAGCGCACAACTTAAAGAGTGTTAAGACTAAGGTTGGTGACCGGTATGTTGTTGAGGAAATGCTGAAAAATGGTTATAACCTTGGTGGTGAACAATCAGGACATATTATTTTCTTAGATCACAATACAACTGGGGATGGAATGCTTACCGCACTGCAACTCTTGTCTGTAGTTAAAGACTCTGGGAAGACACTCGCTGAATTGGCAAATGATGTAACAACTTATCCACAAGAGTTATTGAATATTAAGGTAGCAGATAAAACTACTGCAATGGAAAATCAAAAATTAAAGGAAATTATTGCGCAAGTCGAGAAGGAAATGAACGGGGACGGACGGGTTCTTGTTCGTCCTAGTGGAACTGAACCTCTTTTGCGCATTATGGCTGAAGCAGCTACGCCAGAATTAGTTCATGAATACGTTGAACGGATCGGTGATGTTGCCCGCGCGGAATTAGAAGTAGAATAACTTGAGAAGTGAAAAAGCGAGGCTGGAAGAAAATTTATTCTTCTAGTCTCGCTTTTTAATCTTTTAATAAATTTTAAATCATATAGACCAATCTAATAAAATAATTGACAAGATAATCTAAAAACTGTACTATACAATACGGTTGATTAGATCTAGTGATAATCACTAGTTATCTATACCAATTTTATTTAAAGGATGGAATTTAATTATGTGTGGAATTGTTGGAGTTACAGGAACTGACAAGAGTTTGTCAATTCTAATTGATGGATTAAAGCGTCTTGAATATCGTGGATATGACTCTGCAGGAGTTTATGTTAATGATCAACAAGGACATGATTACCTTGTAAAGCGGCCAGGTCGGATTGCTAATCTAGAAGCGGCGCTTGGAGAAGAAGTCCATGGTTTAGCCGGTATTGGCCATACCCGGTGGGCTACTCATGGTGAACCAAATGAAGCCAATGCTCACCCTCAATACTCTCAAGACGAACGGTTCTACTTAGTTCATAACGGTGTAATTGAAAATTATGCTGACTTAAAGAAAGAATACTTATCTGACGTTAAATTTGTTAGTCAAACTGATACAGAAGTAATTGTTCAATTAGTTGATAAATTTGTAGTTGAATCTGGAATGTCAACAGAAGCAGCCCTTCTTAAGGTTCTTCGTTTAATCAGCCCAGATTCTTCATATGCATTTGTATTGATGGATAAAGAACAACCAGATACATTATTTGTTGCTAAAAATAAGAGTCCATTATTAGTTGGGATTGCTGATGGTTACAACATGGTTGGTTCTGATGCAATGTCAATGATTAAGGAAACTAATACCTTTATGGAAATCGGTGACCACGAGTTGGTAATCGTTAAGCCAGATCACGTTACTGTTAAAGACTTTGATGGTAATGAGATTGACCGGCCAACATTTAAGGTTGATATGGATGCTAATGCCGCAGATAAAGGTGCTTACCCATACTACATGTTAAAGGAAATTGACGAGCAACCAGCTGTTATGCGGAAGTTAGTTCAAGAATACTTTGGTGACAATGATGTAGCACAGATTAATGAAGAGATGTTAAAAGATATGGCAGATGCTGACCACCTTTACATCGTTGGTGCCGGTACAAGTTATCATGCTGGCTTAGTAGGTGCGCGCATTTTTGAAAAACTTTGTGGAATTCCTACATCTGTTCACATTTCATCAGAATTTGCTTATGAGCAACCACTCCTTTCTAAGAAGCCGTTCTTTATCTTCTTAAGTCAAAGTGGTGAAACAGCTGATAGTCGGGAAGTACTGGTTAATGTTAATAAGCATAACTGGCCAAGCTTAACAATTACTAATGTTGACAAGTCAACGCTTTCTCGTGAAGCAACTTACACTGAATTACTTTACGCTGGTCCAGAAATTGCCGTAGCTTCAACAAAAGCCTACACTGCCCAAATTGCTGTCGAAGCTATTCTTGCTCAAGCATTAGGCGTTTACATGGATAAGCAAGCAGCTAAAGACTTTGATGTTAAGCACCAATTAGGATTAGTTGCTAATGGTATGCAATCAATTACTGATAGTAAGAAGAAAGTCGAAGAAATTGCTTCTCGTTACCTCTCTAAATCTCCAAGCGCCTTCTACATTGGCCGGGGAATGGATTGGTCAGTTTCACTTGAAGCTGCTTTGAAGTTAAAGGAAATTTCATACGTTCAAGCGGAAGGTTTTGCATCTGGTGAATTGAAGCATGGAACAATTGCTTTAATTGAAGATCAGACTCCAGTGATTGGAATCATTACCCAAGATCGGACTGCTGGTTTAACACGGAGCAATCTTGAAGAAACGCAGGCTCGTGGGGCCAATGCAATTACAATTGTTTCACGGCACCTTGCAAAAGAGGACGATACATTCGTTCTTCCCGATGTCGATGAAGTGTTGACACCACTTCTTAGCGTAATTCCAGCACAATTGTTGGCTTACTACACTAGTCTTGGTAAGGGACTTGATGTTGATAAGCCACGTAACCTCGCAAAGTCTGTTACAGTTCAATAAAATTATAAAGGAAGTTAGAGAAGCTTTAGTTGATTTCTCAACTTCTTTTTATTTTTAAAGTAATTTGATATTTTCTTTAGATTTGTTTAATAAAAGGGTTGACTTACTTTTATGGAAACGCTACCATAATAGTTGCAAGGTATAAAATAATTACCTTCTAATCAATTCTCTTTCTCTCTTATGCCGATCATCGTCTTTTAGACGGTGATTTTTTTATTTAAACTCGCTATAATGATAAGGGTTGAAAGGGGAAGAACAACGTGGAAGAACAACACGAAACGTTAACATTAATTGAGGAAATTACCCGTAATGACGGCTCAAAATATTATGAAATTGGTAATATGGTTCAAAATGGCCGTGCAGAATTAGCAGCTGAACGGAATTTTATTAAAGAGGTTCGTATTTTAGAACTAAATATCCCTCATTCTAAAAATGTTATTAAATATGAACACTTTATAAATACTCACTATAAGATGCAAACCGAAGCAATGGATCATTGGGAAGAATGGAAACGTCCCCCAGAGATTGAAGAGGTTGTTCAAACGATCTTGAAAGAAAATCATATTGGGTAAACCAGGAAGCTGAGTTATTTGGTAGTACTAAAAATGGATATAAAAATGTGGAGGTTAGGCAATGAAGCCAAATTTTAATCCATCACAGGGGATGAAGTCGCACTATTTCGTTACAGGGATAGACGGCTTACGAACATTAGCTGTCTTAGGAGTTATTATTTACCACCTATTGCCCAATGTTTTAATGGGTGGTTATTTAGGAGTGCCGCTTTTTCTAT
This sequence comes from Limosilactobacillus sp. DJ3M12, assembly GCF_947381695.1. Classification (NCBI taxonomy): domain Bacteria; kingdom Bacillati; phylum Bacillota; class Bacilli; order Lactobacillales; family Lactobacillaceae; genus Limosilactobacillus; species Limosilactobacillus sp. DJ3M12. The sequence goes on along the minus strand of NZ_CANCWY010000005.1, from coordinate 77,267 downwards.
TAGTCTCTGGATATTTTGTAACCTATCAATTTAGTCGGCAGCTTAAATATGGTAGTCATATTAATTTAGGGCATTTTTATCTAAAAAGGTTTCGGAGACTATATCCGACATTAATTGCGATGTTAATTTTAACAACAGCGTACATTACATTATTTGCACGAGAGCTACTCCATAACATTCGGGCAGTAATTGTTACTAATTTAACTTGGATATATAATTGGTGGGAAATCAGTCATGGGCAGTCCTACTTTGATCAGTTTGGTGGCGTTTCACCTTTTACCCATCTTTGGACATTAGGGGTTGAAGCGCAATTTTACCTTTTGTGGCCTTTGATTATTACGTTATTGTTTGCGGTTTTTAAAAAGCTACAGAATGTGCGGCGGGTAGTTTTCATATTAGCTGTATTGTCAGCAATAGAAATGGCTCTTCTTTACGATCCGGCAAATATCAACCGGGTTTATTATGGAACCGATACACGGGCCTTTTCACTTTTACTTGGCTCATGGTTAGGGCTTGCGTGGCCATTAAATCGACTTCGGCCTAATTTACAGGCAAATAGTCGCCGGTTACTTAATATTATAGGAATTATTGCAACAGTTTTGACCATTGTTGGTTTTTTCTCATTGAATGGACAGTCCGCCTTTACCTACCGCGGGGGAATGTTTCTCTATAGTTTTATTGGAATGATATTAATGGCTACTATCATTCACCCAGGTGCGGGGATGAACAAGTGGTTTACAAATCCGGTTTTTCATTGGGTTGGCCAGCGTTCTTATGGGATTTATGTTTATCAATATCCCGTTATGGTCTTTTATGAACGAGTAATCAAAGTCGGCAATCATCCACTTCTCAATGCATTAGTAGAAATCATTATTATTTTAGTAGTAAGTGAAGTTTCTTACCGGTTAATTGAACGCCCATTTGCTCAGTATCAGTGGTCAAAATTACCGGCTGATCTCCAGCATGTGTTAGAAACGCATCACTTTAGTTGGCAAAGCGGGGCTAAAATGATGGTAAGTGCATTAGTTGTTGTTATTGCATTTATCGGTTTGTGCCAACCAAACCGTGCACCAAAGAAAACAGCGGTTCAACAACGGATAGAGCAAAACCACCAGGCTGCTGAAGAACACAATAAGAAGATTGCAAAGGGGGATAATGTTGCGGAAGCTAGTGGTAATACTTCTAAGCTTCAGAAACAGTATGATTTAACCCCTGCACAAATAAAAGCAGCGCAGAAGTTAAAGGTAACGGCCATCGGTGATTCGGTGATGGCTGATGCCGCAGATAGTATTCAGAAATTAATGCCAAATACTTATGTTGATGCACAAGTTGGGCGTCAAGGTTCTGCAACTCCTGATGTTATCAAACAATTAAAGACAGATGGGCATTTAAATAAGATTGTTGTCTTGAATTTGGGAACGAACGGCCCTATGACACAAGATACGTTAGACGATATTTTAAGTACGATTGGCTCTGGGCACCAGATCTATTGGGTAACTGCTCATGTTCCAACAAAGCCATGGCAGCAAACGGTTAATAACGAAATTAAAGATTTAGCAAAGAAGCATAAGAATATCCATGTGGTCGATTGGAATAAGGCAAGTCAAGGACACTCTGATTGGTTTGCAAGTGACAATGTGCATATGGGACCAAGTGGAAATGATCATTTTGCACGGCTAATCGCAAAGGAGATCTTGACAAAAAAATAGGAGGTTAGTAATGACACACGAAGATCAATTATTAGACAAAGCTATCAATATTTACTTAACAGGATTAAAGGGCATCGAAAGCTTTATTTCCGAACCAGCGAGTGAATATAATTTATCTTTTGAACAATTCTTGATTTTACGAAAAATAATTAACCATCCTAATATCAAACTAATGGATATTGCCGAGCAACGGCAAGTAACAAGGAGTGCCGTCTCTCGCCAATTAAAAGTTCTTTTTCAACAAAAATATGTTGAACAAAAAGCTGATCCAGCCGATCGACGGCGAATGTTCTTAGTTGCAACAAAAAAAGGCAAAGATGCTGAAAGTGAGATTTGGCAAAGGATTAATCACCGCTTTGCCAATTGGGTTCAGATTTATGGTGAAGATCGTGCTGATCAGTTTTTAACACTTTTTGAAGACTTTAATCAACAAATAATTCAGGGGAATATCCGAAAGAAGGAATAAGAAAATGATTAAGATGGTTGCGCTAGACCTAGATAATACGCTTTTAAATAGTAATAAAGAAATTAGTCAACGTAATGAACATGTCCTAAAGCAATTACATCAAGAGGGAATTAAGGTAGTGCTTTGTACTGGCCGCCCAATCAATGCAATTTGGCCATATATTGAACAGCTTGGTTTAACTGATTCAGATGATTACACAGTTACGTTTAATGGCGGATTAGTTATTAATAATGAATCACGTGAACATCTTTTTGAATTAGGGATGAAAAAGAGTGATTTACTGCCACTATTTTCTTATGTTAAACGAAAAAAGATTCCCCTCAATGTTTTAGACTTTGAACGGGTATACGAATTAAATGATTATCCAGGATCTATTTATCGGACAGTGTTAAAGAATATTGAATTCCAATCTTTGCCAATGAGTGATGTGCCGGAAAAAACTTATAGTAAAGCTGTAATGGCAATCACCCCTGAAAAATTGTCTACTATTATAGGAGAACTTCCAGCTGATCTTAAAGCGCAGTATCATGCAGTTCAATCTCAACCAATGATAATGGAATTTTTACCTAAAAAATTAAATAAGGCGGTTGGACTGAAGGCGCTACTAGATCATTTTGGGGATGATTTTAGTAATTTGATGACATTTGGGGATGCTGATAATGATCTTGAAATGATTGAAGCAGCTGCCCAAGGAATCGTAATGGAAAACGGGCTTCCTAACGTTAAAGCAGTGGCAACAGCAATTACAGATACAAACGATAATGACGGGGTTGCAAAGTATTGTGAACGTTATTTTGCAACACTTTTGTAATAAAGATTGTTATAAAAAGTAAAATAAAGAGTATTTTTGGCGCAAATATGAATTTTTTGCTAAAAAAATACTCTTTTTTATGTATAATTTAATGACTTTTCAATAAAAGTTATGGGGCCCTAAAAGCTAACTAGCACAAGGACTTACAGATTTTATAATCATATTAATTGACAACTTATATTACGAAATATTACAAAAAGTCAACGGGGAGTAGTAAATAGAAATGGTGCTGTTACAGCTTAGTAATATTAAGAGTGTAATATATAAGGTGTTGAAACGGAAAAGATAATTTGTTGAATAATAAAGGATGGTTGTTTAATTTATGATTTCTAAGAAAAACTTTGCTAAAGTATCTGCTACTCTTGGTGCAGTGGCCTTAGGTGTTAGTGCAACGGCTACTGCTGCTAACGCTGACACTATTTACACCGTACAAAGTGGTGACACACTTTCAGGTATTTCTTACAAATTCGCAAAAGACAACAGTATGGTTAATGATCTTGCTAAGAAGAACAACATTCAAGATATTAACAAGATTTATGTTGGCCAAAAGTTAATCATCAAGAGCGATGGTGAAATTCAAGAATACAACGCTCAAAACGCAGCTAATGCAAACGTCGCTAATAACAATACTCAAGCTACTCAACAACAAGCTGCACAAGCTCAAAGTCAAGCTAGCCAAAGCTATACTTCAAATGCTTCAGGTTCAGAAGCTGCTGCTAAGGCTTGGATTGCCGCTCGTGAATCTGGTGGTAACTACGGTGCTACTAACGGTCAATATATTGGTAAGTACCAATTATCAGCATCATACCTTAACGGTGACTACTCAGCAGCTAACCAAGAACGGGTTGCTGACCAATACGTTGCGAGTCGTTACGGTTCATGGCAAAATGCTCAGGCTCACTGGCAAGCTAACGGCTGGTACTAAAATTTAAACTGAATTATTAGGACAAAGCAAAACGAGACTAAGAAGGTAATCTTCATAGTCTCGCTTTTTTATACAAATGTGGTATAATAGGTGTACCTCTTATGGGGATGTTTATGGATTCGACAGGTATAGGTCGAGTTTCAATTGCGTTTCGAAGGTTGCGTCTTCGTAAAAACGCTCAGTTTTAAATTATAACTGCAAACAATAATTCAAACTCTTACGCATACGCTGCCTAACAAGTAGCGCGCGTAGATCCATTCCGGGTTCGTCCATGGTGCGGCAATGGGTTTTATAATTAGTGGACTACGCTTGTTACTCCCGTTTGAAGTAATAAGAAGAGATTAATCAAGCTAGCTAACCATAGTTGCCCTGATCAACGGCGTTTTGGTTAGTGAAATCTAAATAGTTGAGATATGAACGTAGAGATTGAAATGGCGATATGCTTGGACACGGGTTCGACTCCCGTCATCTCCACTATATGCCTATAAGGACTGCCATTGGTTTATGGCAGTCTTTTTTAATACTAAATATTAGGATAATTAGTGGGGTTTCATAAGAAGATATTCTCATGTAAAAATTAGTAAATAAAGTTCAGATAAAATATAAAGGAATGAATTAAATGGAAATATTAATGATTGAGGATAATCATTCTGTCTGTGAAATGATGGCAATGTTTTTTAAGAAAGAAAAATGGCACTATGAATTTGCTTATGATGGCGTGGAAGCAGAAGAAAAGTTTAACGCTGACCCTCATAAATGGGATATTATTTTGCTAGACCTTAATCTTCCTAAAAAGGATGGAATGCAGGTTGCAGCTGATGTTCGACGGGTATCACCAACAGTTCCTTTAATTATGTTAACAGCTCGTGATACTGAAAGTGATCAGGTATTGGGATTGGAAATTGGTGCTGATGATTATGTAACCAAACCATTTAGTACGATTACTTTAATTGCGCGGATCAAGGCCCTTTATCGGCGAACACATTTAAACAAACTTGAGGATGTTCAAGATACTGATAGTGATGATACATTCGATATTCAAACAAAGAACTTTAAGATGAATACTAAGACAAGAGAAGTATTCTTATATGGAAAACCGGTCGGTGACTTGACACCTAAAGAATTTGACTTATTAAAGACGCTTGCCTCTAAACCACGTCAAGTATTCACCCGTTCACAACTTTTACAATTAGTATGGGATTATGAATATTATGGTGATGAGCGAACTGTTGATGCTCATATTAAAAAGTTACGGCAAAAGTTAGAAAATATTGGACCTCAAGTAATTAAGACTGTATGGGGGGTCGGCTATAAGTTTGATGACGAGGGTAACGACTAATGAAATTAATGTATCGGTTGATGCTTTCATTTTTTGCGATTATTCTGACGCTAATGGTGATTGTTAGTATTTCGTTTATAAATGTAACTAATAACACTATGTATCATAATACGTGGCAACAATTGAAAAGTTATTCTGATAGTTTAATTCAGGATTCTATTCGTTACAATATGGCAACCCAAAGTTTTGAAGGGTTTGCTACAGAATCGTTAAATAGCAATGCCAATCTTTTAACACGGCAAAATGTTCACTTTGCAATTTATGATACAACTCATCGGAAAATTTTTGCCAGTAACGGCTTTGCTCCTAGTATGAGTAAAAATGATTGGAAAAAGTTAAAAAAGGGAGAAACTGTTTGTACTAAACTAATTACTCCTAAAATTAATTCACGAGTATCAAAAGGTGTTTCTCCACGAATGACCGAAGTTTCACGACCATACTTCTATAAAGGAAAGATGATTGCGGTAGTTTCGATTGCAACTTTCGTCTCGACAATTGAGCAAAATATGCACCAAATAAAGATTAACTTAATAATGGCACTACTGACTGCTAGTCTTGTAACGCTTGCAGTTAGTTACTTCTTGGCACGGTCAATTACCAAACGAATTGATCGATTGCGGATGGCTACTCACCAAATTGCGCAAGGAAATTACAATGTTGAAGTGGACGATAATGGGCGTGATGAAGTGGCAGACCTCGGTCGGAGTTTTAACCAAATGACCGCTTCGTTACGTGAATCGCAACAAGAAATTCGCCGGCAAGAGGAGCGAAGACGCCAATTTATGGCCAATGCAGCCCATGAAATGCGGACGCCATTAACAACCATTAATGGAATTCTTGAAGGGTTACAGTATGATGCGATTCCAGAAGAGGATAAAAAGCATAGTATCCAGTTAATGCAAAATGATACGCGGCGTTTAATTCGCTTGGTCAATGATAATTTGGATTATGAAAAGATTCGCACTAACCAAATTGCGATGGAACGGAAAGTATTTGATGCATCGGCAGTACTCGAAAATTTACGAGAGCAGTTAGCGAAAAAGGCAAAAGAGAAAAAGGATACTCTGCACTTGGATGTAGAAAAGAATTTACGGGTATATGCAGACTATGATCGGTTTGTACAGATTATGTTCAATATCATTCAAAACGCAATCCAATTCACTGATAACGGAATTATTGACATTCGGGGAAAACGTGTGGAAAAGGGAAGTCAATTTGTAGTTCAAGATAATGGAATTGGGATGACTCCTGAACAACTTGAAAATATCTGGGAACGATACTATAAAGCTGATCGTTCACGGATGAATACTAAGTACGGAGAATCTGGCTTGGGACTTGCAATTGTGCGGCAGTTAGTTCTTCTTCATGGCGGAAAAATTGATGTAAAAAGTCAGTATGGTAAAGGGACGACATTTACAATCTTTTTCCCTGATCGTGAATACGCTCCTCATAATATTCAACCTACAAATAATAAAGACAAAAAGTAAGCCAATGATTTAAGTGAAACGCTTTAACTGTGATAATAAAGTGTTTATTTTTTGTAGACCAATTTTTATAATCCAAAGAGATTTAAAGAAAGCGCTTGTGAAAGCGTTTACCATATGATACACTTATATCTCGTAATAATATTACGGATTGATAGGAGAGAATTTTTTATGAACTACTTACTTGCTTTAATCCCTGCGATTGGTTGGGGAATTATGCCACTGATCACTGGTAAGATCGGTGGTTCAACGATTAACCAAATGTTTGGTATTGGTGCCGGTGCTACGATTGTTGGGTTGGTTGCATTTATTATCGGTCATCCAACTGTTACAACGACTGGATTCTGGTTCTCAGTACTGTGTGGTGCTTTATGGACAATTGGTCAAATTGGACAATTCGTTTCATTTAAGCGGATGGGTGTTTCAAACACGATTCCCCTATCAACAGTACTTCAATTAGTTGGTAACTCTTTGATTGGGGTTATTATCTTTGGAGAATGGCGTGGAGCACGTACCCTTACTATTGGTTTTATCGCTTTAGCAATTGTTATTGTTGGTGCTTTGATGACCTCTGTTACTGATCAGAGCAGCGGAAAGAAAATTACTGTTCAGAATTTCCTTTTTTTATTAATTACTTCTATTGGTTACTGGGTTTACTCAGCATTCCCCAAGATGCCAATGATTGCTAATGATAGTTCTTTAGGAATCTTCCTTCCAGAAATGCTTGGGATTTTACTTGGATCTGTTATTTATGCTATTTGTTCAGGTAATATTGACTCCTTTAAGCAAAAGAAGCAATATCTCAATATCTGGGGTGGTATTTCTTGGGGAATTGCTGCCTTAGCTTATATCTTTGCTGGACGGGCATTAGGAATTAATACAGCCTTTGTCTTTACACAAATGAACGTTATTATTGCAACAATTGGTGGTATCTTAGTTCTTCATGAACACAAGACTCGGCGAGAAATGTCATTTACAATTGCCGGAATCATCTTTATTGTTGCCGGAAGTATTTTAACTATTTTTGCTTAAATTATATTAAAACTAAACTTAAAAAGACCTTCATCGGATTTTGATGAAGGTCTTTTAATATCGAAATTATTATTTAATAAGGGAAATTTCCTAAGCGATCTTTTTCAGTAATGGGACGAATTACTTTGCCTGGGACACCAAGGACAAGGGAGTTATCAGGAATATCTTTAGTAACGACAGTACCTGCCCCGATAACGCAACCATTGCCGATTGTTACACCCGGACAAACTGTTACATTGCTTGCAAGCCAACAGTTATCGCCAATTGTAACTTGTTTGCCATATTCAACGTCATCGAACTGACCGTCAGCTTGTTGACGAATATTACGCTGCTGATACATGAGAGGATGCATGGCTGTAATGATCGAGACGTTTGGACCGCACATTACATTATTTCCAATAGTAACAGGACATGTATCTAAAATAGTAAAGTTAAAATTAGCATAGAAATTCTTACCTATTTTAGTAAACCGACCGTAATCGATATGAATTGGTCCTTGAAGATATATTCCGTCAGCATGCTGAGGAAATAGGCGATCAATAATCATTCCTCGTTCAACAGTATCTTCATCAGTTGTTAAATTATAGTCACGACAAAGACGATGAGCAAGGTGAGAAAACTTATTGAGTTCCGGTGTTCCAGGACGATAAGGCTTCCCAGCTAACATATTTTCAGTGTTTTTATCCATGAATAATTATTCCCTTCAATTTATGTAAGCGGATACGCTGTGTATTCCCAGTATGCCTAATTAACCTTAAATTGTCAATTTTCATTAAGAAAAATTTGCTAGTTCTGATTGAAACCGACTTCATTATCCGCTATCATTTAAATGTCTAAAAAATAAAAATAGAAAGAAGCTATTGGAATGACACACATTAAATTTGACAGTAGCGCATTAAAGCAATTTGTTTATGAAAACGAACTTGGCGAAATGCAAGCAATGGTTAACGCCGCTAATGATGAATTACGGAATGGAACTGGTGCTGGCGCCGACTTCCGTGATTGGCTCCATTTACCAACCGAATATGACAAAGAAGAATTTGCCCGTATAAAGAAGGCCGCTGACAAGATTCAACGTGATTCAGACGTCTTAGTTGTTATTGGAATTGGTGGTTCTTACCTTGGGGCTCAAATGGCAATCGACTTCTTACATAATACCTTCTACCAAGCTCAAAAGGCAAAAGACCGGAAAGCTCCATTGGTAGTCTTTGCTGGTAACTCCTTGAGTTCAACCTATGTTCACGACTTAATCCAATTAATTGGTGATAAAGACTTTTCCATCAATGTTGTTTCAAAGTCAGGAACAACCACTGAACCATCAATTGCCTTCCGAATCTTTAAGGACCTTTTAATTAAGAAGTATGGTGAAAATGAAGCTAATAAGCGGATTTATGCTACTACTGATAAGGCTAAGGGTGCCTTAAAGACTGAAGCAGATGCTCATGGCTATGAAACCTTTGTTATTCCTGATGGGGTTGGAGGACGTTACTCAGTTCTTTCTGCGGTAGGTCTTTTGCCAATCGCTGCTTCTGGTGCGGACATTGATAAGTTGATGGAAGGGGCTGCACAAGCGGAAAAGGATTATGTTGATCCTGATCTAACCAAGAACGAAGCCTACCAATACGCTGCTTACCGGAACATTCTTTATCGTAAGGGCTATGAAACAGAATTACTCGAAAACTACGAGCCTAACATGCGGATGTTTGCGGAATGGTGGAAACAATTAGCTGGGGAATCAGAAGGAAAAGATCAAAAGGGAATTTATCCTTCTTCAGCTAACTTCACAACCGACCTTCACTCACTTGGTCAATACATCCAAGAAGGTCGCCGTTTCTTAATGGAAACCGTTGTTAAGCTCGATAAGCCAAATTATGACATGGAAATTCCAACAGAACCAGATAATCTTGATGGTTTAGGCTACTTGGAAGGTAAGACAATGGATTACGTTAACACCAAGGCTTATGAAGCGGTGGTTGCTGCTCATACTGATGGTGGAGTACCAGTGATGACTGTTCATATCCCACAAGAAGACGAATATACTTTAGGTTACCTTATTTACTTCTTTGAGGTTGCGATGGGAATTTCAGGTTACTTAAACGGTATTAATCCATTTAACCAACCGGGTGTTGAAGCTTATAAGTCTAACATGTTCGGATTGCTTGGGAAGCCAGGATATGAAGAGATCGGCAAAGAATTACGAGCTAAGATGGATAAAAACGATTAGGATAAATTAGATATAATTTAAGAAGGGAATAGCTGTTACGACATAGCTATTCTCTCCTTTTATCTGGAGTATTTTTGTGAAAAAAGAAGAATTAATTGAACATCGGGATCGGGTAAAAGATCATTTAGTAGTGTGGATTGTTTTAACAATTTGTCTGCAAATATTAACTGTTTTTCATATCTTAGCGTTCTTAAAATATGTAGTATGGCTTTCTGCTGCCTATAGTATTTTACTAATTATCTTGTGGTGTTATTTAGAATTTAAGCTCCTACATTTAAAATAATTTAATAAAAGGAGTGGGACTATAAACTTGCTTCGAGTTTTTAGTCCCACCCCTGCAAGAATGACTACGACGCGAAGCTAGCCTATTGGGGTATTATGGACGCTGATTTATCAACGTTCATAATCCATCCATCTACTGCGTTTTGGCAGTTTACACTTTAAAATAGTAAAGAGGTTGGATTATTTTCCCAGCCTCTCTTTTCTATTAAATAAGTTAAATAAGACCAAAACGATTTCTTGCAGCTGTATTAATACAGTTTGCTAATTTCTCTTTAACCTTTTTATTTATATCTAAATTATCGGTATCATTTTTAAGATAGGCATTAATTATGATTGAAGCCATTACATGTTTAGGAACAGAAAATATTTTAATATCCATGTATTTAGGGGGGCGGGAATATCTTCAAAAGTGAGAACAATATCCTTACCATTAACACTAATTGTTGTTTTCCCGCCCTTCACAACTGTGTAGTCAAGTTCGTTAGGGGTACAATTTTTATATGCAGTCATAATGGTTATCCCTTCTTATTATTAATATTATTGTTAGTATAACATAATTTAAGTTATAATCGATGATTGTAAATTGTGAAGAGAAGAATGGTAAGATAATTGAAAATAAAATTGGTTAAGAAGGGAATAAAATTATAATGAACGAATATGTAATTGGGGTTAACCTAGGCACAAGTGCAGTCAAGGTTTCAGCGATGGACCGTGATGGCAAGATTGTTGCGCAACAAAGCTATGGCTATGATCTCCATCAGCCTCATCCTGGCTACAGCGAACAAGATCCGCGAGATTGGCTTTATGAAACAACGATTGTAATTGATCAATTAATTTTAAAAGAACTTAGATAATGTAAATAACGGAGAAAACAACCGTCTTAAGGTCATTTTCTCCGCTATTTTATTGTTAATTTATTTCTTGAATCAATCCATTAAAGAAGTGTTTTAGTGACACTTGCCCACCATTAGTACGCTCTCCTTTGAGAAATGAAATTTCATTGTGGACATTTTTATATTCATATAAGTTATTCGCATATTCCAAAATAATGTCGTTTTCTGGATAATCCATACACATATGTGCGAGATTATTAAGACCAGTTTTTATATCGCGTCGAATTCGTTGGAAAATTATCTTTTTGCCATGCTCATCACATTGGAAAAATTCTTCAAAGTTAACCTCATCAAAACTAATTTCCCGTTCAATCATCGTATTAATAAGTTTGTTAATTGCAGGAGCGCCATTTCCAGCTGTAATACCGAGAAAACGTAAGATGGACTGAGCGTTTTCTTTTTTCTTATTTTTCCCACTGATCGTAACTGTATTATTATTCGTTGCAGCACCGCTTACAAGGTCCAAAACTTGAAGGAGGCGGTTAGACATATTAATATTTTGCGCTGCTAGTTTAATCACTGACTTAACTTCTGCAATGTTTAGTGGTTTTTCAATAAAAAAATCAATTCCATGTTGATATGCACTTGTTTTAACAGAAGGCAGAATTGCTTGAGCAGTCATAATGAAGTGTGGATAATGATGACTGTCCTGAATTTTTTGAATAAGTTGAACTCCATCCATTGCTGGCATTGCATAATCGATAAACATGATATCAATTCCTAGGCGCATTGCATCGTCATAGGCCTGTTGCGGGTTAGAAGTTGTTCCGACGACAGTATTGTTGAAATCATTTTCAATAATATTGGATAATAAATGAATAATTTTACTATCATTATCTAAAATATAAAAATTCATGTATTTTCACCGATTTCTTGATGTTGTTTGAAGTATTTTGAAACACTATTTAATTTTACTCTTTGTGAAGATAATAGACAATAGAGTTGCTGTTTTACAAATGTGTATCTGTTTCCGCTTACATCCTTGTGAATAAAGAGATTGCTGCAAAAAAACGCTGAATTTTTTCTGTTATTTATGGAGTCTTTTTGAAGTATTATGAAACTTTAGCCTATTATAGTACTTGTATTAAAACCTTAGGAGGAAATAAAAATGGCTTTTAATTTACGTAATCGTAGTTTCTTAACTCTTGCAGATTTTAACACTCGGGAAATGGAATACATGCTTGATCTTGCTGAAGATTTAAAGAAGGCAAAATATGCTGGTTATGAAGGCAAGAATCTTGAAGGTAAGAACATTGCTTTAATTTTTGAAAAGAGTTCTACTCGTACTCGTTGTTCTTTTGAAGTTGGTGCTAAGGATGAAGGTGCTCATGTAACTTACCTTGGCCCATCAGGTTCGCACATCGGTCACAAGGAATCTGTTAAGGATACTGCACGAGTTCTTGGTGGAATGTTTGATGGTATCGAATACCGTGGATTCTCACAACGCAATGTTGAAATTTTAGCTAAGTACTCTGGTGTACCAGTTTGGAATGGTTTAACTGACGAAGACCACCCAACACAAGTACTTGCTGACTTCTTAACCGCTCACGAAGTATTGAAGAAGCCTTACAAGGACATCAAGTTTGCCTTTGTAGGTGACGGTCAAGACAATGTTTCAAATGCATTGATGCTTGGTGCCGCTGTAATGGGGATGGAATACCACGTTGTTACTCCTAAGGAATTGGAACCAACTAAGGAAACTCTAGATAAGGCTAATGAAATTGCTGCCAAGACTGGTGCTAAGATTGTTGTTACTAATGACATCAAAGAAGGTGTCAAAGGTATGGACGTAATCTATGCTGATGTTTGGGTATCAATGGGTGAATCTGATGATATGTGGGAAAAGCGGATCAACCTTCTTAAGCCTTACCAAGTAACAATGGATGTTATGAAGGCTACTGAAAACCCTAATGTTCTCTTTGAACACTGTCTTCCTGCATTCCACAACCTCGACACTGAAGTTGGTAAGGAAATTGAAAAGAAGTTTGGCTTAAAGGAAATGGAAGTTACTGACGAAGTATTCGAAAGTGAACATTCAGTTGTCTTCCGTGAAGCCGAAAACCGGATGCACACTATCAAGGCTGTAATGGTTGCAACTTTGGGTGAACAAAACTAATTAGGAGGCATTTGCCATGGCTAAAGTAGTCGTTGCTTTAGGGGGAAATGCATTAGGCAAATCACCTGAAGAACAATTAAAGTTAGTAAAGAATACTGCTTCCTCATTAATTGGGCTCATTGCTGCAGGGAATCAAGTAGTTATTAGCCACGGTAATGGTCCACAAGTGGGTGCCATTAATTTAGGGATGAATTTTGCTGCTGAACACGGTAAAACTGCTGCTTTTCCTTTCCCAGAATGTGGCGCAATGAGTCAAGGTTATATTGGCTACCATTTGCAACAAAGTTTAGAAAATGAATTACACCGTCGTTGGATGAATAAGAGTGTGGCAACGATTGTAACGCAAATTGCAGTTGACCCTAATGATCCTGCTTTTGAAAATCCATCAAAGCCGGTTGGCGACTTCTACACTAAAAAACAAGCTGATGAAATTGCCAAAGAAAAGGGCTACACTTTTAAAGAAGATGCGGGCCGTGGATACCGTCAAGTTGTTCCCTCTCCACTACCGATGAAGATTATGGAACTTGATAGCATCAAAACATTGATTGACGCTGACAAGCTTGTTATTGCCGGTGGTGGTGGTGGTGTACCTGTAATCATCACTGATAAAGGACTTGAAGGAGTTCCAGCGGTTATTGATAAAGACCGTTCAAGTGCCTTGCTAGCTGACAAGATCAATGCTGATAAGTTAATTATTTTAACTGCCGTTGATCATGTTTATGTTAACTATGGAAAGCCGGATGAAAAAGCTCTTAAGACGTTAAACGTTGCAGAAGCTCAGAAATACATGAAGGAAGGACAGTTTGCTGCTGGTAGTATGCTACCTAAGATTGAAGCATGTCTTTCATTTGTTGAAGGTCATCCAGAACGAGAAGCATTAATTACTTCATTAGATGGTCTTGATGATGCTCTTACCGGTAAAGTCGGGACAGTTATTCGTGATAACTAAAAAGAAGATGGTTAGGAAAATAAAATCCTGGCCACCTTCTTTTTTTAGCTACTCTTTAATTTTTTCTGTGGAATGCGAATGTTAATCGCAAGTACTGCAACGATAACTAAAATCGAACCAAGAATATCTGCTCCCGTCATTTGTAAATGAAAAATCAGGACTGAACCAATTGTTGCTGATAAAGGTTCAAATGCATCCATTAAACTAAATGTAGTTGCATCGATATATTTTAATGAATTATTAGCTAACTGAAAGGGAATTAAGGTCCCAATTACTAGAATGCCTAACACATATAACCAAACTGAAGGAACGTTAGGAATATGTGGTTGACTAGGGTGAATAAGTACTAAGGTTAATCCGGCAAATAATAGCCCCCACCCCGTAATAATTAATGAGGGAACTCGACCTTTGCGAAGCATGTTTTGTGGAATTAAGGTGTTTGTTGCAACACCAATTGCAGAAATTAATCCCCATATTAAAACACTAAGCGTCATTGCTAAATGGTTAAATTGGCCATGAGTTGCGATAATAAAAACACCTAAAAAGGCGATAATTGCACTAATAATTTCAATTCGTCGCGGTGGCAGGTGTCGAAACACAGCTTGATAAGCAATGATAAAAAAGGGCCCGATAAATTGAAGGATGGTTGCTATCGAAGCATTCCCATATTGGACAGCCATAAAATAAGCATATTGAACCGGGACTAACCCAAAAACACCATATGCAAAGATAATCCATGCAGAGTGAAGATCCTTAAAAATTTGAAAGGGATGCTCCCCACGAATTTGGCTTAATAAGACTAAAATAATTCCAGCTGAAACCATTCGAACCTGCGTTAACCACATTGATGTAATTGAACTACTAACATTAAAAAGGGCCTTCGCAAAAAGCCCTGAAATACCCCAAAAGGTACAGGCAGTAATAATCATCGCTGTACCTAAAACTTTTTTATTTGACATAAAAATACTCTTTCCAATTAGATTTGCTATTTTATTTTACCATACCAATTCTGTGAAGAGTGAGCTCGACCTTTTAATTATGACTATCTGTTGGAATTGTTTTCGGCGATGATTGGTTGTGGAGTTCGTGAATATAAAGCCTTCACAGCCTCTATGTCTCGTGATTGAATGGGATAATATGATCCAGCTGGCTGCATCACAGAAATCTTGTTCGTGTGCTGTAGACCAATTGCATGCCCTAATTCATGCTCAGCAGTATTTACGATTCGTTCTTGTGAGTAGCCAAAGGCAGGATTTAATAGGTAGTAAGAATTTAGCTCTACTGTTGCGTGCAGATAATATCCAGTTGCGGAATTCATGCTTGTATTGGTAAGCCCCGCTGCCCCATTATTTGGATCATTAACAGCGGAAACACTAATATTTGCATTCTTATCATTAACGATTTTAAATGTGAATGACTTCGTGTTATTCCATTGGGCAATTGCGGTTTCTGTTGCATTCTTTAATACTGGATTACTGATATTAACATAGATCGTTGCAGAGTTTTGTTCCCAGCGTGCATCAGCGGGTGTATCTTGTGCCCCAGTTTGTTGGTCAGCGTTTTGTTTAGTTGGGGTTGCAACTTCTTTGCCGGTTATTCGGTGTAGCCACGATTGAGTAAGCACCTGAGCATTATGAATGCCAATATTAAATTGTTCTTGAAAGGTAGAATTATTTTGATAAAACCAAATAATTCCGCCAAAGAGTAATAAATAAAATAAGGTTAATAAGAAATTGGACTTCTTAATCGGTCACACCCCCCTAGTATTTAAATTCTAATTAAAAAAGAGTAAAACGTCCATTATTTAATATTTTTTCTTTATTGTTGACAACTGTAAACTTTGATAGTATGCTGTACCTATAATATAATTACAATTGTAAACTAAAAGAAGGTGGAAATATTGAGAATTGCCGTTATAATTATTGCCCTACTTTTGATTGCATTTATTGTTTGGTGGTTCTTCGGAAAGCATACAGAGTCGGCGGGAAAATCAACTATTGTTAATGATGAACAAACTGCAACGATTGTCGTTAATGGTGGTTATTCTCCATCAACCGTTACCTTGAAAAAGGGAATTCCGGCTCAAGTTAACTTTGATATGCATGACTCGACGGCTTGTTTATCACATGTAGTATTTGAACAGCTAGGAGTTAATAAGGACTTAACAAAGCAAAAGATTACGACGATTAATATTCCAACAGATAAAGCCCAGACTTTTAATTTTGCTTGTGGAATGGATATGTTTCATGGAAAGGTGATTGTTAAATAATGAGTATTTTTTCAAAAAATCAAACTAAAAAAGTTGTTGTTAATGCAGAAAACCATGGTTACAAGCCAGAAACGGTTATTTTCAAGCAGGGCAAACCAGCTCAATTAAAGTTTATCCCGTCTGATAATATGGGATGTATGAACGAAGTCGTCTTTAAGGAACTTGGGATTGATGAGAAGTTAGACGGTAAAAAAGAAGTTACTGTTGATATTCCAACTGACAAGCCAGGAACTTATAACTATGCTTGCGGAATGGATATGTTTCATGGAAAGGTTATTGTAAAGTAATGAAGCTCACAAACATTCAGCGATTTTGGATTTCATTTGTATTATCAATTCCAATGTTAATACAAATGCTTGCGATGCCTTTTCACTGGATGATGCCTGCCTATAATTGGATAGCATTAATTACTACTACTATTATTATGGCAATTTCAGCATTTCCATATTGGAAAAGTGCGATCGCTGCATTTAAGAAACATAGTGCAAATATGAATACCCTAGTTGCCACAGGAACAGCTGTCACTTATTTTTATAGTATTTTTGCAATGATAACTGATAGGGCAGTTTATTTTGAAAGTGCTGCTTTTGTTACTGTCTTTGTTTTACTGGGGGATGCGATGGAAGAAAAAATGCATAACAATGCTTCCAATGCTCTTGGTAAGTTGATGGGCCTTCAAGCAAACGATGCTGAAGTCTTAAAAGATGGTAAATTTGTCAAAGTACCACTCGATCAAGTTCAAGTTGGCGACCTTATTCGGGTCAAGCCAGGTGAAAAAGTACCCGTAGACGGAACAATTCTGGAAGGGGTAACTTCTCTGGATGAGTCGATGGTTACTGGTGAAAGTATGCCGGTAATGAAAAAAGTTGGCGATACTGTTGTTGGTTCAACAATTAATAATAATGGGACGATTACTTTTAAAGCCACAAAGGTTGGAGCGGATACAATGCTTGCCCAAATTGTTGACCTAGTAAAAAAAGCGCAAACCAGTCATGCTCCTATCCAGAACTTAACAGATAAGATTTCAAATGTGTTTGTCCCAGCAGTAATGATTATTGCTATTTTGACATTTATGATTTGGTATTCCTTTGTTGGCGCAACATTTGTTCAAGCATTATTATTTGCTGTTTCAGTAATTGTCATTGCCTGTCCGTGCGCATTAGGTTTAGCAACTCCAACAGCATTAATGGTTGGTACTGCAAGAAGTGCTAAGATGGGTGTCCTTATTAAGAATGGTGAAGTTCTTCAAGAAGTAAGTAATATTGATACTGTTGTGTTTGATAAAACAGGGACAATTACGGTCGGCAAACCAGTTGTAACTGATATTGTTGGCGATGCTAAAAAAGTATTAACAATCGCTGCTAGTCTTGAGGAATCGTCTGAGCACCCGTTGGCATCTGCAATTCTTCAAAAGGCAAAAAATAAAGAGATCTCACCAGTAAAGGTAGATAAATTTGAAGCAATTGAAGGTAAAGGTGTGCGTGCAGATTATAATGGGCAAGTAGCATTTGTTGGTAGCAATCGGCTTTTGGTTGATGTAAATATTTCCCGGGAAATGGCATCACGTGCAGAAAAATTACAGAACGAAGCTAAAACAGTTGTTTATGTTGGTCTTGATGGGGAAATAATCGGCTTAGTTGCCATTCAAGATGTTCCGAAGTCGAGTTCAAAAGATGCAATTGCGGAGCTAAAAGCACGTGGATTAATGACTGTGATGTTAACTGGTGATAATAAACGGGTAGCTCAAGCAATAGCTGATGAAGTTGGTATCGATAGGGTAATTGCTGAAGTAATGCCGAATGACAAAGCTCAACAAATTAAGGAACTTCAGGACAAGGGTAAAAAAGTTGCTTTTGTTGGTGATGGAATTAATGATGCCCCTGCTTTGTCGACAGCTGATGTTGGAATTGCAATGGGATCTGGAACTGATATCGCAATTGACTCTGGTGGAATCGTTCTCGTTCAAAACGATTTGCGAGGAGTTGTCCGGGCACTTGATACTTCTAAGAAGACCTTTAACCGGATTAAATTAAATCTCTTCTGGGCGCTCATTTACAATGTCATTGGCATTCCAATCGCTGCAGGGCTATTTGCATTTGTGGGCTTTACGCTTAGTCCGGAGCTTGCCGGCCTAGCAATGGCCTTTAGTTCTGTTTCTGTTGTTAGTTCTTCTCTGCTGTTAAATAAAACTAAGATTGCGGGAGACCATGTTGTTCAGGCTTAAACTAAGATTATAAGGAGTTAAGAAATATAATTCTTAGCTTCTTTTTGTTATATTCTGCACAAAGTAAAAGGATTTTGCGGTAAAATATTAATAAAAATGATGGAGGAGTATTTAAAATGGCAGCTGCATTTTTAGTTCATACTCGATTAAGCTGGGGAAAAACGTGCGATTATTTAATTGCTAATGATGTTGAGCCGGGGTTAATGCATCGTTATGAGACACGAGAAGATTGGCAAGGGGTTATTCTTGATGCATTGATCAATGTTCCTTTAGCGCCGTATTTGCCAAGTGGTCAGCCTATTCCGCCAATTGGAACGGCAAAAGTAATAGGGGTGGAAGCAGTTGATCCGTCACAGGTTAAAAAAAATGTGCAACGGACACGAAGTCAATTTATAATGGCAACCATTTGGAAAAAGCAATCGGCCTTAAAAAACTATAATTTCTTACATCATGATTATGACAAATGGACGCAAAAGCAAATTTGGGCCGATATTGATTACTGGTGTAATTCTAAAAAACATCCCATTATCGATTTAATTACAAAATGGCGTTGCACCCGTCAACACCAACGATTACGTGCTGAAGAGAAATGATAAAAAAAGAGTTGACTATTAAGCTACTTCCATGTATAGTATATATCGTTGTAAGTTTAATTTATTGGGCATTCGCCAAACTGGTAAGGCAGTGGACTCTGAATCCATAATTTACTGGTTCGAGACCAGTATGCCCAACTTCTAACAAAAGACCTGCTAGCTAATCTAGCAGGTCTTTTGTTGATAAGGAAGTTATTTGTTATAATTACAGTCAAGTGAGGGGACGAATATGGCTAGTAATTCTGATTCAATTTATTATGTTTTAACAAAACTAAAGCATCATCCAGAGTTAATTAAAAGCATTAGACCACGTTATACTAATACGGTTATGGTTCTTTTTGATGATTCCTTAAAGATAGCGGATGCTTCATTTTATTTTCCCGTTGATCGTTTCATGGTCAATCGTTTGTCAAATGATTTTGTGGCAAAGAATGGTGACCTTCTTGATAGCTATTTTTCGATGACCAATGGAACGAAGAAAAATTACCATGATGTTTGGGCGACCACCTGTCATATTCCAGAAGAGAAAGTATATTTATTAGAATTATCATTTGAATAACGCAATGTAAGCTGCGACAAAAGATGTCACAGCTTATTTGTTATAAAGGGAGAGTTTTGTAGTGCTTGTTTCAACGATTGTTTTAACGGTAGCGGCAGTTTTAAGTAGTATTATTTCCAGCTTTTTTCCGCACTTTTCAATTAATTATATTAGTATTTTCGTCGGCTTAATTATTGGCTTAGTTCCCTTTTTTAATAGTCGTGTTGCTCCTTTCCACACAGAAGTATTCATGTATATAGTAGCTCCATTGATTTATTTTAAGGGGCAATCAACGAGAATAAATTTAATTGGAAAAAGGTTGCGACAAATCTTTGAAACGGCTGTCCTCTTAGTGATTGTAGGAACAATATTTGCAGGTTTTACTGTATCGCTTTTAGAAATTCCACTGGCACTAGCATTTCTGATGGGTGCCTTAAGTACTCCGACCGATGCTACTGCAACTGAATCAGTTTCAGAAGGTTTAATTGTTCCTGAAAGATAAGAAAATCTTTTAAAAATGGAGTCATTATTTAATGATGCTTCTGGGATTATCTTAGTAGCTGCAATGGCACTGTGGGTGAAAAACGGTCAGTTCAACTATCAACAAACATTTTTTGACTTTTTGCGTTCAGCTGGTGGCGGGATAATTATTGGCATTTTGGCAGCCCTTGTAATGATCAGTTTTCGTCAATTTTTAGGGCGAATTAACCATGATGCTTATAATGCGCAAATATTATTATTTGTTAGTACGCCATTCTTTATTTACTTTATAGCTGAAGAATTAGAAGTATCTGCGATTATTGCCGTAGTTTGCGCTGGTTTAATGCAGAATAGCGAAAGTGTCCGAAGTCGTTTTATAACACCCCGCCAATTTCATAATGGGCTAGTACTTTTAAAATTGATTCGGGAGCTCTTAAATAATACCGTCTTCGTTATTTTGGGAGTATTGGTTGTCAGAATCATTCGTGATGACTTAATTATTGGGAATACAAATTCACAATGGATTGTGATTGGAATTTTACTCTATCTTACTAATCTCCTTGTTCGTTATTTCTATGGACTATTATCAAAGATGGGTAATAAGGAAAGTATAATTTTTGCTCTGGGGGGAGTCCATGGAGCAGTAACACTAGCCTTAGTATATATGATTATTGACAATGTTAGCTCAGCACAATTTGACATGATTATGTTAGCAGAAATGCTTGTTATTATTTTGAGTATGGTGGTGCCTTCAATCGAATCGTATTTCGCTTTATTCTTGATCATGATATGTCAAGTAAGGAGACGGGAAAACAGATTCAGCGTTTACGGCAAGAAATGGTTAAAGAAGGCTTGAGGGCCTTGGAAAAGATATACCTTCCAGAAAACATTCGAGAAAGTGTCGTTTATGATTCACGGGGTCAAAAGAGTGCTAATTCATTCGCAGACTTTTGGCACCAATGGGCTAAAGCAAGTCGCTATCCAGAGTTCAATGAGCAGGAAAAGGAACTGGAACAACGAGCATTATTATGGGCATTCCGGGCTGAAAGACAATATCTTGATATGGTATCTCAAAAGGAAAATCGTCGCGACTATCTTTTTGAGTTTTACAATGAAATTCTATTAGCAGAATCGATTTTGCTTGACACTGAAAATGAATATTAAATTAATTTGATTTTAAGTTGACGAAAAATTGAAATTAACGTATACTTCTATTTGTACGTTATTGCCCGCTGGTCAAATTGGTTAAGACGTCGCCCTCTCAAGGCGGAGTTACGGGTTCGATCCCCGTGCGGGTGAATATGATTGAGTCTGTTACTCATTTGGTAACAGACTTTTTTATTTATATTACAAATTTAGTAAAAGCGTTAAGAAAAGGTTTAATTGATGCTATGATGGATTTGTGTAAATAGAAAAAGAATAGGATGGATTTGGTGAGTTAATTATGCGAGTAATGAATTTAATGATAGTATTAGCAGTTATTGCGATTATTATTTTAGCTGCTCAATATTTTTCTCAGTTACGGAAGAACCGCAACGGTAATAATTTCGTGAGTGGGGGCCGTGTCTTTTTTAACTGGACGCTGGTCGCTGTCTTAGTAATTTGTGTTGGGGGAATAATTTTTGGTAGCATTCATTCACATCGCCAAGAAGCAAAGCCAGCTCAAACTGATAAGACCGAGAATGTTGAATATACTGCTTCCGACAGTGATGATTTGGGTAAGGTTTCGATTCAGTTTGATCGGAAAGTTACTTTAAATGATAATGGAGAAGCAAAAGTTAAGTTTAAGGTTTCTCCACAAACTACTTTGACAATCCGGGGACATAAGAGCAAAGAGATAGTTAAGACATTTAAAGCAAGTAAGGGCGAATCATTGGTTAACCATACTTATACATTTGATGTAGCTGGTACCTATGATATTATTGCTGAACGTGGTGATCAAAAGGTAACCAAGCAGTTAAAGGTTAAGGAAAATGATAATGCCCAAGAAAGTTCATCAAGTAGTAGTTCAGTAAGTTCTAGCTCTTCTTCAGTTGCTTCCTCAGTAAGTAGCACAGTTTCCTCGTCTTCAAGCTCGACTGCTTCCACCGCGCAAAGTAATAGTGAAAGTTCAAGCAGCACGACAGCAGCTTCATCGAATAACGGAGGAACTTCAAGAAGCTACAATACTTCTCGTCCACGATATAGTGGCAATGGCGGTGGAAATAGGACCTCTGGTAGCAGTACCCCGACTGCTCCTGCGCAAGAACCAAGTACTCCTGCCTATAGTCAAGAAAACAATGGCTATGTTAGCGATGGCCCACAATAATAATTTTTATTCGTAATCAAATATCTAATGATAAAAGAATAAACTGCTTTCAAAGGAACAAAAGATGATTTTTTTATATGAAAAATTATTCTTTTGTTCTTTTTTATTATCACTAATAACGTAAAATCGTTGATATATCAAGAACGAAAAGCAAAAAATACTGAGAGGTATATTCCTAAACAATTTATCAGTATTGAAATAAGAATGAAGTATATTATACTCGATATTAAATAATAGTTATCGAATTATAAAAGTATTTAAGGGGGAGAAAAAAGATGCTTGATACAGATGAGATCAAAAAAATGAGGTACTTGGTGTTGAGCTTGCCCCGGTTGAAACTGTTAGCGGACAAGTGAAATTAGGGGAGAAATCTGCTTCAAGCGTTGCTTCACTCAATAGAACGCCATTATTGGAAAAAATGCTTAAAGCGGTGCCAAATTTTGCGGCTCAACAACAAAAATTGAACGGCCAAGAACCGGTAATAAAAAATAATCCAGCATTAGGTGAATATCAACTAATTGATGATTTAGGTGGCTTAATGCATGGGACTTACTTACAGGCAACTAATAGTGAAAGTCAGGATAAAGATCGTTCGCTTGTTAGTCGTAATTCAATGAGTGAAACGGCATCATTAGTTAATTATCGCGCAGCTACTGATTTTAGTGGATATGGTCATTTGAAAAATAATACAGAAACTACCAAATCAGTTGAAGTTGTCTATACGCTGCCTACATTTGAAGGGAAACAAGGAACGGTACAAATTGTACTTGATGGGGCGCGGATTAATGAATTTGACGGTCTTGAATATAAGGATGAAAAGGGAAATGTAATTCCTGGATTTGATATTACCTATAGTTGCCAAGGACACGAAGGAGAGTATTCAACGATTGATACTCTTAAGCAGCGTGATGATTTTAGCTGGGAAAAGGTAACAGCGGTTATGGTATTTGGTTCCTTATTGCCAAACAGTTCTTACCGTGTTGAATTTCCTTTTAAGATTACAAATCTAGAAAATATTAATACTCAAGAGCAATTTAATTTAAATGAATATGCCTTTTATGATTTAACAGTTAATAAGCATACAACGTCACAATTAAACTTCCGCTTAAGTACGCCTGTTTTTTGCCCATGATGCCTATTAAAATATCCCATTCATGGCATTCAGCCGAACTGAAGATGGTGATGAGGTATTTCCAGAAGATGTTCAAGCAATGATGCCAACTTTGGGTGAAGTACCATATGCGATCAGTAACTTTAACGATGAAATTTCATTTGAGACTGATGGAGATAATGTAATGTGGCAAGGCGGTCAATACTTCTTTAAGCTGGCCGCTATTCAAGGTGCGATTCAAGAAAAGGGATTTTCAGTCAATGTTGATAAGACAGGGAGAAAGTTAATGGAGGCCTCTGCCTTTATGGTTCAACCTACTTATCTTGATTTTGAAAGTTTTGACTTCATTCCTTATGTTGTCATTCACCAACTTCTTATTACTAAATCATTTACGCTTAAGGCAGAGGCAAAAGATGATTGGAATTCATTTGGCGGGATTGAAAAAGTTTGTGGTCTCTCCGCAACTAATGAGGAACTTCCGGTTAGTCCTGAGCAAACATTTATTGTGGATGATTCTGAATTAGTCGATGCAACCCCTGGTGATTATAATGTCATTATTGGTTATTTCCTTAACGGGAGTGAGGACAATGATATGTTAATCACTTCACTGGCAAAGGTAAGGATGGTTGAAAATAAACAGACAATTAATGTTTACTATGTTGACTTGGTTAATATCCCTGATAAAACCAAAGATGATTTACAACCAAGTGACGAAAAGATTCTCGAAAATCAAACCCAAACTTTTACTGGCCAAGGTGATGAAGATTATCATAATGAACTCTGGGGTGAAGAAAACGGCTTTGAGATTTATGAATATGACCAAGGTGCTAAATTAGGGACCTATGTCGGTGGACGACCAGCTAAAGATTATTATGTTTATCTTATTCATAAAATTGAAAAAATCAATGAAGATCATCAAGTAACACGAACAATTACTTTTAATATGCCAGATGGATCCAAGCAGATCATTAAGCAAACTGGAAAAATTCAGCGTTTTGGAATTACTGATAAAACGACTAATGAAAAAACATAGAGTGATTGGAGTAAAGCTACTCTCCCCGCAGTTACCGCACCCCCATGTTCCTGGATATACGGGTAAAAACGTTGATGCTGAACTAATTTCATTAACGTCAAAAGATAGCAATATTAATATTATCTACCATCCAAAGCAAGTTAGTGTCAAGATTAAATATGTTGATGAAGCTGGGGATGTAATTGATGAGCAAATAGTTTCTGGACTTGCTGACGACTTGATCAGTCATATGCCAACAGTTGAAACTGACCGTCTTGCTGATGAAGGTTACGTGATTGTTAATAATGAATTGCCACAAAATGCTCGCTTAATAGCCGAAGACAGTGATCAAGAAAAAGAATATAAGGTTATTATTAGTAAACAAGATTTACAGACACAACAAATTACCGTCTTTTATGTTGATGTCCCTGATAATCGATTACCAATTATCAAGCCTTCTTCTGGGCGGATTATTGATAATCGGACCCAAAGATTAAATGTTACAGAAGGACAAACATATAGTAATGAACTATGGAATTTTGAAGATGACGGGTATGAATTGTTTAAGGCTGATAAAGGGGCATTAAAGGGGAAGTGCTTTGCTGGTAGTCTGGAACAACAATATTATGTTTACCTCACTCACCAAACTACTCCCCTAAAGAAGGAACATCACGTAACGCGAACGATTCAGATTACAATGCCTGATAAAACACAACAAGTTGTAACTCAGGAAGCAATTGCTACTCGTTTTGGCGTTCATGATGAAGTGCTTGGTAGTGACATTTGGTAAGAGTGGAGCAAAGGAGTGATCCCTAAATATATTCCAGCACCAATCGCGGGGTATGATGCATCTGCTATTCTAGCTGAACAGGTTGATGACAATGCGAGCGATCGAAATGAAAAGATCAGTTACACTCCACAACCAGCTAAAATTTTGGTTAAATTTATTGACCAAACTGGTGCAAAATTAACATCCGAGGAACTTACTGGGGTAACCGGTGAAGAATTTAACTACGATCCAACTCCGCAAATTAAGTCATTTGAAGATGAGGGATATGTGCTTGATGAAAATAGTTTCCCTGCTGATCATCATTTTACGGCCGGGGAACAGACCTATACTATTACTTTAAAGAAATTAGTAGCAGTAACCCCTCATGGTAATAGTGAGGCAGAATCAACAATCGAACAAATTAAGTCGAACGATGATGATAAAACTGGAAATAAAAAGGGAATCTTTGCTGCATTTAAAGGCTATTTTAAATAAATGAATTAATAAAGGAGTACAGGAGGAATAAACCGCTAATGGTAAATTCCCTCTGTACTCCTTTTTGAGTTAAAAATATTAATTATCATAATTGCCGGTGATTGGGTTCATTTCATGGATTTGATTTGTAGCGGGGTCATATTGATAGATACCAGTAAGGTGAGCTATATTTGGATCGCCGCCTTGGTTATTGCGAACTTCAATTTGATAATTATTATTTTGATTATTCTTAGTCATGTAATAATGATTGCCATCTTGTTGAACACCACTTGTCTTGACAAAACTCGTTAGGACTTGTTGATCGTTTTGTGCTGAGGAAGTGGAATTGGTAGTTGCTGATTGGCTGCTAGAACTACTAGTTATGGATGAACTAGGAGCTTTTGCCGTTTGATTAGTTGATTTTTCTGAACTGTTAGCTACCTTTGAGTTTGCGCTTGTTGAGCTTGTATTTGTTGAAGAAGTGGACTGTACACTAGTAGGTGCAGAGGTTTGCTCCTTTGCCTTTTCGCTACTAGTGGAGGAGGCCGCCTTTTTACTTGTTTGTTGACTTACTTTTGTCGCAGAAGTAGATGTCTTTGTTGGAGCTGCTGCGCTATTGGTACACCCAGCTAGTCCAAGGGCTGCTAAAATTACTAATGAACTTGCTAAAACTTTATTTGTCATCTTCATCATTTTAATGACCCCCTCAATCTCTCTTATTTTTATAACATCATTACACCTATATTATACCGCCTTTTGAAATGATTTTGTAACATTTTTGACTTATTTGTCACAATTGACTGATTTTGTTTAATAAATTTCTGGATATTTTTCCTTTGTCTGATTTACGTTAAAATAAACCTTATTGAGGAAGTGAATTAAAACGATGAATAAATACGATTTAACAATTACTAAATTACACCAAATGGTTAAAGAGGGAGTTGTTCCAGGAGTTAGCTATTTGATTTTTGATCATCAACATACGATTAAGGAAGTAACAGGGATGGCCCAAATTTATCCCGAGACTGAAATATTAAAACCAGGCATGCTCTATGATATTGCTTCACTAACGAAAGTGATAGGAACAGTTCCGGTTATTGCCCAGCTTATTCAGAAAGGAACATTGTCTTTAGATGATCCGGTAAAGAAGTTCTTACCAGAATTTAATGATGACCGACCAACTATTCGCAATCTTCTTACCCATACTTCTGGGATTACTGGTTATATTCCCCATCGTAATGAGTTGACTGCCTCCGAACTAAAGAATGCTTTTTTGACGAAAATGCATGTGGAGGATAGCTTGAACCGCCAAATCAAATATGCGGATGTAAACTATTTGTATTTAGGATGGATTATTGAACGAATTTATAATCAACCAGTTCAAAAGGTTATTACAGAACAGGTCCTTAAACCATTAAATATGCCAACTGCGACATTTAGGCCTCAACCAGCTAACTGTGTACCAACAGAAGTACAAGAAAAACGGGGCTTAATTAGAGGAGAAACTCACGATCCTAAAGGGTATATTTTGGGAGAAAGTTGTGGATGTGCTGGCCTCTTTGCATCGTTGAAAGATTTAGAGGTCTTTAGTCACGCACTTATTGAAAATAATTTAAAAGGTCTTCTTACTTCTGAAACAACTGATCTTCTTTTTACAGATCAAACACGAATTCCTGGTCCACATAGTCGCTCTCTTGGATGGAAACTGTTTCACGCTAAAGACCACCACCTTTTGATTAGTCACACTGGATTTACGGGAACTTGGATGGTATTAGATCGTCAAACTGACCAAGGCTTTATTGTATTGACAAATCGCGTCCATCCCAGTGCTAAAAATCAAGAATATTTAGATGCTCGTGACCAACTTTTTGCAATTTATTTAAAAGAAAAAGAAAAAACTTTGTGAAATTTATATGCAGTCAATTGAATAACCGCTTTCACAGAATATGCGCTTTAGGGGTAAGAAATGTATAAAAACTGTCGATAATTTATATTAATAACTTCTTTTTATATGATTCACTAAATATTGATTTGACGGCATTTGACAACGTTTACATAAACTAATATGATGTAGTTGTAGTCAAGTGATACTTCAAAAAGGAGTGATATTGTATGCAAAGTCCAATTCACGTTACATCAGAAATTGGAAAGCTTAAGACAGTTATGTTGCATCGACCAGGTAAGGAAATCGAAAATGTTTATCCTGAAATTCTTCACCGGATGCTCGTAGATGACATTCCATACTTACCGATCGCTCAAGAAGAACATGACCTTTTCGCCCAAACGTTACGCGATAATGGCGCTGAGGTATTGTATCTTGAAGATTTATTAACAGACGCACTAGCAGATGATAATATCAAAGAAGAATTCCTTGAAAAGATCATTGCTGAATCCGGTTATGCTGCTGGAGCAATCCATGACGGCTTAAAGGAATTCTTACTTAGTTTCAGTACTAAGGACATGGTTAACAAGATTATTGCTGGTGTACGTAAAGATGAGATTAAAACTAAGTATGCTTCTCTTACAGAATTAGCAGAAGATAAGGATTACCCATTCTATATGGATCCAATGCCAAATGCATACTTTACTCGTGACCAACAGGCATGTATCGGGGATGGAATTACCATTAATCATATGACCTTTAAGGCACGCCAACGCGAATCTCTCTTTACTGAGTACATCATTAAGCACAATAAGCGTTTTGCTGACAAAGGTGTTGAAGTATGGCGAAACCGTTATCCTGAAGGCCGGATTGAAGGTGGAGATGAATTAGTTCTCAGCGATCATGTATTAGCAATTGGTATTTCTCAACGAACATCTGCAAAGGCTATTACAGAATTAGCTGAAAGTCTCTTCGAAAAGTCTGATTATGATACAGTAATTGCTATCCATATTCCTCACAATCACGCAATGATGCACCTTGATACTGTGTTTACAATGATTAACTATGATCAATTTACAGTTCATCCAGCAATCTTACATGATGGCGGACATGTTGATGCATACATTATGCACCCAGGTAATAATGGTGAAATTTCAATTACTCATGAAACAAATCTTAAAGAAATTTTGAAGAAGGCACTTGATAAGCCGGAAATTGATTTGATTCCTACTGGTGGCGGTGACCCAATTATTGCCCCACGTGAACAGTGGAATGATGGTTCTAACACACTAGCAATTGCCCCTGGTGTAGTTGTAACTTATGATCGGAACTATGTCTCAAACGATTTGCTGCGTAAGCATGGTATTCTCGTTCACGAGGTTCGTTCAAGCGAATTATCACGGGGTCGTGGTGGTCCACGGTGCATGTCATGTCCAATTGTTCGTGAAGATCTCAAGAAATAAATAAGATAATAAAAGCAGCAAATTTATCTGAGTAATCTAGAAAGGGTATAATTTTGCTGCTTTTTCTTGTATCATTTTAGTGTAATTAACATGATAAGAAGGGAACACGAATGGATCGAAAGGCAAGAAGAAAATATATTGAACAAGTGGTTAATGATCGTAAAATTGAGACACAAGAAGAATTGCTTAAGCTGTTAACTGAGGCAGGTTTCGAAACAACACAAGCAACAATTTCAAGAGATATTCATGCGTTGAATATTGTTAAAGCAAATGATGGCGATGGTCATACCCATTATGTTCAACTTCATGTGACACCCGAACATAATTTTGAGCGCTTATATCAAGGGATTCATGATAATGTGCGGACAATTGAAACTGTTCAATTTATGAACGTAATCAAAACCGCACTAAATTCTAGCTATGCGACGATTTTGGCTGGAATGTTTGATGAACTTGATATTCCGGAAGTTGTGGGCACACTTGCTGGAAACGACACCTTGATTATCATCAGTAAAGATAATGATGATGCTAAAATGGTCTATGACTTAATCATTCAACATATGCATTCATAAACTGCATAGGAGGGATATTTATGGATGAACAAAAGAAAGGTATTGGTAGAGGCGAATTAATCGCCTTAATTGTAAGTTCATGTATCGGTACCGGAATATTTGGTATCACTAGTGATGTAGCGGCAGCGGCAGCGCCAGGACCTGCATTATTGGCCTGGATCTTTGTTGGAATTGGCTTTTTAATGCTGGTTCTCTCGCTAAATAATTTATCCGAAAAGCGACCAGATCTTACTTCAGGGATTTTCTCATACGCTGGTGCCGGCTTTGGACCATTAGGTGAATTTATTTCTGGATGGTCTTACTGGTTATCCGCATGGCTGGGAAACATTGCTTTTGCCACTATGTTAATGAGCTCGATTGGAACGTTCTTTCCAACATTTAAAGGTGGTCAAAACTTACCATCAATTATTATTGCCATCATCTTCTGTTGGCTATTGACAATCTTAGTTAACAATGGTGTTGAAAGTGCATCCTTTGTTAACATGATTGGGACAATCTGCAAGGTCTTACCATTGGTTATCTTTATTATAATGATGGTTGTTTGCTTCAAAGCTGGGATGTTTACAGCAGATTTCTGGGGACGGGTTGCTAATAATGCTTCTCGCGGTACCACAACTGGTTCTGTTTGGGAACAAATGAAAGGTACCCTAATGACATTAATTTGGGTATTTATCGGTGTTGAAGGTGCCTCTGTTATGGCAAGTCGTGCTAAGTCACTTACAGCCGCTCGTGAAGCTTCTCTTATTAGTTTTGGCCTTTTAGTAGTTATTTATGTATTGATTTCGATTTTGCCTTATGGTGCATTAAATCGGGCAGAATTAGCTGGAATGGGTCAACCAGCTATTGGTCATGTTCTTCAAGCAACTGTTGGTAGTTGGGGCTCGATTTTAATCAATGTTGGTTTAATCATCTCAACAATTGTTTCTTGGCTTTCTTGGACAATGCTTCCAGCCGAAACAACGATGTTAGTTGCCGATGATAAAGCAATGCCAAAGCTTTGGGGAAAGGTTAATGCTAAAAAGGCACCAACTGCTTCCTTGATGATTACAGCGGTATTGCAAACAATCTTCTTGTTCTCGTTGCTTTTCACTGATAAAGCCTATGAATTCGCATATTCCTTATGTAGTGCAGCAATTTTATTCTCATACTTATTTGTTGGACTTTACCAAATGAAATACAGTTCTGCACACCAAGAATGGGGACAATTTACAATTGGTTTGCTCTCGGCTGCATTTATGTTCGCATGTATGTTCCTTGCTGGATGGCAAGAAGTATTATTAGTTTCAATTAGTTTTATTCCTGGATTCTACATTTACTACTTAGCATGTAAAGAAAATGATCGTAAAGTTACAACTGCTGAAAAGTGGACAATGGCGCTGATTTTAATCCTAAGTATCATTGCAATTTGGCTTGTTGCTAATGGAACTATTGCCATTAGCTAGGTAAATAATGTATAATTATTCCACATTTTAAGAATATTTATAAGTGAGGTGATTAAGGTGAAGGAAAAGAAGTTAAATCTCTTCCTCTTAATCACCTTAATTGTAGGAACGATTATTGGTGGTGGGATTTTTAATAGTCCAACCGATTTGATTTTGAAAGCAAATCCAATGGCTGCGTTAATTGCATGGTTAATTGGTGGCTTCGGAATTTTGATGTTAGTATTAGTCTTCTACAAGCTTTCTGTTGTCAAACCGGAGATGAACGGTGGAATTTATACTTATGCAAAGGAAGGCTTTGGCAACTATATTGGTTTTAACTCCTTTTGGGGATATTGGATGGGAGCAGTTTTTGGTAACATTGCTTTTATCTCGCTCTTTTTTAAGACCTTAAATAGTATGCTCGGGACGTATCAACTTTCGCCATTAATGTGTTTTATCGGGGGCTCAATTATTCTGTGGGGATACACTGCGATTACATGGTTTGGTGTCCGCGAGGCAAGTATTCTCAATGCCATTATTACGATTATTAAGATCTTACCGCTTTTATTAGTTGTTATTGTTGGTGTTTTTGCATTTCAGCCGCATGTTTTTAATGTTCCTGATTGGACAAGCATTCTTGCTGTTAATCAAACGCATGTCCCATTTAAAGACCAAATTAGTGGTGCGATGAGTACTATTGTGTGGTGTTTTGTTGGGATTGAAGCAGCTGTTTCAATGTCACGTCGGGCAAAGCAGCCACGTGATGTTGGATTAGCAACGATTATTAGCTTTGTAATTGTATTGGTCCTCTATATTTCAATCTCTATTATTCCAATGGGGATTCTACCTGCTAAAGAACTTAGTCAGACTTCAGTTCCACTGGCAGCAGCCCTTAGTCATACAGCATTAGGAATAGTGGGAAGCCTTATTATTAAAATTGGCTTACTGATTTCTCTATTAGGAGCATTATTGAGTTGGTTTATGATTGGACCAGAAATTGCATATGTAACCAGTTATGATCGGGATATGCCGCGAGCATTTAAACTTGTTAATTGCCATGGTGTTCCTGGGTTTGCATTAATTGTATATACAATTATTATGCAAGTATGTTTACTAGTTTTACTGCTTCCACAGCTTCAAATGGCCTATACAATTGCATATACTTTAGCTGCGACGATGACCTTAGTTGCTTACCTGCTCTCTGCGTTATATGGGTTGAAATTAGCAATTAGCGAAAAAATGGGCCTCGGCTTTAAGATTATTGCTACGTTAGCTTCTCTTTATTCCGTCTATATGTTAGTTGCTTCGGGACTTGAATATGTATTTGCAAGTGCGATTATTTTTGCGCTAGGAATACCATTATTTGCCAGGGCTCCTAATAAAATGAGTAAGAAAGAAAAGTGGTTAGCAACAATTATCGCCTTAGCAGCTGTGATTGCGTTGATGCTGATTATTACTGGAAAGATTAATTTTTAAAAAATTAAAAGGGATGAGGTTAGAAGGAATTTTTACTTTCCTTCAATCTCATCCCTTTTTGTATTCTAATCTTCGCTAGTCATCTTACTTTTCATGTTATCCATTCGCCAGACAACATAGGTTTCAATCAATGTGATTAGGCTTACCCATAAAATCGTGAAATTTGATGAAGTAAGAAATAGTAAGATGATTAGGATCCAAGATATCCAGTTCCAACGACGCTCAAGACGAATAACTTTTGCAAAGCGTGGTGGGATTCTAGTTGGATTTTGAATGGCTAGTGCTTGTAGTTGGGAGAAAAGACGGACTTCACAAAAACTTTCTAGCAAAAAAATAATGGTAAATACAAATGTTATGGTTTGGTTCACTGTTTGTCACCTTAATTAAAATGTAGGTTTAATTTTTAGGGCTTTTTGACTGCTTAAGTCGGCATCGGGGTATTTATGCTCAAGAGCTGCTAAAAGAATCTTTTTAGCAATCTCACCATTTCTTGTAAGAATGGGACCGTGGAAATAAGAGCAATAAGTGTTTTTATAGATTGCTCCTTCGGTATGATCTTCACCGTTATTTCCATTACCAGAAATTACTTTACCAAGCGGACGCTCACCTTTTCCTAAGAATGTGCGGCCGTTGTGATTTTCAAAACCATGGTACTCTTGATTGCTTTCTTCGTTTTTGATGGTGATATCACCAATGAAACGGTGATTATCCTGGCTTAAAGTATAGTGATCAAGGATGCCAAGCCCCGGAATCTTTTCGCCATCAGCACCGATATAATAGTGGCCGAGAAGTTGATAACCTCCACAAATAGCAAGCAGCGGCTTTCCATCATTAATAAACTTGTCAATGCCTGCTTTTTTGTTTGGAAGATCTTTGGAGACAACAAGTTGTTCGTAATCTTGTCCACCGCCGAAAAGAGCTAAATCAAAATCTTGTGGATTAAAGTCGTTGTCGATACTAATGACTTTGACATTAATATCGGTATCCATCTGTTTAGCGTAATATTGAAGGGCGATAATATTACCGACATCACTATAAGTATTTAATAAATCGCCGTAGAGGTGGGCGAGGTGTAAGTGATATTTTGCCATTAGTCCATTCCTCCTTTAATATAGCCCTTTTCTGCTAGTTGTTTGCGTAATTGAAGAACGGCTGTATATGTTGCCAGAATATAGACATGTTCAGTTGGCATTTCCTTGATTTTATCAATTACCTGGGTAAGGTCTGGTTCATGCCACATATCTTTTACGCCAGCCATTGTTAATCTAGTGGTAATATCTTTATAGCGTTCTCCTCCCGTCATGTATTGTGGGATTTGATGTTGGGTAAGTTTTTCAAAGTCGCCGTCCCAGATCCAGCTAGTATCAATTCCATCAGCATAGTTAGCATTTAGTAAGAAGGCAAAGCTAAAGGGCTTGTCATCTGTCTCAATCATATCTAAAACCTGATTAAGACCAACTGGATTTTTAACTAAGATCAAAGTAACTTGTTTTCCATCGATATTAATGACTTCTTGGCGGCCAAAAACTCGTTCGTCTGATTCAAAAGCATCTTTAATATGTGCTTGGCTCACTCCGAGAAAACGACCAAGAGAGTAAGCGGCAAGAGCATTATAGATGTTATATAAACCACCGATTCCGATGGTGTATTTTTGCCCATCAATTTCAAAAGTTGAATGCGTGGGGGTAAGCTTATCAATTTTGGTAACAGCATACGTTAATTCTGGTCGATGGAAACCACAATTTGGACAGAAGTAGTTACCTAGCCCGGCATAAGTTCGCATTCGATACTTTAGAATGTGTTGACATTTAGGACAAAGGAGACCATCAGTGTTAGCTGGGGCGTTGAAAGGCTCTTTTTCTTCGTGGTTAAAGCCATAATAGATGATTGGGTTAGGCAAGTCTTTGCTGTTAAAGAGCTGTTCATCCCCGTTAGCGATGATGGTTGCTTTTGGTGCTAATTTAACCCCCTTTAAGATCTTGTTATAAGTGGTGTAGATTTCACCGTAACGATCCATTTGATCACGGAAAATGTTGGTGAAGACAAAGGCAATTGGGGTGATGTATTTACATACTTTAACTACATTTGCTTCATCGACTTCGAGGACGGCCAGCCCTTTTTTCTTTGGATAGGGAGCCGTAATAAAGGTAGTTACGATTCCTTGCTCCATGTTGGAACCAGTCGGATTAGTAAGAACTTGGTCATACTTTTCCCGTAAAACTCGTACGCTTAATGCGGTGGTTAATGTTTTTCCATTTGTCCCTGTTACAATAACAAGGTCGTACTTTTTGCTAAAGGCTTGGAGAATATTTGGATCAAGCTTTAAGGTTAATTTTCCTGGAAGGGAACTTCCTCCGTTCATAAAAGTATGGAGGAACCAATAGCTTGACCGCCCGGCAAATTCGGCAAATGAACTTCGAACTGTCATGAATATATGTATTCCTTTCGTGTCAATTGTAAGTGATACAATAGTGATGATTAAAATTACCGTTTAATTCTAAACTTTACGATAACAAAAAGAAAGTTATTAAACTGAAATTATTATAAGATTAAAGTTATTCAATGTAAAAAACTCTTTCCTAATGTGGAAGTATTTAAATGACACAAATTTTTGGATATAATGAAGAGTACTATGCAAACAAAAAGGAGCAATTGTAGTGGCACAACTATTCTTTAAATATGGCGCGATGAATTCTGGTAAGTCAATCGATATTTTGAAGGTTGCTCATAACTATGAAGAACAAGGGAAACCGGTTGTTTTAATGACGAGTGGTGTTGACGATCGTTCTGGTCGAGGCATCATTGCTAGTCGGATTGGCCTAGAGCGTAAAGTAAAACCAATTATGGATGATACCAATATTTACGATTATGTTAATAAGATGGACCGTAAGATATATTGTGTATTGATCGACGAAGCACAGTTTTTAAAGAAAGAGCATGTCTTACAATTAATCAAAATTGTTGATGAGCTAAATATTCCGGTAATGGCTTTTGGACTAAAGAATGACTTTCGGAATGAATTATTTGAAGGTTCAAAATATTTACTGATTTATGCTGACAAAATTGAAGAGATGAAAACAATTTGTTGGTTCTGCCCTCATAAAGCTACAATGAATTTACGGATTCATAATGGCAAGCCAGTATATGAGGGAGAACAAGTCCAGATAGGAGGAAATGAATCATATTACCCAGTATGCCGGAAGCACTATTTTCATCCCCAATTAAAACAATAGGAGGAATAATCAAGAATGGAAATGGAAGAAATTTTCGATAAGCTTCAAGCAGTTGCTGATCGTTACGATGAACTAAATGAATTGATCAGTGATCCAGAAGTAATTGCCGACTCGCAACGTTTTATGAAGCTTTCAAAAGAAGAAGGAAGCTTACGTGAAACAGTTGAAAAATATAATCAATATAAAAAAGTCACCCAAACGATTAGTGATGATGAAGAACTATTGCGTGAAACAAATGATGATGATTTAACGGCCTTAACCAAGGAAGAGTTAGCGGAAGCGCGCGAAGAACAAGCACAATTAGAAAAAGAGCTTGAAGTTCTACTAATTCCTAAAGACCCTAATGATGATAAAAACATTATCATGGAAATCCGTGGAGCTGCCGGAGGGGATGAAGCAAGCCTCTTTGCTGCTGATCTATATAACATGTATCTTCGTTATGCTGAAAAGCAAGGCTGGAAAGTAGAAGTTGTGGATCGAAATGAAACTGAAGTCGGTGGCTTTAAGGAAATTGCCTTAATGATTACTGGGGATAAGGTTTATTCTAAGCTTAAGTTTGAAAACGGTGCGCATCGTGTTCAACGGGTTCCTGTTACTGAATCTGCTGGACGTGTCCATACGTCAACTGCGACGGTTGGGGTAATGCCAGAAGCTGAAGATGTGGATGTAGATATCGATCCTAAAGATATCCGGGTTGATGTTTACCGTTCAAGCGGTGCTGGTGGTCAGCACGTTAACAAAACTTCATCAGCTGTTCGAATGACCCACTTGCCAACAGGGATTGTTGTTGCAATGCAAGATGAGCGTTCACAACAGCAGAACCGGGCTAAGGCAATGCGGATTTTGAAGTCACGGGTTTATGATTATTACCAACAACAAGAACAGAGCGCCTATGATCAAAAGCGGAAAGACGCGATCGGGACAGGTGATCGGTCAGAACGGATTCGTACTTACAACTACCCACAAAACCGGGTAACAGATCACCGTATTGGATTAACATTAAATAAGCTTGATAAGATTATGGCTGGTGACCTCGATGAAATTATTGAAGCATTGATTGTTGCCGACCAAACGCAAAAGTTGGAGCAATTACGAAATGAGTAGTTTCGTACCGACCAACTACTTTATGGCTCAGCGATGGGCAAAAGAACAATTACAAGGAACAAATATTGACCCAAGTGCCCCTCGGTTTTTACTTCAGCAATCACATGGTTGGGATGCGACTCACTTACTTTTGCATAATCGTGATGAGATGCCAGCTGACGAAGTAGACTGGTGGAAGGATGCCATAACAAGATTGCTTAATCATGAGCCTGCTCAATATATTGTTGGGCAGGCCCCATTTTATGGACGAACTTTTAAAGTTAATAAAAATGTTTTGATTCCAGAAGCTGAGACAGCAGAGTTAATCGATTGGGTGTTGCAAGAAATGCCATCTCGCCCATTAAGAGTCCTTGATTTAGGAACGGGGAGTGGAGTGATAGGCATTACCCTTGCACTTGAACGGCCAAATTGGCATGTAAGTTTAAGTGATATTTCAACCGCTGCGCTTGCTATTGCTCAGGAAAATATGGCTAAGTTTAACTTGAAGTTGCCGTTAATTAAAAGCGATTTATTTGAAAATATTGATCAGCAATATGATTTAATTGTGACTAATCCGCCTTATATTGACCCAGACGATACTGGTGAAATTGATCAAGCGGTCCTTGAAAACGAACCAGCCCTAGCCCTATTTGCTAGTGAACATGGGTTAGGATTCTATCATCGCTTATTTAAGCAAGCAGGGCAATACCTAACTACAACTGGTCAAATATTTGGCGAAACTGGTTATGATCAAGAGGAGTCAATTCAAGAATTACTACATCAAACCGATGAACACGCACAGATATGCCCACGACATGATGTGGCAGGAAAAATGAGGATGATACACGCATGGGATTTTTCAAACGTAGGAGGAAGATAGTAAGAATGGATACGAAGATTTTTCGACATGGTGAGATTGCCCAAGCAGCAGCTGCGATTAAGCGCGGTGAATTAGTGGCTTTTCCAACCGAAACTGTTTATGGATTAGGGGCTGATGCGACCAATGAAAAAGCCGTTAAGAATGTTTATTTAGCAAAAGGGCGGCCAAGTGATAATCCATTGATTGTTCATGTTAACTCCATCGCAATGGTTAAAAAGTATGCTGCCGAGATTCCTGATAATGCCCGAAAGTTGATGGATGCATTTTGGCCTGGTTCTTTAACTATTATCTTGAAGATTAAGAAGGGCGCACTTTCAAAAACCGTCACAGGTGGTTTGAAAACTGTTGCCTTTCGTTACCCCGACTGTCAACCAACCCTTGACTTAATTGAAGAAGCTGGTGTTCCGATGGTGGGACCATCTGCTAATACTTCTGGGAAACCAAGCCCGACTACTGCCCAACACGTTTATCATGACTTGCATGGTAAGATCTCTGGAATTGTGGATAATGGTCCGACACGGGTAGGAGTTGAATCCACTGTCCTTGATATGTCAACAGACCACCCTGTAATTTTACGTCCTGGTGCTGTTACGAAGAAGGACATTGAAAAAGTGATTGGATCCATTGACCTTAATCATCATAAAGTAGGCAAAAATGAAACTCCTAAAGCACCCGGAATGAAATACAAGCACTATGCACCTAAGGCCCAAGTATATATTGTTGATGAAGATACTGATTGGGATAAAGTTGTTGAATGGATACGACAACAGCCATTTGACGTTGGGATGATGGCTGAAGAAAAGGTTCTCCAACAAGAAGTATTGCCGATGAATGCTATTCAATTTTCATTAGGAAAAAATGTTCAAGATGCCAGTGCTCGTCTATTTGATGGCTTACGGCAATTTGATGACCAACCTAATGTTAAAGCGATTGTCACTCAAGCATTTCCAGCTCATGATTTAGGGGGCGCATACATGAATCGGTTAAATAAGTCGGCTGGTGGTATGCACTTTGATAGGAATGCGGTAAAATAATAAGGGAACGTAGTGGAAGAGGTACCACTCCCTAATTAAAATCTCAATAAAATAATAAAGAGACTGAGTAGGATTCCCAGCCTCTTTATTTATAACCAGAGGAGATGTTGTAAATGAACTATGGTAAAAAATCACCCCAATTATGGGCAGCCATTGAAAATGAAGAACAACGCCAGCAAGATACGATTGAGCTCATTGCCTCCGAGAATATTGTTTCAGATGCTGTTCGTGAAGCTCAAGGGTCAGTTCTAACAAATAAGTATGCTGAAGGATATCCTAATAAGCGGTATTACGGTGGTTGTGAGTTTATAGATCAAGTTGAACAATTAGCAATTGATTATGCTAAAAAGTTATTCAATGCAGCATATGTTAATGTTCAACCTCATTCCGGATCACAAGCTAATATGGCAGTTTATCAAGCACTTCTCAAGCCCGGAGATGTGATTTTAGGGATGGGGATGGATGCTGGTGGGCACCTAACTCACGGAGCAACGGTCAATTTTAGCGGAAAACTATATAAGACGTATGGCTATGGCCTAAATCCAGATACTGAAGAGCTTGATTATGATGAAATTATGGCGTTAGCTAAAAAAGTAAAGCCACAATTAATCATTGCGGGTGCTTCTGCCTATAGTCGAATTATTGATTGGCAGGCATTTCGGAAGATTGCTGATGAAGTTGGGGCTTACTTGATGGTTGATATGGCCCATATTGCCGGATTAGTAGCAACTGGTGTCCATCCAAGTCCACTTCCAATTGCTGATGTCGTTACTACTACTACTCATAAAACTCTTCGGGGCCCACGGGGAGGAATGATCCTCTCTAAATCGACTAAATTAGGACGGAAAATTAATTCAGCAGTTTTCCCTGGGATCCAAGGCGGACCACTGGAACATGTAATTGCGGGGAAAGCTCAAGCATTTTATGAAGATTTGCAACCAGAATATACGGAATATATCCAACAAGTTGTAAAAAATGCTCAAGCAATGGAAAAAGTATTTAATACTAGTAAACAAATTAGGATGGTTTCAGGAAAAACTGAAAATCATCTTCTCGTTCTGGATCTTACTAAGACTGGTTTAACAGGAAAAGATGCGCAAAATCTCCTTGACCGTGTCTACATTACAACCAATAAGGAGGCCATTCCGAATGACCCACGAAGTCCATTTATTACAAGTGGTTTGCGGATTGGGACTCCTGCTATTACTAGCCGCGGATTTAAGGAAGAGGATGCGCAAAAAGTTGCGGAATTAATCAGTACAGCTTTAACTAATCCCACCGATGAAGAGTGTCTACAAGAGGTCGCAAAAGGGGTACACGAACTAACCACAAATTATCCGCTTAACTAAAAAATTAGAATATAAAAAGTTGTTAAGATCCTTTGTCATGACTTGATTTTTTTGGTAGAATAGTGAAGAAATTCAAAGGAGTGTATATAGGCATGGGTAAATTTGAAGTGTTAGATCATCCATTGATTCAGCACAAGCTAACAATGATTCGGGATAAAAATGTTGGGACAAAGTTTTTCCGGGAAACTGTCAAAGAAATTTCAACTTTAATGGCTTATGAAGTTGCACGCGATATGCCATTAAAGGATGTTGAAATTGAAACGCCAATTGCTAAAACGACCCAGAAAGAATTGGCTGGTAAAAAGGTGGCAATTATTCCAATTCTTCGGGCCGGAATCGGAATGGTTGATGGGATGACGGACCTTATCCCCGCAGCTAAAATTGGTTTTATCGGAATGTACCGGGATGAAGAAACCTTAAAGCCACATGAATACTTTGTTAAGTTACCTAATGATATTACAGAACGGCAATTATTCATCGTTGACCCAATGCTGGCAACTGGTGGTTCAGCAATGATGGCAATCGAAGCCTTAAAGAAGCGCGGTTGCTCAGAAAAGAACATGAAATTTGCTTGCTTAGTTGCAGCCCCTGAAGGAGTTAAGGCTGTGCGCGACGCTTATCCAGATGTTGATATTTATACAGCAGGACTTGATGATCATCTTAATGAAGATGGATATATTGTTCCTGGGTTAGGTGATGCTGGTGACCGTCTTTTTGGTACTAAGTAGATAATTAAGAATTAAAAGCATGATCTGTAGAAAACTTTTTAGCTTTCGCAAATTTTGCTTTTATTTTTTTGTTTGTGTTGAAAAGGCTTTCGCTTATAATAGGTACTATACCAGAAAAGGGGAATTGATTAATGGAGACCCAAATTAATGGAATTGCAGCCAGTGATGGAGTGGGAATTGCACCTGCTTACTTATTGACGAAGCCTAATCTTAGTTTTGAAAAATATCATATTAGTGACCCCGATAGTGAAAAAGCGAGATTACACTATGCTTTTGAGAAGATCATTCAGAAACTAAAGGAAACCAAAAAGAAGCTTGTTAATAAACTTAATGCAGAAAATTTGGCAATTTTTGATACCCACATTGCAATCTTAAATGATCCTGAAATGATTAAACAAGTTGAAAATCGGATTACCAATCAACGCTTAAATGCAGAATCGGCTTTTGCAGAAGTAATTACTAAGATGATTAAAACCCTTCAGGCGATGACTGGAAATGAATATATGCAAGAGCGGGCATCTGATTTTCAAAATATTCAAGACCAGGTTTTAGCAGAGTTAGAAGGGAAGAAGCTCCCTAATTTACGTGAATTAGATCACCCTGTCATTGTAGTCGCCCATTCGATTGGTCCGGCCGATACTTCACAGATGGATGGCCGCTTTGTTAAGGGAATTATTACTGATTTGGGTGGGCGGACTAGTCACGCAGCGATTATGGCTCGTTCTTTACAGATTCCAGCAATTGTTGGGTGTAACGACATAACCAAAAAGGTGCAGAATGGCCAACGAGTAATTGTTGACGGCTTTGAAGGCAGTGCAATTGTTGAACCATCAACAAATGATGTTAAACAATACCAAAAAATTACTGATAAGTTTATGAATGTCCGTCAGCAATGGAAAAAAATGATTAACCAGCCCTCAGTAACCGCCGATGGTCAACGGTACAAGATTTCAGCTAATATTGGTTCTTCAGTGGATATTTCGTCAGCAATAGAAAATGGTGCTGATGGTGTTGGCCTATTTCGAACCGAATTTCTTTATATGAAAAGTGACCACCTCCCAACCGAAGAAGAGCAGTTTAATGCTTATCGCCGAGCTGTTGAACAGTTAAATGGGAAACGATTAGTGGTTCGGACCTTAGATATCGGTGGAGATAAACCACTTCAATTTATGCCCTTACCCCAAGAAATGAATCCATTCCTTGGGTACCGGGCTATTCGGATTACTCTTGATCGACCAGAA
Source organism: Limosilactobacillus sp. DJ3M12 (assembly GCF_947381695.1). Lineage (NCBI taxonomy): Bacteria > Bacillati > Bacillota > Bacilli > Lactobacillales > Lactobacillaceae > Limosilactobacillus > Limosilactobacillus sp. DJ3M12. Next base: position 34,897 of record NZ_CANCWY010000005.1, on the reverse strand, counting down.
ATGTTTAGGACTCAGCTGCGGGCCTTACTCCGAGCATCCGAGTTTGGGAAGATTAATATTATGTTTCCAATGATTACCACGCTTGAAGAATTACGAGCAGCTAAGAAAATCTATTATGAGGAGCAGCAGAAATTAGCTGTTGATCATCCAGAAATTGGCCGCGATATCCATCTTGGGATAATGATTGAAGTTCCATTAGCCGCGTTAAATGCTGATCGCTTAGCTGCAGAAGTTGATTTCTTTAGCATTGGAACTAATGACTTAATCCAATATTGTTTTGCGGCTGACCGTGGTAATGATTCAGTTTCGTACCTTTACCAGCCGCTAAATCCAACTTTTTTAAAATTAATTAAGCACATTATCGATGCTGGGCATGCTCATGATACAACGGTAGCGATGTGTGGAGAGATGGCAGGAGATCGTTATGCATTGCCACTATTAATCGGGATGGGATTGGATGTCTATTCGATGAGTGCCAGTTCTATTTTACGGACACGTTCAATGATGAAGCAATTAGACAGCAAAAAGTGTCAGAAACTCTACCAACAGGCTGTTACAACTTGTGATTCAATGACCGGTGTGAAAAAGTTAGTTCAAGATTGGTTGGTAGCAAACTAAAAAGGATTTAGGAAAAGTAAAGATTTTTCTTAAATCCTTTTTTTATCTCTTGTTAAGAGTAAAATGGCAATAGTTTTGCTGTACTAAGGGGATGTAAAGTTGTGATTAAGCAATACTGGACAAAGCAAAGAATCTGGTTGTTAATTTTTTTAATGGTTGTTGGAATTGGTGCTCTCTTATTTACCAGCCATAATGAACAGTTTTATCAACAACCAATTGCTAAAGTAATCAGCGAAAAAACGATGAGTAAACAAAGAGTAAAAGACCAGTTTGATAATGTTGACCATCAATATAATCAACAACTCCAAGTAAAACTAATGAATGGCAAATATCGCGGGCAAAAATTAACAGTCCAAAATACATATAGCGATTCGCAACCGATGGATCAACGTTATCGGGTAGGGAATGAAGTATTTTTAACCCAGCTTCGCAAACGAGGCGGAAAACTGACCGCCAATGTTAACGGTTATAAGCGAGACACAGTAATTGTCTTTTTACTTTGGCTTGTTGTCTTGATGCTGCTTCTCCTTATGGGGCGTTCAGGGATGTTTGCATTCTTAAGCGTAGTAATTAATGCTCTTTTGTTTATAATTGCAATTGAGATCGACTTAAAGCAAAATGGTCAGCATATCATGCTGCTTTTTAGCGTTCTTGCCATAATTTTTACGTTTATTAGCTTATTATTAGTTCTTGGTTTTAGTAAAAGGATGCTGGCGACTTTTGCGGCAACAGTTATTGGAACATTTGTTGCCTTGGGAGTAAGTATGCTTGTATTTATGTGGACGCATGAACGGGGGATTTACTATGAATCAATGGAATATGTTACGCAAGTTCCTCGACCGCTTTTCTTAGCTGAAACATTGTTAGGGTCTTTAGGAGCGGTAATGGATGAATCAAGCGACATTATTGCCACACTTTTTGAGTTAAAGCAGTTAAATCCAGCTGTTACCCGCAAACAGTTATTTATCTCTGGCCGCAATGTTGGTAAATCAATTATGGGACCGTTAATAAATGTTTTGTTTTTAATTTTTATGGTGGATACCTTTACTGGTAGTCTTTTGTATATCAAAAACGGTAACTCGTGGGGATATACCTATGCAATGAATATGAGCTTAGGGACTATTCAGAGCCTGATCAGTGGGATTGGAATTGTCCTTTCAGTTCCCCTTGTCAGTCTATTTGGGGCATTATTATTAGGGAAGAAGGTGTAAAGATGACGACAATTACGGGCCTTGGCTTAGTATTGCTAATTTTGATGGTCCTTGTGGGAGGGAAACAGGGCTGGACAGCTTTTTTAAGCTTGCTTCTTAATTTTGGCTTTTTATATTTTGCAATTATTTTAGTCGCGTTTCATGTTCCCCCGTTATTTGTAACGGTAACTATTGGGATTACAATTTTGGCAATAACTATTTTCATGGGGGAAGATGATTTGCGGACAACCGTGACGGCATTTTATGCTTCACTCATCGTGCTATGCTTAATTTTAGTGCTGATCTTTATTGTCGAGCACTGGGCAATGGTGCAGGGCTTTGGAACAGAAGATAGTGATGAGTTAGAAGGGATGTCAATTTTAATTGGAATTAGTTATTTCAAAGTTTCTGTTACTACTACTATTTTGAGTTCACTCGGAGCAATTGCAGAAGCGGCGATGGCGATCTCCTCTGGCCTTACCGAAATCCTTGAGAATCATCCTGAAAGAACTAATCGTCAATTAATTCATAGCGGGATGGCAATTGGGCAACAGATTATTGGAACAACATTTAATACGCTTTTCTTTGGCTTCTTTGGAGGATTCTTAGCACTATTTATTTGGTTCTTAGGTCTCCATTATTCCTTTGGTACAATTATGAATAACAAAATTTTTGTGGCAGAAATGATTGAAATTCTGATCTCTTTCATCGGGGTGCTGATCACTGTTCCTATGACCGCTTGGGTGATGACAAAGCGTCGTAAATCTGTTGTTGACAATTACCCTAAAACAAAGTAACATACGAATAACTTATAAATAGACCTTTAATCGGAGTCCTGTGAGACTTCAAAGGTGCGGATAAATTTTCAATGCTCTTTCCATAGATTTGGATTGAGTAGGGAAGAGACGACTTTGGAGCAGGAATTCCAAGGTCGTTTTTTCTTTAGGAGGATTTATATGGCGCACCGTGATAATGTTGTTTTAGATGTAGATGAACGACCAGCTCCCTGGCAGTGGTTTGGCTTATCTTTGCAACATATGTTTTCTATGTTTGGCTCCACTGTCTTGGTCCCAATTTTGGTAGGATTAAATCCAGGAATTGCTTTATTTAGTTCGGGAGTAGGAACCCTGATGTACTTACTCATTACTAAGCATAAGATTCCGGCTTATATGGGATCGAGTTTCTCATTTGTGGTCCCGATGATGGCCTTAATGAAAACTACTGGTTATCCGGGTATTGCACAGGGGACCATTGCAGTTGGGTGCGTATATTTAATCGTATCAGTAATTGTAACGTTGGTTGGCTCGCAATGGATTGACCGCATTTTGCCACCAATTGTTGTCGGTCCGATTGTTGTTGTAATCGGATTATCATTAGCAGGAACTGCCGCCAAAGATGCTACCATCAATTCGGCTACTGGCCATTATGATTTGCGCTTTTTTGCGGTCGCAATGCTTACGATGGCAATAACAGTTATCTTCAATATGTATTTTAAAGGATTCCTCGGTTTAATTCCGATTTTGATGGGGATTGTCGCTGGTTATATTATTGCGGTCTTATTTGGCATTGTGGATTTTTCTCCAGTTGCGCATGCACATTGGTTTAGTTTGCCAGACTTTCAGATTCCATTTGTTGATTATCATCCCCAATTATACTGGGGTGCGATTTTGAGTATGGCCCCAATCGCTTTTGTTACCATGACAGAACACTTAGGTCATATTATGGTTCTAAACGAGTTGACTGAGCGAAATTACTTCAAGGAACCAGGATTGAACCATACGCTTGCGGGAGATGGGACGGCTTCGATTATTGCTGGTTTCGTTGGCGGCCCTCCCGTAACTAGTTATGGTGAAAATATTGGGGTAATGGCAATTACGCGTGTCCATTCAGTTTACGTTATTGCTGGAGCAGCTGTATTTGCCATCTTCTTTAGCTTTATTGGTAAATTAAGTGCCTTGATTGAATCTATTCCTTCACCAGTTATTGGTGGGATTTCATTCCTACTATTTGGTGTGATTGCTTCTAGCGGATTGCGCGTAATGATTGAAAACAAAATTGATTTTAATGAAAAAAGAAATTTGATGATTTCATCGGTTATTTTAGTAATTGGGATTGGAAATGCCTATCTTCAATTAGGAAAATATCAATTCTCTGGATTAGCTGTTGCAGCTGTCCTCGGGATAATAATGAATTTAATCCTTCCACAAAAAGCCAAAAGTGAAATATAGTTTGAATTTTTAAGCAGAGTAAGAAAAGGCATCCGACCTCTTACTCTGCTTTTTTCGTATGATAACAAAACAAAAAAATTAAGAGGTCGTGGAAAAAAACAGATTATAAGAAAAAGTTTATCAAGTCTAAGAAAACGCTTTCTTTACACTCTTGTCAATTGATTAGTAGGTATATATAAACCTAATGTTTTTTTGAATTTTAACGAAATTAATGATATATTAACATTCGTAACTTGGGGTAGTTCGTTTTATTTGCAACGTTCATCCAATTTACAAGCCAAATTATTGTTATAAGGAAAGAGGTGGAATATGAATGGGCGGTGATGCTTTAACTTTTAAGCTTTTCGGACTTACGTTCAATACTACGAACATTGTTTCTGGACTGATTATCTACGCAATCGTGTTCTTCACTCTTTACGGGATGTCACGAAAGATCCAAATGAAGCCTACTGGTGCACAAAATGTATTTGAGTGGCTAGTTGACTTCACTAATGGAATTGTGCGAAGCCAGATGCCAGCATCCGAACAAGGTCACTATAGTTTCTTTGCCTTTGTTTTGTTTGTTTTCATCTTCTTTGCAAACCAATTCGGTTTAATTTTCCAATTCCATTGGAACGGAGCTGAGGTGCTTAGAAGTCCAACGGCAGATCCAGTTGTTACGTTAACACTTTCTTTAATGGTAATGGTATTAGCATTCGCTGCTGGAGTAGCACATAATGGCCTTGGTGGATACCTGAAAGGGTACACTAAACCATTTACTTTAATGCTTCCTGTTAACATTATCGAAGACTTTGCTAACTTCTTAACTCTTGGTCTCCGTATTTTTGGTAACATTTTTGCCGGTGAACTTTTAATGAGTTTGATTGCTAATATGGCATTCTCACATGGAATCCTAACTATTATTCCAGGGTTGTTCTTGGAACTAGCATGGCAAGGATTCTCCGTATTTATCGGTTCGATTCAGGCATATGTCTTTGTAACATTAACGACGGTTTATATTTCTCGGAAGATTTCCGAATAATAATCCCTAAGGAGGAATTTTAAAATGGCATTAGGAGCAATTGCTGCAGGACTCGCGGCTATGGGTGCCGCTATCGGTGGTGGTATCGGTGACGGTATCTTAATCGGACACACAGTTGACAGTATCGCACGTCAACCAGAATTACAAAGTAGATTACAAGCAACGATGTTTATTGGTGTTGGTTTGATTGAAGCCATGCCTATTATTGCCATCGTTATTGGCTTCCTTGTTATGAACAAGTAATTATTTTAAGTTTTTTATTTTAAGATAAGGAGGTGTCAATAGATGTTTGTAAACAGTGTGTTAGCTGAATCAAACAGTTTATACATTGGTGACTTGGTATTCTACATCGTTACTTTTATCATCTTAATGCTATTAGTTAAGCATTTTGCTTGGAAACCGGTAACAGATATGATGAAGAAACGTGCAGATAAGATTGCTAATGACATTGATAATGCTGCTTGTTCACGTGAAAGTGCTGAAAAGATGGCTGCAAAGCGACAAGCTGAGTTACAAAGCTCACGGCAAGAAGCTGCTGAGATTGTAAGTAATGCTAAAAAGTCTGGGGAAACTCAGCGAGCACAGATTGTTGAAACAGCGCAAAAAGATGCCCAAGCTCTCAAGCAACAAGCACAAAAAGATGCTGAGCAAGCACGTCGCGATGCATTAAACAGTGCTAAGGATGACGTTGCAAACTTATCTATTGAGATTGCTTCCAAACTCATCCAAAAAGAATTAAAGGCAGACGATCAAAAAGAATTGATCGATTCCTATATCGAAGGGTTGGTAGAACATGAGTCTTGATAAGAAGACAGTTGCTGATCGCTATGCGAAAGCACTGTTTGAATTGGTCGATGCTGATAACGAACTCGATCAAACTTATCAAGAATTGATTGCTTTACGCCAAGTCTTTGAGGACAACGAGGGATTGGACGCCGCACTTGCGGGAGTTCAACTGTCACTTGATGAAAAGAAATCATTGATTAAAGATTTACAGCAAGGTGCTTCAAAGTACGTTGCTAACTTAATTCAAATGGTTTTCGATTACGGCCGTATTGACTGCATGGTCGCAATTATTGATGAGTTTGAACGGCGGTATGACCGTAAAATGAAGCGGATGCATGCTGACGTTACCACAGCGATCCAACTCGATAAACAACAAGAGGATCAACTAAAGGCTAATCTTGCAAAACGTTTTGGTGCTAATGAAGTTACCTTAACAGAACATGTTGATCCAGAAATTTTAGGTGGGGTTATTGTCCATGTTGATAATAAGACATTAGATGGTAGTCTCAGCTCAAAGATTAAGCAAATTCGTCGTTTACTAGTTAGATAAATATATCTTTTTTCAAAGAGGTGAGACCTTTATGAGCATTAAAACTGAGGAAATCAGTTCACTCATCAAAAAACAACTCGCCAACTACCAAGACAAAGTATCTGTCGAAGAAACCGGTACTGTTACCTATGTTGGTGATGGAGTTGCTCGTGCCGATGGCTTAGATAATGCTATGGCTGGTGAGTTGCTCGAATTTAGTAACGGGGTCTACGGAATGGCTCAAAACCTCGAAAGTAATGATGTAGGTATTGTTATTTTAGGGGATTACACAGGCATTCGTGAAGGAGACACCGTTAAGCGGACGGGTCGAATCATGGAAGTACCCGTTGGCGATGCATTATTAGGACGGGTTGTTGACTCATTAGGTCGTCCAATTGACGGTCTTGGTGAGATTAAGACAGATAAAACTCGTCCAATTGAACGTAAAGCTCCAGGTGTTATGGAGCGTAAGAGTGTTAGTGTACCACTTCAAACTGGTATTAAGGTTATTGATGCCTTAGTTCCAATTGGACGTGGTCAGCGTGAATTGATTATTGGTGACCGTAAGACAGGTAAAACTGCCATTGCGTTAGACACTATTATTAACCAGAAGAACCAAGACGTAATTTGTATTTACGTTGCTATTGGTCAAAAGGAATCAACTGTTCGGGCTAGTGTTGAAACCCTTCGTAAGTATGGAGCATTAGATTACACAATTGTTGTTTCAGCTAGTGCTTCAAATCCTGCTCCAATGTTATATATTGCGCCATATGCAGGGGCTGCGATGGGTGAAGAATTTATGTTCAACGGTAAAGATGTTCTTATTGTTTATGATGATTTATCAAAACAAGCGGATGCATACCGTGAACTTTCATTAATTCTTCGTCGTCCTCCTGGTCGTGAAGCTTACCCTGGTGATATTTTCTATACTCACTCACGGTTGCTAGAACGTGCTGCTCGTTTGTCTGATGATCTTGGTGGTGGTTCAATGACCGCCTTACCAATCATTCAGACCCAAGCTGGTGATGTTTCTGCATATATTCCTACTAACGTTATTTCTATTACTGATGGTCAGATCTTCTTAGATTCAGATGAATTCTATGCAGGTCAACGTCCAGCTATCGATGCTGGTACTTCAGTTTCTCGTGTTGGTGGTGACGCTCAGATCAAAGCAATGAAGAAAGTTGCTGGTACTTTGCGTTTGGATATTGCTTCATACAACGAATTAGCATCCTTTGCTCAATTCGGTTCCGACCTTGATGCAGCTACGCAAGCTAAATTGGCTCGTGGTCAACGGACTATGGAAGTCTTAAAGCAGGGATTACATGATCCGCTACCAGTAGAAGAACAAGTTGTAACATTATTTGCTCTTTCACGTGGTTTTATCGATAAAGTCGAAATTGAAGATGTTCAACGTTACGAAAGTGAATTGGCTGCTTACATGCATGCTAACCACCAAGACCTCTACGACACCATCAAGAAGACTGGTAAGCTACCAGAAGGCGATGACTTGCAAAATGCTGTTGCTAAGTTCTCTGAAACATTTCAAGGAACTAAAAAGCAAGCCGCTGAAGAAAAATAGTTAATGATGATTAGTCGAAAGGACGGTGAGATTTAGTGCCAGCTTCACTCGCTGCAGTTAAACATAAGATTGATTCCACTAAGAGTACGCGTCAGATTACTTCGGCGATGCAAATGGTTTCAACCGCAAAACTGAATCAAATTCAACACCACACTCAGACCTACGAAGTATATGCTGAGAAGGTTAAGCAAATGTTGTCTGATCTGGTTAAATCTCACAGCGCAACATCTGCAGCTTCGCAAGATGATGTTTACGCTGCACTGTTTAAAAAGCGCGCAGTTAAAAAGACTGGGGTGCTTGTGATTACGTCTGACCGAGGTTTGGTTGGTAGTTACAACAGTAACATTATCAAGCAAACGTTAGATATGATGGCTAAGCACAATCTTGATAAAGACAACACAGTATTTCTGACGGTCGGTAAAACAGGGACAGAATTCTTTAAGAAGAGGGGAATGAATGTCGTTTACGAATATTCAGGCGTTAGCGATGTTCCTACCTATCGTGAAGTTCACAGTATTGTGAAGACCGCTGTTCAAATGTACAGTGATCAAGTATTTGATGAAATGTATATGGTTTACAGTCATTACGTTAACCGGATTACATCAAATGTTATTGTTCACGATGTACTCCCAATTACTGAAAAGTCATTACTCAATGACGAAAATGAAGCACAAGAAAATACAGAATTAAATAATTCTGATGTAAGTACTGCGCACGTTTCTGCCGAGTATGAATTTGAACCGTCAGATACAGAAATCATTTCTGCATTGGTTGCCCAATATGCAGAAAGTTTGATTTATGGAGCGATTCTTGATGCCAAGACATCAGAACACTCTTCAAGTGCGAATGCAATGCGTTCAGCTACAGATAATGCTGATGACATTATCTCTACTCTCGAATTGCAATATAACCGAGCACGGCAAGCAGCAATTACCACTGAAATTACAGAAATTACTGGTGGTATGACTGCTCAAGAATAATTTTTTCTAACGTAGGAGGAAACAACATGAGTTCTGGTAAAGTTTTACAAGTTATCGGACCAGTTGTTGATGTTGAATTTCCCTTAGACGAAAAACTTCCTGAAATTAATGACGCTTTGAAGATTAAGGAAAGCGATGGTAAGACTTTAACAACTGAAGTTGCCTTGGAATTAGGTGATGGTGTTGTTCGAACAATTGCCATGGACGGTACTGATGGTCTTCAACGTGGTATGGAAGTTGAAAACACTGGCGCATCAATTAGTGTACCAGTTGGTGATGATACTCTGGGACGAGTATTTAACGTCTTAGGGGAACCTGTTGACAACGGACCGAAATTTGGTCCTGATGCAAAGCGGATGCCTATTCACCGCGATGCACCAAAGTATGATGACTTAAACAATGCTACCGAAATTTTGGAAACTGGGATCAAGGTTATTGATTTACTAGCTCCATATGTTCGTGGTGGTAAGATTGGTCTATTCGGTGGTGCCGGTGTTGGTAAAACCGTTTTGATTCAGGAATTGATTCATAACATTGCTCAAGGTCATAATGGTATTTCTGTCTTCACAGGGGTTGGTGAACGTACCCGTGAAGGTAATGACATGTACTATGAAATGAAGGCCTCTGGAGTTCTTGAAAAGACGGCCATGGTTTATGGTCAGATGAACGAACCACCTGGTGCCCGTATGCGGGTTGCCTTAACTGGTTTAACAATTGCGGAATACTTCCGTGATGTAAAGGGACAAGATGTTTTGCTCTTTATCGATAACATCTTCCGGTTTACACAAGCTGGTTCAGAAGTTTCTGCCCTCTTGGGTCGGATTCCTTCTGCCGTTGGTTACCAGCCAACATTAGCTACTGAAATGGGTCAGTTACAGGAACGGATTACTTCAACTAAGAAGGGATCTATTACGTCTATTCAAGCCGTTTATGTTCCAGCTGATGACTATACCGACCCTGCACCAGCTACGACATTTGCCCACTTGGATGCAACTACTAACTTGGAACGTCGATTAACCCAAATCGGTATTTATCCAGCCGTTGACCCATTAGCTTCAACTTCTACTGCTCTTACTCCAGAAATTGTTGGTAAAGAACACTATGAAGTTGCTACACAGGTTCAACACGTTCTTCAACGATACCATGAACTTCAAGATATCATCTCTATTTTAGGTATGGATGAATTATCTGACGAAGAAAAGACAATCGTTGCTCGTGCACGGCGGATTCAAAACTTCCTTTCCCAAAGCTTTAGTGTTGCTTCCCAATTTACAGGTTTACCTGGTAAATATGTTCCATTAAAGGAAACAATTAAAGGCTTTAAGGAAATTCTTGCTGGTAAGTATGATGATCTTCCAGAAGAAGCTTTCCGGTTAGTTGGACCAATTGAAGACGTTGTTGAAAAGGCAAAGAAAATGAAGGCTGAGACTGACGAAGATAGCTCAGAAGACTAGGAGGGATAATTATGGCTGAAAATACTTTTAAGGTCACTATTATTACTCCAGATGGCACCGTCTATGATAATGATAAGGTTACTATGCTCGTTATGAACACTGCTGGTGGACAAATGGGAATCATGGCTAACCACGTACCATTAATTGCTGCACTTGAAATCAGTACAGTTCGAATTAAACATTCTGAAGGCACTGATGAAGTTGCAGCGGTTAACGGTGGGATCATTCAATTTGATGGTCAAAATGCTATAATCGCAGCTGATAGTGCTGAAATGCCTGAAGCAATTGACGTTGAGCGGGCACAGAGAGCTAAAAAGCGTTCTGAGTCTGCAATCGAAGAAGCAAAGAAGAAGCATAACCAGAGCGATTTATCACGTGCAGAAGTTCACCTCAAGCGTGCAATTAACCGTTTGAATGCTGCTTCTAAGCAACGCAATATCTAAGGTATAATATCAAAAAGAGGTTGGAGAAAATAATCCAACCTCTTTATTATTTTAAAGTGTAAACTGCTAAAACGCAGTAGCTGCCTAACTATCTTTACGGGGTGGGACTAAAAACTCGCAAGCAATTTAGTCTCATTTCCTTTTCGGTTAAAAGATCATTAAGCTTTTTTACGAATTAATAATTTAATCATGTGATATGATATGATTGAATTTAGTTTAAAAGAGGGTGATCGATTGCAAATTACAGGATTACGAGCGCTAATAGAAATAATAGTGCAACTGGCATTTGTCTGGTTAGCGTTTTTTGCTATTCAAGGGATACATTTTGAGCATTTTTTTAACCGACCACCACGTACATTGCCTCTACTTATTGTTTTGATGGCTACTGGACTAGGATATTTATGTGCGACATTTTTCTTAAATATCCTAAGTGCAATTGGTAATTTGACATATTTAATTCGATAGTATTTACTGGAGGATCTTATGGAAAAAATTGTTGTTAAGGGCGGTCAGAGGTTAACCGGTCGAGTTAAAGTTGAAGGAGCAAAAAATGCAGTCTTACCAATTCAAGCGGCATCTATTTTGGCTTCTAGTGGAAACATTAAATTATCAAATGTTCCCATTTTATCGGATGTAACGACAATGAATCAGTTATTACGGTTCTTAAATATAAAAGTAGATTTTGATAAAAATAAGCATGTTTTAACAATTGATGCAGCTGACCCTGTATTATCTGAAGCACCATTAGAATATGTTAGCCGGATGCGGGCATCGATGGTAGTCTTAGGCCCCTTGCTAGCTCGGACAGGTCATGCGCAAATTGCGCTTCCTGGTGGATGTGCGATTGGTTCGCGGCCAATTGATTTACATCTTAAGGGATTACGTCAATTAGGAGCGGTTATTGAGCAACATGATGGATACTTAGAAGCACGGGCTGAACACTTAATTGGTGATCATATTTATCTAGATTTTCCTAGTGTCGGTGCAACACAAAATCTGATGATGGCAGCAACCCTTGCGCAGGGAATTACAACAATTGAAAATGCCGCCAGTGAGCCTGAAATTGTTGATTTAGCAAATATGTTGAATAAAATGGGTGCACGTGTTCATGGTGCTGGAACAGACATTATCCGGATTCAAGGGGTTAATTTCCTTCATGGTTGTGAACATACAGTAATGCCAGATAGAATTGAGGCAGGAACATTTATGATTGCGACAGCCATTACTAATGGTGATGTAGTGGTTGAAGGAGCAATCGCTGAGCATAACACCTCACTAATTGCTAAATTGGAGGAAATAGGGGTGACAGTCATCGTTCAAGAAGACGGGATCCGTGTTCTTGGGACTTCTGTTCTAATTCCCACGAATATTAAGACTCTTCCATACCCAGGATTTCCTACTGATCTTCAACCACAAATGTCCGTTCTCCAGCTTTTGGCAAATGGGACCAGTACCCTAGATGAGACGATTTTTGAGAAGCGTTTTATGCATTTAGAAGAATTACGACGAATGAACGCCGATTTTCAAATTAATGGTCCAGTTGCGGTTTTAAATGGTCCCACGTGTTTTAGTGGCGCTGAAGTAGCTGCCTCTGATTTACGAGCGGGGGCTGCTTTAGTATTGGCCGGGTTAGTTGCTGATGGAATTACCCAGGTTCGTAACCTAAAATATATTGATCGGGGATATTACCATCTTCACCAAAAGTTACAACAATTAGGGGCCAAGATTGATCGAATTGATGTCGAGGATAAAATTAAATTGGCGGTAAAGCCTTCTAAGAATAAAACAAATCAAGATTAAAGATTCGTAAGCGACGTCTATCTGTATCCCTATTTTGTGGTATAATTACGAACGATATTAACGAGTTTAGTGTTAAAACTTAACTAGCTAAAAGGAGAAGAAATTAATGGCAAAGGATATTGGAATTGATTTGGGAACTGCCAATGTTTTGATTTATGTTCAAGGCAAGGGTATTGTTCTAAATGAACCGTCAGTTGTGGCGGTTGATACAAAAACCAATAAAGTATTGGCTGTTGGTTCAGAAGCATACCGAATGGTTGGACGTACTCCTAGTAACATTCGGGCTATTCGTCCATTAAAGGATGGAGTTATTTCTGATTTTGATGTTACTCAAGAAATGCTTTCCTACTTTATTGGTAAACTAAGCGTTAAAGGGTTTATGTCAAAGCCAAACATCATGATCTGCGCACCAACGAATATTACTGAGATTGAACGAAAGGCAATTATTCAAGCCGCTGAACAATCTGGTGGTGGTAAAGTTTACCTTGAATACGAGCCTAAAGTAGCAGCAATTGGTGCTGGATTAGACATTTTTAAACCTCGTGGAAACATGGTCATTGATATGGGTGGTGGTACCAGTGATATCGCCATTCTTTCATTAGGCGATATTGTCTCAAGCCAGTCAATTCGGATGGCCGGTGATAAGATGAATAGTGATATTGCTTCTTATATTAAGAATAAGCACGGCCTAGTAATTGGTGAACATACTGCTGAAAAGATCAAAATGGAACTCGGGACTGCATTACGGGTTGATGATCCTGAAACAATGGATGTTCGTGGTCGTGATGTAGCTACTGGAATGCCAAAGCAAATCACGGTTAATGAAAATGAAATTGAAGAAGCATTGCACGATACGCTTGAACAAATTGTTTCAGCCGCTGTAAATGTATTAGAAACAATTCCACCAGAGTTAGCTAGTGATATTATTGACCGGGGAATAATGTTAACCGGTGGTACTTCTTTGTTAAAGGGTGTCGATCAATTATTCAGTGCTCGTCTAAAGGTACCGGTTGTTGTTTCACAAGACCCATTAGACAATGTTGCTAAGGGTGCTGGTGAAATGTTAGAACGGATGCAAAAGACTGAACGAAAGAAGTAAGTTGAAATGGTAAGGATTTTATGTGACCTTATACGCTGGTATCAACAAGGCATTTCCGCCCAACGACCATTTCGCGTATGTCGCTTTACCCCCTCATGTTCACAGTACATGTTAGAAGCTTTACAACGCTTTGGTTTAAAGGGGATATTGCTCGGAAGTTGGCGGCTCCTTCGTTGTCAGCCGTTTTCTCGTGGTGGCTATGATCCGGTACCTAATCATTTTACTTTTCGTCGTCAGGGGTAATAATAGTTATTAAGGGTGAAAAAGTGTCAAAGAAAGATAAAAAAGTAGAAGTCAGCGTTAAAGATATTGAACGTCGTAATCAACCGGTTCAACAAATTTTTATTGGAGACCGATTGATTGGTGAAGTTGTAACCGATAATGAACGTTTCAAAGCAATGCTGATAAGTGACCAGAGCGAATTTTATGTTCGTTCTCAAGAAGAGGGATTAGAAATAGTCCTTCAACAATATCATCTTCACCAGCATTAGTTTGGTGAACCATCCTCTTTGATTAATATTTTGTAAAGGAGTTTGGTAATGCAACGTTCGCAAAATGATGTAGAAAGTCGGATTGACTGGGGAATTATATTTTGTGTTCTTTTGTTAGCCTTGATTGGTCTTGCTTCAATCTATGTAGCGGCAGTTCATGATCGGCAGCAAACTAGTGTAGCACGACAGGTTATTACCCAGTTGGTTTGGTATGCGGTTGGAACAATCCTTATTATTGTCATTATGCAATTTGATGCTGAACAATTATGGAAATTAGCACCAATTGTATACTGGCTAAGTGTATTTTTAATGTTCGCAATCCTAGTCTTTTATAGTCGAGCCTATTATGCTAGTACCGGGGCTAAGAGTTGGTTTGCAATTGGACCATTTACGTTTCAGCCTTCGGAAATAATGAAGCCTGCCTATATTTTAATGATGGGGCGTGTTATTACGACTCATAATAACCGATATAGTGTGCATACTGTTGATTCAGATTGGCGATTAATTGGGACGATGTTCTTATGGCTATTACCAATTTTAATTTCGCTGAAGTTTCAAAATGACTTTGGGACTGGGTTAGTATTCTTCGCTATTTTCTGTGGAATGGTCTTAGTTTCTGGAGTTACTTGGCGAATTTTGGCGCCAGCAGCTACGATATTAGTTGTTGTTGGGGGCTCAGCCTTAGCGATGGTAACTAGTTCGGTTGGGCGACAAATACTTGAACATGTTGGGTTTCAAGCATACCAGTTTGATCGGGTTGATACCTGGCTTCATCCAGAACAGGATACAACTAACCAAGGGTATCAGTTATGGCAGAGTATTAAAGCGGTTGGTTCGGGTGGTATTACTGGAACTGGTTTTAATAACTCAAAGGTTTATGTTCCGGTTCGTGAATCAGATATGATTTTTTCCGTTATCGGTGAGAATTTTGGGTTCATTGGTGGGGTTTTATTAATCCTTATCTACTTGTTACTGATCTACTTAATGATTCGAGTAACATTCGATACCAAGAACGAATTCTATGCTTATATCTCAACTGGAGTTATCATGATGATTTTATTCCACGTTTTTGAAAATATTGGAATGAACATCGGTCTATTACCATTAACAGGTATTCCGCTTCCATTTATTAGTGCTGGGGGATCCTCATTAATTGGTAACTTGATTGGGATTGGAATGGTAATGTCGATGCGTTACCATCATCATTCTTATATGTTTAGCAGTAATCGTGAATTTAGATAGTGAGGTTATAAAATGGCAAAAGATTATTTTTGGGTAAAAGAGCAAGCAGATGGTACTAAGCGTGTCGGCTTAAACGATGAAGGCCGTGATGAGTTAGGAGAAGTAAGTTTCATCGATGTACCAGCAGTAGGGACAACTTTGAAACAAGCTGACAAATTTATTACAGTTGAAGCAGAAAAAGCAGTTACCGATGTGGATAGTCCCATTGATGGTAAGATTACCAAAATAAATGAAGCTATTATTGATGATCCGGCTGGATTAAATTCAAGCGATATGGAAAAAAACTGGATTGTTGAAGTTAAATAAAAAATAGGAGACTAGGATTAGGGGAACCTTGATTTTAGTCTCCTATTTAGTATTGGCGGATCTTTCCAGTTCATGTTATACTTAAGGTTCTAGGAAAACGGCTAAGATAAAAATATTTAAGGTGGTATTTATTATGACCAAAAAATTACACATCGCTTTATTATTTGGTGGTAACTCCTCTGAACATGATGTGTCAAAGCGATCAGCACATAATATCTATGATGCTCTTGATAAGGAAAAATATGATGTAAGTCTTTTTATGTTTACAAAGGATGGAATTCTATTAGGCAATGAGGATTCTCAAAAGATCTTTGATGGTGAACCTGAAGACCAAGTGGTAGCAGAAGCATATCAAAAGATGGATATGAGTAGTCTATTAGCACCAATTATGGCCTTAAACGAACAAAAGGAAATTGATTTCTTCTTCCCTGTTATCCATGGTAATTTAGGTGAAGATGGTACAATTCAAGGCCTCTTTAAGCTCCTTAATAAGCCATACGTTGGTTCAAATATTGCAGCTAGTGCGATGTCTTTTGACAAGGATCTTACTAAGAAGATTATTAGTCAAGCTGGTATTCGCAACACCCCCTATGTAGTAGTTACGCCAGAAAACCGGGCTGATTATTCATGGGGCCGGATTGAAGAAAAATTAGGTAATCTCACTTTTGTAAAGCCAGCTAAGCAAGGTTCCTCCGTTGGAATTCATCGAGTTACTAACGCTGAAGAATATGAAAAAGCGTTAGATGATGCTTTTAAGTATGATTACAAGATCTTAGTAGAACAGGGGATCGCTAATCCTCAAGAAATTGAGATTTCAATCTTAGGAAATGAACATCCAATTGCCTCTAAGTTAGGAGCTGTTCGTGTACCTAAGGACGATCCATTCTATGATTACGAAAACAAGTTTGTGGATGCCAGCGGGGTTGTTTTTGAACTTCCTGTTAAATTACCACAATACTTAGTTGATGAAATTACAGATATGGCTTTGAAAGCATACAAGGCATTAGGAATGAAGGGAATGGCTCGGATTGACTTTTTAGTTGACAGCAATAATGTTCCTTATCTTGGTGAACCAAATACATTACCAGGATTTACTAACATTAGTCTGTACCCTCAAATGTGGGAAGTTTCTGGTATTTCATATTCTGACTTGATTGATCGGTTAATTCAATTAGGATTACAAGAATTTGAACGAAACAGCAAGATTAAATACGACTTCCGTAAGCTTGGTACTGAACGTGTTGGTCAAAAGAAATATAACGAAGACTAAAGAATAATTATTTAATGGTTAGGATGTTGTGAAGACAATGTGCTAACTATTTTTATTATTAAAATTATAGCAGGAAGTAAATATTATCATAATGGTATGAAATCCGTGGTTTAGTATTGCAGTAAGCAAAATTTATAATATAATGAAGATACGTAGTTTTTGTAAGCGTTAGAGTAGCTTACAGTCACACTACTTATAGTACTTTATAACCATCGCAGGGGGTGACTTTGAAGGTGGTTATAAGCATTTATTTTTTATAAAATTTATTGTATTTTAAACATAAAAATAGTATTGATTTATTTTTGGCCTATAATAAAAGACCTAGGTAAAACCAAAGTAATTTTTGTTGCTAATGGTGGTATAATACGATTGGCAATGGTACAGTTCATAGAGTACATATTTTATATTCAACAATTATGATTAAGGAAGGTAAACAATGAGACTCCGAGGAGACGTATTAAAACAAATTCGTCGCAAGCGTGGATTGTCCCAAACGGCTTTAGCTGAAGGGATTTGTACTCAAGCGACAATCAGCCTAATGGAAAAACAAAATCGCTTACCCAAAATGGATATTTTAACGGCAATATGTGAACGCTTAAATATTTCTTCTGATCGAATTGTCGAAAATGAAGTTAGTGGAATTAATGAAACATTCAACCAAATCGTTGATAATTTGATTTCACGCAATTTTGAAGATGCTTCAGCGCTTTTGAAGAAGGTTCATGTAAAAAATCTAGAAAGTGATTTTGATAAACAACGTTACTACTATCTAGTAGGAATGGTTCAAGTTGAAAGTAATCAAATTGATGAAGCCATTTTTAATTTTGAACTTGTTTTAACTCAATTTGCTACTACTAGTGCTAATATTTATTTAGCTATGACAACTGCAGGAATGGCGCTTGCTTACTTAAAACGTGGTGATAAAGAACGGGCAGGACGGTTAACTAACCGGTCTGTAAAACTGATTGATAATAAAAAATTGATTGGGAGCCTTTATCAGTGGGCATCAATTGATTGTCAAATTGCAGAATTATATCTGCAACTTGAAGACCCTGATAACGCTATTGAAGTTGCTAATAAGGGAATTGAACTTTGTCGGGAACATGATTCATTATTCTTATTAGATGAACTATATCTTTATATAGGTCGTAGCTACATCCTAAAGAACGACAAGGAAGAAGCTAAAAAGGCTTTAAAGATTGCTGAAAGTCTTAGCATTGCTCGTAATGGATCAGTAGCAGAAGATACAATTCTATTAGAGTTAAAGAATTTAGAAATTTAATTAATATACGTAACTGAAAAACGAAGCTGAGAGATGGTTAAGATGTCTCAGCTTCGTTTTTTAGTATAAATTTAAAGATTTATCCGTATAAATAATTAATAAAAACTTAATTGATTATTAAAGACTAATTTCAGTTTATGTGCATTAAACAAGAATTAGTCTTTTTTAGTAGTAAAAAATAAAAATATTTTTCACATGCATAACTGCTTCTAAATACAAGATAGACATGAAATTGTTAAATGTATAAAATGCTTTTTCACAATTGGTTATGATTAATTTTAAATAATTTACTTGATTTATCCGTACAAATATTTTATAGTAATAATTGTTCAATGAAAGCGCGTTCATGTTCATGAAAAACTATTACTTTTTAATTTTTAAGGAGGATGAATGTAATGGCTAAAGCCGAGAAGAAAATATCAAGTGCATTTATCTACTTCTTCGGATCATTTGGGGGCATCCTATTTGGTTACGATATCGGTGTTATGACTGGTGCCTTACCTTTCTTACAAGCTGATTGGCACCTTGAAAATGCAGCTTCTCTAGTTGGTTGGATTACTTCAGCAGTTATGTTTGGGGCTATCTTCGGGGGCGCATTAGCCGGACAACTTTCTGATAAGTTTGGTCGGCGGAAAATGATTTTAATGTCTGCAATTGTATTCATGGTATTCTCCGTTTTATCTGGTGTTTCACCAGACATGGGCGAAGCAAGTGCCTACTATCTGATTATTGTCCGGATGCTTTTAGGTTTAGCGGTAGGGGCTGCCTCAGCGTTGGTACCAGCTTATATGTCCGAAATGGCACCAGCTAAAGCACGTGGACGTTTATCTGGACTTAACCAAACAATGATTGTTTCTGGAATGTTATTGTCATATGTTGTTGACTTCCTATTGAAAGACCTTCCTGGTGAATGGGCATGGCGTCTTATGTTAGGATTGGCAGCTGTTCCTGCTTTAATCTTATTCCTTGGTGTTCTTCGTTTGCCAGAATCTCCACGGTTCTTATTGCGTAAAGGTGATGAAGCCCAAGCGCGGAAAGTTCTTTCTTACATTCGTAAAAATCCAGCTGAGATTGACCAAGAATTAGCAAGTATTAAAGAAACTGCTAAAGAAGAGCGACAAGCAAATCAAAAGACAAGTTGGTCAACCTTATTCAGTGGCAAGTATCGTTACCTAGTTATTGCTGGGGTTGGGGTTGCAGCCTTCCAACAATTCCAAGGTGCAAACGCGATCTTCTACTACATTCCATTAATTGTTCAAAAGGCAACTGGCCAAGCTGCATCTTCAAACTTAATGTGGCCAATTGTTCAAGGGGTTATCTTGGTTGTTGGTTCCCTGGTTTACATGTGGATTGCTGATAAATTTAACCGGCGGACATTGTTAATGGTTGGTGGTGCTGTCATGGGACTTTCCTTCATTCTTCCAGCCGTTATTAATTGGATGATGCCAAATATGAATCCGATGACAATTGTTGTGTTCTTATGTATCTATGTTGCGTTCTACTCCTTCACATGGGCTCCGTTAACATGGGTGCTTGTTGGTGAAATCTTCCCACTAGCTATCCGGGGTCGTGCCTCTGGTTTAGCTTCATCATTTAACTGGATTGGATCATGGTTAGTTGGTCTTATCTTCCCAATTATGACGGCAAGTATGCCACAAGAAGCTGTTTTCGCGATCTTCGGAATTATCTGTATCTTAGGAGTTATCTTTGTTAAGACTTGTGTTCCAGAAACTCGTGGGCACACTCTTGAAGAAATTGAAGAGCAAGGAACAAACCATGGTCGAGTAAAGGCCAGCAATCCTGAAAACTAGGAGGAATACTCTATGAATTTACGTGAAACAGCGACACAAGTAAAAAATGGTCAGGCTTCACTAGGAATTGAGTTAGGCTCTACCCGAATTAAAGCAGTCTTGATTAATTCAGATTTTGAAACAATCTCTTCTGGGAGCTATACCTGGGAAAACCAATTGAAAGACGGGATCTGGACATACCCGCTGGATCAAGTTTGGGAAGGGATTCAAGCTGCTTATGCCAAGATTAAGGCAGATGTCCAAAGTAAGTACCATGTGAGCTTGGATGAAATTAGTTCAATCGGTGTCAGTGCCATGATGCATGGGTACCTACCATTTGATAAAAATAACCAATTACTTGTTCCATTTAGAACCTGGCGGAATAACATCACTGAGGAATCCGCAGATAAGTTAACTGATTTATTTGATTTTAATATTCCACAACGATGGAGTATTGCTCACCTCTACCAAGCAATTTTGAACAAGGAACCGCATGTTAAAGACATTGATTTCATTACAACTTTAGCTGGTTATGTTCACTGGAAACTTTCGGGTGAAAAAGTTTTAGGAATTGGGGATGCCTCAGGAGTATTTCCAATCGATGATCAAACATTAACTTATCGTCAAGACTTTATTGAAAAATTCAACTCATTACCAGAAGTTGAACAATACCCATGGCAGCTTAAGAATATTTTGCCTGCAGTCCTGGTAGCTGGACGCGATGCAGGTCACTTAACTGCTGATGGAGCAAAGTTACTTGATCCAAGTGGGACTTTGCAAGCTGGTAGTTTGATGGCCCCTCCAGAAGGGGATGCAGGAACTGGAATGGTTGGAACTAACAGTGTTCGAAAACGGACAGGAAATATTTCGGTTGGAACTTCAGCCTTCTCAATGAATGTGTTAGATGCTCCATTAAAGAAGCTTCACCGTGATATTGATATTGTTACTACGCCAACCGGTGATCCAGTAGCCATGGTTCATATCAATAATTGTTCTTCTGATATTAACGCCTGGGTTGGATTATTTAGAGATTTTGCTAATGCAATTGGAGCCAAGATCGATACCAATACGCTTTACGAGACCCTATTTGATTCAACGGTTCACTCCGACCCAGATGCTGGTGGATTAATTAATTATAGTTATCTTTCTGGTGAAAATATTACCAAGATTCAGGAAGGACGTCCCCTATTTGTCCGTACTCCAAATAGTAAGATGAACCTCGCTAACTTCTTCCTTACTCAACTCTATGCAGCATTTGCGCCATTGAAGATTGGGATGGATATCTTACTAAATGAAGAACACGTTCAAACCGATGTCATGGTTGCGCAAGGAGGACTCTTTGGGACACCAGTTATTGGGCAACAAGTTTTGGCGAATGCCTTAAATATCCCAATTACAATCATGAATACTGCCAGTGAAGGTGGACCATGGGGAATGGCGGTTCTTGCTAAGTATGCTGAAACGTACGGAAAAGAATCCCTAGCAGATTACCTTGACGAAAAAGTCTTTAAGAATCCAGAAAGTATGACCCTTACACCAGAACCTGCTGGCGTAAAAGGATATGAAAGCTTTATTACTCGTTACCAAGCAGGCTTACCTGTTGAAGCATTAGCTGGTGATGACATTAAAGAACGTGAAGAGAAAGGGAGTAAATAGTACATGTTAGAAGATTTAAAGAAAGAAGTTTATGAAGCAAATATGCGGCTTCCTAAACTAGGCCTTGTTTCCTTTACATGGGGCAATGTTTCAGGGATTGACCGTGAAAAAGGATTGTTTGTTATTAAACCTTCTGGAGTTCCATATGAAGAGATGAAGCCGGAAGACATGGTTGTTGTCAACTTGGATGGTGAGGTAGTCGAGGGTGACTTGAATCCATCCAGTGATACTCCTACTCACACTTACCTCTATAATCACTTCCCAAAGATTGGTGGAGTCGTTCATACTCATTCACCATGGGCAGTAGCGTTTGCAGCTGCACGGATGGATGTTCCAGCAATGAATACCACTCACGCTGATACTTTCTATACTGATGTCCCAGCTGCTGATGCTTTGACGAAGGAAGAAATTGAAGAAGACTATGAAGGTAATACAGGAAAGGTAATCGTTCGTTCATTCAAGGAACGGGGTTTGGACTATGAAGCAACCCCAGCGGCATTAGTAATGCAACATGGTCCATTTACTTGGGGGCCAACACCTGACAAAGCAGTTTATAATGCTAAGGTGTTAGAAGTTGTGGCAGAAGAAGATTATCATGCAATGCAATTAACGCACCAAGACCTTCACTTACCTCAATACTTGTTGGACAAACACTATTACCGCAAGCATGGTGCGAATGCATATTACGGACAAAATAATGCGCATTCAAAAGATCATGCAGCTCACGCTTAATTAATTTGGTAGCTACATTTAAAAACTTTTTTAGGATAAAAGGAGTGTAATCTCATGGATATTAAGAATTACGAATTTTGGTTTGTTACTGGTAGTCAATTCCTTTACGGTGAAGAACAATTAAAGTCAGTTGCTGCTGATGCTGAAGATATTGTTAATAAGTTAAACGAAAGTGGTAAGTTGCCTTACAAGGTTGTCTTCAAGGGTGTTATGACAACTGCTGAAGGAATCACTAAGTTTATGAAGGAAGCTAACTACAATGACAACGTTGCCGGTGTTATGACATGGATGCATACCTTCTCACCAGCAAAGAACTGGATTCGGGGAACTAAGCTTTTACAAAAGCCACTGCTTCACTTAGCAACTCAATACTTGAACAAGATTCCATATGACACCATTGACTTTGATTACATGAACTTAAACCAATCAGCTCATGGTGACCGTGAATATGCTTACATTAACGCTCGTTTACAAAAGCATAACAAGATTGTTTACGGCTTCTGGGGAGATGAAGAAGTTCAAGAAGAAATCGCTGACTGGCAAAATGTTGCGGTTGCTTACAACGAAAGCTTTAACATTAAGATTGTTCGTTTTGGTGATACAATGCGGAACGTTGCCGTTACTGAAGGTGACAAAGTTGAAGCCCAAATGTTCCTTGGCTGGACTGTTGACTACTGGCCAGTAAGTGACTTAGTAGAATATGTAAATGGTATCAGTAAAGAAGAAATTGATGCTGCTTACAAGGACTTAGCAAGTCGTTATGAAATGGTCCAAGGTGATAATACTAAGGAACACTATGAACACTCAGTTCGTTACCAACTTCGTGAATATCTTGGTTTGAAGAAGTTTATGGATGAAAAAGGCTACACTGGCTTTACCACCAACTTTGAAGACTTGCATGGCCTTGAAGAATTACCTGGGTTAGCTGCTCAATTATTGATGCGTGATGGCTACGGCTTTGGTGCTGAAGGTGATTGGAAGTCTGCCGGAATGGATCGCTTATTGAAGATTGCTGCTGATAATGTTGCTACTGCCTTTATGGAAGACTACACATTAGACCTTCGTTCAGGTCACCAAGCAATTCTTGGTTCACACATGCTTGAAGTTGACCCAACAATTGCTTCAGATAAGCCACGAGTTGAAGTTCACCCATTAGACATTGGTGGTAAAGATGACCCAGCACGGTTAGTATTTACTGGTCGTGAAGGTAAGGCTGTCGATGTTACCCTTTCATACTTCAACGATGGTTACAAGGTTATTGGTTACTCAGTTGATTGTCATAAGCCAGAAGCTGAAACGCCTCATCTTCCAGTTGCTAAGCAGTTATGGACACCAACTGTTGGCTTAAAGGAAGGTGCTGAACGCTGGATGCATGCTGGTGGTGGTCACCACACAATCTTGAGTTTCAGTTTGAAACCACAACAAATTAAAGATCTTTTCGGAATGTTAGATGTTAAAGTTGATTTTATTGAATAGTTAATTCAAATTAAAAATCCTCAAAATGGTTCTACTCGGCAAACCTCGAGACGAGTAGAACCATTTTTTATCAGGAGATGGAAAAATAAAAACTGAAAAAGAGAAAATGCTAGCAGGGGAAGCTTTTAACGTTTACGATCCCGAATTAGTTAAAGAGCGTCAATATGCCCGTCAATTAGTTGAGCGATTTAATGCTCTTGGCGAGATGAACCCGACTGCAAGCAATACTGTGATTCGTCAATTGTTTGGACACGTTGGCGAAAAGTGTGAAGTTCATCCGCAATTCAAATGTGATTATGGTTATAACATTTATGTAGATGATGATTTTTTCGCTAATTATGATTGTGTCATGCTTGATGTTAGTTCAATTCGGATTGGGAAGCATTGTTTATTGGGACCGCGAGTGCAGATTTATACTGTTAATCATCTCTTGAACCCACGATTACGGCGCAATGGAGCTTACGGCCAAAGTAAGGATGTCACTATTGGGGATAATGCGTGGATTGGTGGCGGGGCAATTATTTGTCCAGGTGTAACTTTGGGTAATAATGTAATTGTTGGTGCTGGAAGTGTAGTGACAAAGTCGTTTGGTGATAATGTTGTTATTGCGGGTAATCCAGCACGGATCATTAAAGAGAATCCATATGTAGAATAATTGATTATTTCCCAGGTTATTTTTAATGCAAAAAGGGAACTAAGATATGGTCATGTGACGGCCGTTATCTTGGTTCCCTTTATCATTCTTAATATTTAAGGTTATATTCGTAAACTAGTGCTGGTTCTTTACCTACGCGTGTAAAGTTATTTAAGTTATTAATAGCAGTCATTTCCTCGTCGCTTAATGTGAAGTCATAGATGTTAATATTTTGCTTGATTCGCGCTTCATGAACTGACTTCGGAATGAAGGCGACCCCGCTTTGCAATTGCCAGCGGAGGACAACTTGAGCAGCAGACTTATGATGGTTAGCAGCGATCTTATTGAGGGTTGGATTGTCGAGGATGGTTCCACGCCCAAGCGGACTCCACGCCTGGGTAACAATATCATGTTCCTTATCGTATTGGAGCAATGGTTGTTGGTTTAGGCGAGGATGACGTTCGATTTGATTAATAACGGGCATCTCATGCGCTTGAGTAGCAAGATACTGAAGGTGAATCATTTGATAGTTACTAACACCGATTGAATGGGTCAGACCTTCCTTTTTTAATTCTTCAAGGGCTGCCCAAGTGTCAAAGAAAGCTCGTTCAATTGGCCAATGAATAAGCAGAAGGTTAACATAATCGAGTTTCAACTTTTGAAGGGAGTCTTTAATAGAGGTGATTGTTTGCTTAAACCCTTGATTAGGTTCCGATACTTTTGTGGTAATGAAAAGTTCCTCACGGGGTAAGCCAAGCTCCTGTAAAGCGTTCCCGACCTCTGCTTCGTTTTTATATAATTGCGCGGTATCAAAAAGACGATAGCCAGCATTATAGGCATACTTTATCGCGGAGGTAATCGTACTTTGATCAGTGATTTTATATAAGCCAAATCCTTCTTGAGGCATTGATTGACCATCAGCAAGTAATAATTGTTTTACTTCATTATTCATTGGTATTCTCCTTTGTAATAAGCGGAGCAGTCGATTGTCCCTTAATTATTGTTGGGGTATAAACTTTTGAAGTGACTTCTTCGCCTGCAATCATTTTTAAGATCATTTTCCCAGCATCTTCACCTAGTTGACGTTTGGGGTGATTAGCTGTAGTGAGGCTAGGGGAGATAATTTGTGCCATTTCATAGTTATCAAAACCTATTACTGAAA
Source organism: Limosilactobacillus sp. DJ3M12 (assembly GCF_947381695.1). NCBI lineage: Bacteria > Bacillati > Bacillota > Bacilli > Lactobacillales > Lactobacillaceae > Limosilactobacillus > Limosilactobacillus sp. DJ3M12. Next base: position 9,126 of record NZ_CANCWY010000005.1, on the reverse strand, counting down.
TATCAGTCGGCACTTGTTTTCCCTGTTTCTGAAGATGACTAATAACTCTTGTTGCAAGGCGGTCATTATAGCAGGCAATAGTAGTAATATCATTATTACTATTAAGCATCATATCGATTTTTTTAATAATATCTTCGTAATTTTCGCTCGATTGGTACATAATAACATTTGATTTAGTGGTGGGGATATTATTATCTTGATAGGCTTTGATCATTCCAGCCATGCGGTCAACCCCTTGTTGATCATCGATTTGGAATACTCCTAAAATATTAGTGTGTCCAAGACTGAAGAGGTATTTTACCAAATTCTCCTCTGCTTCCCGGTCTTTTGTCAGTAAAGAAGGAAAATCAAAGCCAGGATAAGTAGAGTGAAATAGGATTGTTGGAATTTTATATTTCTGGACTTGCCGATAAAGGTCTAAGTTAGGATTAGGCATGGCGCTTTCAGTCGGCTCAATAATTAATCCAGCAATTTGAAGATCCAACATATTTAAGATTGTTTGGCGTTCACGTTTATGGTCATTAAGCGTATTTCCAACAATCATTGAGTAACCTTGTTCTGTTACCACACTATCAATTCCGGAAATGATTGGAGGGAAGATATAGTCAGCCATATGAGTGCTGATTACCCCAATGATTTTATTTTTTTCGCTTTTTGTCCAATCGCGTTGCCAGTCTTGAACAAACATCCCACCACCTTGAATACGGTAAATATAGTGCTCGTTTTCAAGGTCCCCAACAGCGCGACGAATTGTATAACGGGACACATTAAAACGTTTCATTAAGGCACTTTCAGTTGGCAGTTTTTCATTGATTTTATATTTTCCATCAATAATTTCGTTTCGTAAAGTTTGCTTTACTGTTTCATATTTCACTTCCAATGCTTTGCACTCCTATCTTAATAAAAGTAGTTTTGAATATATAAAAAATGCTCCATATAATTAGCAACCTGCTAACGCCTATGAAGCATTTGATTGATTTTATCTTGATATTTAGAACCGACGCTTCTTTGGATTTTCGATTGGCTTGTTATCCAAATCGGTCCGTACTACTAGAACATCGCAAATGGCTGTTCTAGTAACAAATTCGGTAACAGAACCGATCAAAATTCGTTCAACAGCGTTTAGCCCAGTAGCACCAATCATAATGAGGTCAGCACCCATTTCCTTTGGCATATCCCGAGCAATAATTGTCTTTGGAGCACCATATTCAATGGAGTAACTAGCATTTTCAACACCGTGCTCTTTAGCATAGTCGATGTACTTGTCTAAAGTCTTCTTTGCAGTTTCTGTAACTTGTTCAACCATTGAAGTATCGAAACTAGAAATATTTTGGAATGCACGTGTGTCAACAACGTGAAGTAAACGTAATTCAGTGTCTGCACCATTACGTTTTGCTACAGCAACAGCTTTCTTAAAAGCCAATTCAGCTTCTTTAGAACCGTCAACAGGAACTAAAATGTGTTTGTATTCTTGTGCCATAATTGTAGTGCCCTCCTGAAATCTTTATATTATATACTTATTATACACTTTTTCACTATTGAGCGTAAAGCGCCTACGAAACATTACTTGCGATGATTTATGCGAAAATCAGCAGTAATTGCGAAAGCCATTAACGTTTCGCTGACACAGCCAATGATTACCATAATAACTAGGAATCCAGTATTGTTTGTCCATCCAGAAATGATACTTAGAATACCGACGACGGTCATCACAATCCCCCAATTTTTTAATTGTGGAGCTAAATATTTACTTTTAGTAGGATCGAAAACAAGAAATGGCTTATGGATGTGGGTTAAGAGAAAGATTCCTTCAAAAAGAGCAATTAAACCAAACAGAGTCATTAGAAGTGGTAACAACATAAAAATCTATCCTATCTATAATGAAATTAAAATGAGGGTGAGAAAAAGCAAAAATCTTTCTCACCCTCACTAAATATGTACGAAAACTCCGTTGGTGCCGTTAATTGTCATTCAGTGTTGACCTGTGTTTAAGACAGGTGGGACACGGCTGTCTAATATTCAACTACCAAGTGTAAAGGCATGTTGTCCAAAAGGCAATGCACTAGTCCCAAAGTAATAAGACTGTAAGGCAAACCTGCGTTTAGACAACGCGTACACTACAGAATTTTCACTTTTATAATAGCATTTTTAAGTGGTTGGTGCAATTATTTGCTCGGGTGATGTTTACCTCTTAAAGTATGTTGTTGAGCTTTTCGTAATTGCCAATATTGTCGGCCCAAACTAGCTTCAAAACGACCATTATTTTTGGGTTGGTAGTATTGGGCATCTTTAATTCGGTCAGGCAAATATTGCTGAGCTACCCAATCTTGAGGGTGGTCATGAGGGTAATCATAATCTATCCCGTGCCCTAGCTTAGCAGCTCCTTTATAATGAGCATCTTTAAGGTGAGGTGGAACGTCACCAAAGCCACCTTGGCGGACCTGAGCAAGAGCTTCATCAATTGCATTAATTCCCGAATTGGATTTTGGTGACAGGCATAGTTCGATGACAGCATCTGCTAAGGGAATTCGTGCCTCTGGAAAGCCCACTCGTTCTGCAGTTTGAACTGCCGTAACAGCTCGTTGCACGGCAGGCATATTCGCAAGTCCAATATCTTCGTAGGCTGTGACCATTAGGCGCCGTGCAATAATAGGCAGGTCACCGGCTTCAATTAAACGAGCAAGATAGTGGAGGGCCGCATCAGTATCTGACCCGCGAATAGACTTTTGAAAGGCTGAGATGACATCATAATGAGCATCGCCATCTTTATCAGCGGATAACGCCTTTTTCTGGACGCTTTCTTCAATAATCGGTAGCGTAAGATGAATTTTCCCATCTTCACTTGGATCAGTTGATTTGGCAGCAAGTTCCAATCCATTTAAGGCACTTCGAAGATCACCATTGGTCGCTGCTACTAGTTGGTCCTCGGCGTTTTCTTCAAGGACTAATGGTAGATTACCCAGACCGCGTTCTTTATCAACTAATGCACGCTGGATAGCGGTCTTCATTTCATCAGTTGAAAGTGAGTAAACTGGGAAAATTTGCGTCCGACTGCGAATGGCGGGATTAATACTAATATATGGATTTTCTGTTGTCGCCCCGATGAGGATAATTCGTCCGTTTTCGAGGTGCGGAAGAAGAAAATCTTGTTTTACTTTATCTAACCGATGGATTTCGTCGAGTAGTAAGATTACAGTTCCGCTCATCTTAGCTTCTTCTGCGACGATTTGTAAATCCTTTTTTGTATCAGTTGCCGCATTTAGTTTTCGAAAAGCATATTTAGTTGAACCAGCAATCGCACTGGCAATGCTGGTCTTACCAGTTCCGGGAGGGCCGTATAGAATCATTGAAGAAAGCATTTTTGCTTTAACCATGCGTGAGATGATTTTACCTGGTCCGACAAGGTGTTGTTGACCGACCACTTCATCTAACGTTCGCGGCCGCATTCGATAAGCAAGTGGTTGTTGCATATATTAGCCACGATCCTTTCTATGGAAGAGATGGTGGAAAAAACTTTGATGTTGATCATTGTTTTTTTCAGTCATACTATTATTTGAATTTACCAGATTAGGATATCGTTTTTTGACGTCGACTGGTGATTGGTAAACAGCTGTTTTTGCCGCCACGACAACTACTAATGAGTCTGGGTCAGTTTTATATTCTGGATCGGTTTTCAATGTAAATTGAGCATTATCTTTAGCAGCAGTTTGAATGTATGGATGAATTTCGTCGTGAGGGAGATTACCGTTGATAAAAACAAGGTTGCCAATTCCACGATCTAACTCGGCAGTTAATGCCTTTGTCCAATCTTGTTCCTGTAGTTCTTGAACACTAATTGTTAGACAGACGCGTTCACGGAATGTTCCGAGATATTTTCGCTGTTCATCGGGCTTGATTTTTGGTGTACCGTAAACAGCATTGTCAATTCGCTGTTGAGCAGCACTTTTTTCTTGTTCAGACATATTGAACGCCTCCTTATCATGCAATTGTAACACGAAATGCAGAAAACTATATTTCTTGATAATGTTATAATTTTTGTTATATCATGACTATGAAGAAACAAAAGTAGGCTAACATATAAGGGAAGTGATTATTATGTTTAGTGCAGTATTTTGGGTTTTAGCATTTTGATTTATTGTCAATCTAGTCTGGACAATTGCGCGCCTTAATAATCGGATGATGTCAAGAACGTTTGCCTGGATAAATGTAGTGGCAGTAGTAATTGGTTTTTGGACGTTTTACGCTGCCAGCAATGGCGGGGGCGGAATTGCTCCTTGGTTTCGGTTGATGAATTGGACTAACATTGTCCTTGCGATTTTTCAATTTTATAATGGATACCACCCACATCAATATAGTAAAAAATCATAGCTCTAATTAAAAAGCTTATAAAAAGGCGAGGCTGAGAGAAAACTTTTGTTTTCTCTCAGCCTCAACTGCTTTTATGAACAATAGTAAGATAACGTGGAAAATAATCACAAGGCTCGAGTCTAAGTACGAACGATAATCAGCCTGTGCCGTGCTAATCATCGTCCTAGCTTAGCCAACCGCCTTGTCGAGGAGGTTATTTTCCACTCGCCTTTGATGTTTTATTTTACAATTTCACAAAATTCGATTGTTTCACTGTTAGGACCTTCAATGTTGAAGAACTTAATTCCCTTATCCCAGAAGTCAAGGTGTTGAACTTCATCGTCCTTTAGGTTGAAACCTTCAGCCTTAGCAGCCTTGAAAGCCGCGTCAGCATCACTAGTATTAAGGGAAATGTGGTTAATAGCACCCGTTTCGTGAACGGCACCGTCGCCAGTCCAGATTTCTAAAGTGAGGTGACCATATTGCATGAAAACAACTTCATTTCCTTGGTCATCAGTATCAAATTCGCCAAGTTTCTTGAAACCAAGCTTTTCCCAAAAAGCAATTGTTTTTGCCATATCATCGGTTGGAATCCCAATGTGTTGTACATCGTCAAAGTAACCTGCTAAACTCTTGTTAAATGCCATAATAAATCACTCCTGTATAAATTTTAATTACCAATATCAAGTGCCTGGTGCTTTAATTTAGGGAAGATATGACGGTCTGCCCAACCAGTAATTGCACCTTGGAAGGCAAGGGCAAATAAAGTTCCTAATCCAAAGTTGTAAATACCGCCTTGCATGAATGCAGCGATAATTGCCATAATTGTTGGTGGAATGTATGATAACCACATCGCAATCGTTGCGTTACCATGGCAATAACGGAAACGAATAATTTGGAAAAGGTCATCAGCGGGGTGTAACACGAGGTTGACACGCTGATAAATTGAAATGGCGGTTCCGATGAAAGCAACCCCTAAGAAGTTAATGAAAACATATAGGATAATCATCGGTAAGGTAGTGGCGTCCGGCATAATTCGGTTAAAGATGTCAGAGAACCACTGGATAAAAATAGAAAATGGCAACATGAAAATAAAATTACCACCAATTCGTCGCCAGTCCCACTTATGCATCAAAATTGCGTTGAGGACAGAAGTTAACATCCCTAAGACCATGAAAGCCCAGAAAAGGGTCATTGAATTGTTCCCTAAAACGGCAATCCCTAGGTTGTTTTCTGCGGCTGTCCAATAAGCGGAGCCAAGAAATTGTGGGTGGACGTGTGAACTTGTAACAAGTGTTAGGACGTTCCCCATTGAGTTAATAACAATTGACAGTGCAAAGTATGCCCAACTAGCAGTTAATGAAATTGTTCGCTCGGCAACTTGACCTTGTACTGGAACTTTTTCTTGTTCCATTTATATTCTCCCTTCCAACTTGACCAATCATTTGGTGAAGTTATTCACTTTCTCTCTACGATGAATTAATTTACAACCATCAAAAAAGCTTGTCAAGCGCTTCACAAGTTGAAATGACGGGATTTATCCTATACCAAAATTATTGAAACGATTTACTGAAAGCGCAATCATCAAGTGGGTGTAGGAAACATAAATCTAATTAGACCAATTAGCTGAAAAAGCTTACAAAAAAATTTTGAAAGGATGAGATATGTGAAAATAATCATTTCTCCAGCACGAACAATGCAAGTTGATACCGACTCTTTACTTTACAAAGATTTGCCGGAATTTCTTCAGCAGACAAAAGACATTTTAGGGTGGATGAGGAGCTTATCTTATGATGAGTTACACAAAGTATGGGGGAATTGCAGCTCGCGTTTAGCGATAAAAAATTATCAATGGCTCCAACAAATGGATCTTCAACGAAAGCTGACGCCAGCAATTATTGCTTTTACTGGTCTGCAATATCAATATATGGCGCCAAGTGTTTTCTCAGATGATGGGTTGAAATACGTTCAAGACAATTTACGGATATTATCAGGATTTTATGGTATTTTACGGCCGTTTGATGGAATAATACCTTACCGCTTAGGGATGGGTGACATGGCGCCAGTGAATGGATATAATAATCTTTATGACTTTTGGGGAGAACAACTTTATCATGAACTCTATAAGAATAATGATTTAGTAATTAGCTTAGCTTCGGTTGAATACGAAAAGGCAATTACTCCTTATCTACAAACTCAAGATCGATTTATCAAATGTATTTTTGGGGAAGAAATAGATGGAAAGATAAAACAAAAAGCAACATTAGCTAAAATGGCTCGTGGGAATATGGTGCGATATTTAGCAGAAAACCAAATTCAAACAATTGAAGGCGTCAAGCAGTTTAATATCGGCGGTTACCATTTTCGGGAAGATCTGTCTACTGATGAAAAATTAGTTTTCGAACTGGTAAAGTAAAAGTAATCATATTATTTGCCAATCTTTTTGAATCTTTTTGAATTGTCTTATAAAAGAATTGTATACAAAGCTATCAACAGTGCACTGATTCTATTAAATTTTTAATGATAGAAGGGAGCCAAATTATGGTAGGCGATTCTTTAAATAAGACAGGTGCCAATTTATTAATAAAGGCCTTGCATGAGAATAATATTAACCGGATGTATGAAATAGTTGGAATCCCGGTAACCGATTTAGCGCGGCTCGCTGAATTACGCGGAATGAAATATTATGGTTTTCACCGTGAAGATTCAGCAGTTAATGCCGCCGCGGCAACTGGTTACTTAACGCAAAAAACTGGCGTTACATTGACTGTTTCAGCACCCGGTTTTTTGAATGGATTAACAGCTTTAGCTCAAGCTACTAAGAATTGTTTTCCGTTGATTATGATTTCAGGTTCGTCTGAACGCCATATTATTGACTTATCACAGGGCGATTATGAAGGTTTTGACCAATATAATGCGGCAAAACCCTTCTGCAAAAAAGCTTATCGGGTTGATCGAGCAGAAGATATGGGATTAGCTGTTGCAAGAGCAATTCGGACAGCAGTTTCAGGCCGCCCTGGTGGTGTTTATCTTGATATTCCAGCTGACACAATTGTTCAAGAAGATACTGCTGATCAATCTAATTTTGGGGTTTATAAGTTAGTTGATCCTGCCCCTAAACAGGTACCTAATGATGAAGCAATATCACGAGCGGTTGATTTAATCAAGAATGCCAAAAAGCCCCTTATTATTTTAGGAAAAGGAGCTGCCTATGATCAGACCGAAAAACAAGTGCAACAATTAGTAGCTGAAACGAATATTCCATTTTTGCCAATGTCGATGGCAAAAGGGTTAATTCCAGATGATAGTCCTCATTCTGCTGCAGCGGCTCGTTCTCTTTCACTATGAAATGCCGATGTAGTAATTGTAATTGGTGCCCGTTTAAACTGGATGCTTTCATATGGGGATGCCCCACAATTTAACCCGCATGCAAAATTTGTTCAGCTAGACATCGATGCCACGCAGTTTGATTCCTCACAGCCAATTAGCGCCCCGCTCCAAGGAGATCTTAAGTCGATTTTAGGTAAATTGGTTCCGGCGCTATTGGCAACTGGATATCAAGCGCCCACAGCATGGTTAGAGCAAATTGCGCAAGATACTGAGAAAAATGACAAAAAGTTTGCGCAACGAATTGCTAATGGTAAAGTAGCACAAAAATTTGGATATTATGGAGCGATTGCGCCTATTGCTGAATACTTCCAACAACACCCAGACACCTATCTAGTCAGTGAGGGGGCTAATACGCTTGACATTGGACGCGATATGATTGGAATGCAGCTCCCCCGTCATCGGCTCGATACGGGAACTTGGGGCGTCATGGGTGTTGGCCTTGGTTATGCAATTGCTGCGGTGGTTGAAACAGGAAAACATGTTGTTGCGCTTGATGGCGATAGTGCATTTGGTTTTGATGGGATGGAGATTGAAACGATTTGTCGATATAAGTTGCCGATTACGGTCGTTATTATCAATAATGGCTGAATTTATAACGGGATCGGCCAAGTTGTTCCCAATCAACTTGGGCCAACTACTCTTGATCCAACTGCAAGGTATGATTTAATGGCTAAGGCCTTTGGTGGCGATAATTATTTTGTAAGTAATTACGATGAGATGAAAAATGTCTTTGCAAGAGCTGTTAACTCGGGACGCCCAAATATTATTAATGTTCAAATTGCACCATCGATGGGGAAAGAATCTGGCCATATTGGGAATCTAAATCCAAAGCTTAATTTACAACCACTTGAAGAAAATGAGAGGAGCTATCATAATGACTGAACAAAGTGAAAATGCACCATTAAAAGGAATTAAAATTGTGGACTGGACACAGGTTCAATCGGGGCCTTCCTGTACTTAGCTTTTAGCATGGCTAGGAGCGGAAGTGATTAAAATTGAACGGACTAATACCGGAGACCCAACTCGTAATGAGCTGCTTGATATTAAAGATTCATGGAGCCTTTATTATTTACAACGCCGTTTGTAAAATTAAGTTAGAAAAATAGAAAAGCCATTTGTGGTAGACTTTTGAATACCCCTAAACAAAAGAAAGGAAACCACAAATGACTTACACCCATCTTACCACAAACGAGCTGACAATCATCGCCCATTCTTTCGTGCAAAAGCTTAAAGCGTACCGAGTGGCCCAAATGATCAACCGTTGTGCCGAAACCGTTTATCGCGTTTATCGTTACCTGGAAACCGGTGCCTCAATTGCTGATTATCAAGATCACTATATGCGCAATAAGCAACGTTGTGGCCGAAAACGTACTCAGTTGTCACTGGCTG
>NZ_CANCWY010000004.1:0-112882 GCF_947381695.1 Limosilactobacillus sp. DJ3M12 | reverse complement strand
GCGACCAATTGCGCGATTGGAAAGTCCTTGCGACTTTAAAGTCGCAATCATCACACGTTCTTCTTTAGTAAGATGAGTATTCTTTTTATGAGTAGTCAATAAACTAGTAGACATGGTATCATTTAAGTGCGTCATTTGACGGATATCCTTTCATATAGGTTTGGTTCACTTAATATGATACCTAATGTCACGCCGAGTGGCGTTTTTTATTTACCACCAACTGGGTGGCTAATTTCATTCTATAATCCACCAGAATAAAAAAATAAAATGATTCAGTTTCAATTAGTAAAAGCAATAACGCCATTACTATCAAAACTGAATCATTTTTCATATGCTATCGGGTTGTTTGCCGTTTGATCAAGTGAGTTCCGACAACTGTCTTGCATGGGTCATTATTCGGATTCTGCAACCGTTTAATCATCATATCAACTGCGGCATGTGCCATTTCATCAGTGGCAACGTGTACTGCTGACATGCTTGGATAAACGTACTTAACGATTGCCGTATCGTTAAAACTAATCAAGGCGATTCGATTTGGAACGTTAATTTTGGCTTCTTGAATCGCTTTAAGCGCGCCAACTGCCATCGGATCATTTGCTACAAAGATTCCATGCGGCATACGGTCACCAAGCGTCGCAATTGCCTTTTTCATCGCGTTATATCCTGACATCGAGGTGTAGTCGCCAGCAAATATAAATTCTGGATGATAAAGGTTTTGTTGACGCAAGTTACTTTCAAAATAGAATCGCCGCAAATCAGGAACAATTTGTTGATCCGTTGTCTTTTCAGTTCCTGCCAACATACCAATATCATTAATTCCTTCGCTAACAAATTCTGAGATAACTGACCACACTGCATTTTCAAAGTCCGGTACTAAGCAATCGTAACCGGCAGCCAAACTATCGTAATCAACAAACACAATATTAGAAGTTACTAACCGCAATGCTTGAACTTGCGAATCACTAAACTTTCCAATCGCGATGATACCCGTAACATCCCGAGGAATTTCTTCCATATTGTTTTGATAAACGGGAACAGTCTGTAGTCCCTGTTGTTGCGCTGCTCGTTCGATTTCCATCCGAATTGCCATGTAATACAGGTCATCTAATTCTTGTGTAAGAGAATACCATTGAACAACAGCTACTCGTTGTACTTGGTTATTACGTGCTCGCTTATGCTTAGTATAGTTAAACTCTTCGGCAGTGGCTAACACTCGCTGACGTGTCTTTTCATTTACAGAAAGCGTCACATCATTATTTAAAATTCGCGATACAGTCGCAATAGATACCCCTGCTTTATCCGCGATATCATGTAATGTTACTGCCATACTGCTTCAGCGCCCCTTTCTTCATTTTAGGTTAAAACTATTTTAAAGCATCAACGAATCGTTGCCAACCTTCATTTCCAGCTGTGTTATCCTTAAAGACTCCCGCATTTTCCAAAACATTAGCAAAGACATTAGCAAGTTCTTGTTCCATAACCTCATCGACATTATCCGCGGTGATATTAATCCTTGACTGAACTTCTTTTGCCCATGGAAGATGACTATCTGCAATCTTATTTTCAGCACCAAGCCAAAACTTCTTGACTTCATTTAACTCATCCTTAAGCCGCGCTGGTAAGATAGCACGACCCATCACTTCAATCAAACCGATATTTTCCTTTTTAATGTGCCATAGCTTTTCATGTGGATGGAAGATTCCGAGTGGATATTCATCATTAGTATTATTATCCCGCAAAACTAAATCAAGAACAAACTTATCGCCTTCCCGATGCATAATTGGGGTAACAGTATGATGACGAAGTTCACCATCAAAAGCCTTAATATCAAGACTTTCATCACTGTATTGATCCCATACCTTAATAATATGTGTACCAAGATCAATTAGTTGCTCAGTATCGGTACTAGTTAAACGAATATCACTCATTGGCCAGTTAACGATTCCTGCATTAACAGCTGGATATTCATCAAAGTACAATTCTTTCTTAATAGAGGCTTTCATCATTGGGAAAATATGCTTACCACCTTGGTAGTGTTCATGAGCAAGCATTGATCCACCAACGATTGGTAAATCCGCATTGCTTCCAACGAAATAAGCTGGGAATTGCTTTTCAATTTCAACTAAGTTAATTAAAGTTTGCCGATTAATCTCCATTGGCTCATGCTTACTATCAAGGAAGATACAGTGTTCGTGGAAGTAAGCATATGGAGAATACTGGAATCCCCATTGTTGCCCCCCTACTGTAATTCGAATAATACGGTGGTTGCTTCGTGCTGCCTGTCCAAGACGTCCCTTGTAACCCTCATTTTCCATGCAAAGGGCACATTGTGGATACTTCTTAGCGGTATCATGAGCAGCCGCTGCAATTGCTTGGGGATCCTTTTCTGGCTTTGAAAGATTGATGGTAATTTCAAGATTGCCGTACTTAGTTGGTTTATCAAAGACAACATTCTTCTTGATAGCAGCTACTTTAACATAGTCGTTGCTAGTACATAAGTTATAGAACCAATCAGTCGCACTTGATGGAGATTGTTGGTACTTTTCCCAGAATTTATGATTAACTACTGATGGCGTTGGGGTCATCAAATCATAAAGCTGATCGTTTAAAATTTCCTTAGCAGTTTGACCATCATCAATTTTCCCGCGTTTAACAGCTAAATCAACAAGTTGACTAACAACAGATTCATCATCTTTAGCTTCAACATCTTCATCACCAACAAAGCCCCGAATCTTGTTTAAGACATAGATCCGGTCGAGTGGTTCATAAGTTCCACTAGCAATCACTTGGTCAGCAAACTTTTCCATTAACTTCATTTTCTCATTCCCCCACTAAAATACTATTAAAGCTTATGTGGTCCATCAACAACTTCAGCATCATAGAAACTGGCATCGTAACCAATCTTGTCCCGGTAGATCTTTCCAACATTCTTTTTGAAGTTTTCTGCTTCTGACTTCTTAACAATGGCAATCGCACTGCCGGCAAATCCACCGCCGACCATTCGAGCACCAAGGCAACCTGGTTGACCCCATGCGTTTTCTGCTAAGGTATCAAGTTCTTTACCAGTCACTTCATAATCATATTTAAGTGATACATGAGAAGCATTGATCAGACGGCCTAATTCTTCAAGATCGCCCTTTTCCATTGCATCAATGGCTTTCTTTGTCCGTTCATTTTCACTAACTGCATGACGGGCACGACGAATCAGCGTGTCATCATCAATTAAGTAGGTGTATTGATCAAATGTATCGGAGTCTAGTTCACCAAGTTTGTTAATATTAAGCTTCTTGTTAAGACGTTTAACTGCTTCTTCACATTCTTGGACCCGTTCGTTGTATTTGGAACCAGCTAAGGAGTGGTTCTTATTAGTACTCATGATAATGATTTCATAATCGCCAAGTTCAAGTGGCAAATACTTATATTCAAGAGTGTTGCAGTCAAGATAAATTGCGTTATTTTCTTTACCCATTCCGACAGCAAATTGGTCCATGATTCCGGAATTAAGACCAACGAAATCATTTTCAGTCTTTTGGCCAAGTTTAACTAATTCAATTTCATCAATATCAAGATTAAATTCATCCTTCAAGATATTTCCCATCAACATTTCAATTGATGCTGATGATGATAAGCCTGAACCATAAGGAAGAAAACCGTGGATGTATAAGTTAAATCCGTGATCAATCTTGAAGCCCCGTTGCTTTAGATAAACCAGCATCCCCTTAAAGTAGTTAACCCACTTTTCATCTTTAGCACTTTGCGGTTCTGTATCATTAATGTCAAAAGTAATAATCTTACTGTCTTCTTCTTTTGCTGAATTAGCTGAGTAAATGGCGACTGTTGTGTCCTCACGCGGTCCATATACCCCATAGGTCCCAATACTGATTGCACATGGAAAAACATGACCACCATTATAATCAGTATGTTCCCCGATCACATTAATCCGTCCTGGTGAGAAAAATACATCCTTCCCCGGTTCCTTAAATACATCTTGGTATTCAGCTAAAAATTGTTGCTTATCCATCAGAATAACCTCCATACATCAAACAAACATTAGTAAACTTTTACTAAATATAATTTACTACTTTTTAACCATCTCGTCAATAAGCGCTTACAAATAATTAAACACAACTAAGAAAACGGTTGCAAAGGATAAGGGATGATATACATAATTTCTTCTTTAATGCTACACTAGTCATAAATAATTGGAGGATTTAAATGAAGAACTACCAACCAACTGATCTAATTAAATTTGCTTCACGTACTGGACGCTGGACCGTTAAAAAGATTAATAATATGCCCACCTTATACACCACTAACCTTGGAAGCTACCTTCGTTTTAAGGTTTCAAATGCTAAAAAATGTCAAATTACTGTTTTGCCAAATCAAAATTCCCTATCTCCTAGCCAAGTGTTTGCATTTCGAATTGATGGCGGAAAGTGGCAACGAGCACAAGCTAGCTTAGAAAAAATTGATATTCCACTTGATTCGATATTACATACCATCGAAATAATGGCAGCCGGTAATTCCGACATTGACGAAGTGTGGCAAGGTAATGAAGGCTTTGCAATTAAAAACATTTATCTCGATAACGGCGCAATTATGGCAGCCCCGCAGCGTCCTGTGGTCAACTTTATCGGTGATTCAATCACGGCCGGTTGTTGGGTAGTTGGCAATCATCCTGCTGCTGACTACCGACCAGAAACTAACTATGCGGGAATTTGTGCAGATCTGCTTAATGTCGATAGTGTTCGAATAGCCTACTCTGCTGGGGGAGTGTTAAGACCTGCTACTGGCGGGGTCCCAACTGCCGATGTCTTTTTAGGAAAAATTGACAATCAGACATTATGGACGCCTAATCACCCTGATCTCAACGTGATTAATTTAGGCGTTAATGACCGTCGTTTCCCTCTAACTCAATTTATTGCCGCTTTCGATCTTTTTATTCAGCAAGTTAAGCTAACTTTTCCTCATGCTCCCTTAGCAATCATGATTCCTTTTAGTCAGACCTTTGCTTCTGCGATCCGCACAATTGCCACTAAACATAACTGTTCGATAATTGAAACTAAAACTTGGCACCATAGCTTTACTGATGGGCTCCATCCTGACCAAGCGGGCGCTATTACTGAAGGAAAAATGCTTGCACAAGCTTTACAACCTCTTTTATCTCAATTCAGTGTACAATAGTAGTAAGAGTTAATACGAGGAGGATTCTCATGGCTAACCAACGCTTACTTCCAATAAAAAATGGCTATAATTTTCGTGATCTTGGAGGTTATCCCACAGCAGATGGTCATCAAATAAAATGGCATCGTCTTATTCGTACTGGTTCACTTGCTCATTTAGATCAAAATGATCTCACCGTTTTAGATAATATTCCTATTTCGCTCGATATTGACCTCCGTGCTCCCGACGAAGTAAAGAAAGATCCTGATCGAGTGCCTTCCCAAGCAAAATATTATCATTTACCTGTTTTCGAAGCCGACGAAACAGACGCCTCACATAGTGATGAGGAAATCGCCGCACAGATGCAACAGCCAGGAAACGGTTATCACCATATGATTGATGTTTATCACCGAATGACCACGGCTGCTTCAGCTAAGCAGGCTTACCAGAAATTATTTAATCTCTTATTGAATAATGAACGCGGTGCCTTGCTATTTCATTGTACTGCTGGTAAAGATCGGACAGGAATGGCTGCTTATCTCATCCTCAGTGCCCTTGGCGTTGAGCAAAAGATTATTATGGAAGATTACCTGCTAACGAATACTGTTACTCAGGATTTTCGTAATCACTGGCTGCAAGATATGCGGAATCATGGAGCCAGCGAGGCACTAGTGACAAATCGGGCTGCCCTTGCCTCAGTAGCTCCTGATTACTTAAATACAGCAATCAAAAATATTACCCAGACTTATGGAAATATTAATCAGTATCTCAACAACTACCTTGATATTACTCCTACCGAAATAAAAGATTTACGAAAATTGTATTTAGATTAGGCTCGATTATAATTGTCTTATAAGGAGGAATTTTTATGCAAATCTCAGTACCATTAGTTAATGGGATGTTAGCAGATGAATATGGTAAATATGCGCCAGCAGCTGATATGCTAGCTGACCATCCAATTAAGTCATTTCCAATTAAAATTACCGACGCACCAGCAGATACAAAGACATTTGCACTCGTCTTTATCGATTATGACTCAACCCCTGTCTGTGGCTTCACTTGGATCCACTGGTTAGCCGCCAACATTCCAGCAACGTTAACAGATATCCCTGCAAATGCTAGTCGAGAATTAGCAGATAAATTTGTGCAGGGGAATAATAGCAATGCCGGCTCGTTGGTTAGTGGAAACCCATTGATTACTAGTGGTTATGTGGGTCCACAACCTCCCGACAAAACTCATGATTATACTTTAATGGTGTTTGCGTTAGACGATACTCTACCCTTAGAAAATAAATACTGGCTCAATGACTTCATCCACGCAGCCAAGGATCATATTCTAGCAAAAGCACAAATTGATTTGCCAAGTCGTGCATGAGGAGGAACTTATAATGGAAACAAGAATTTTCTTTAATCCAGGCGATTCAGTCGCTAATATTCATGACTATAATGAAGCTGTTCGAAAGGGACAAATTTTTAAACAAGCACGTCACAATGATGAACTTGTCATCGCCAAAGATCCTAACGATAAAGAATACGCAATTTTTTACGCTAAGGATGCCTTACCAGCTGAGCACGAAAAATCAAAGCCCTACGAAATTAAAAATCGGCTTTAAAATAGAAAATGACTCGCGGAAATTTCCACGGGTCATTTTCTATTTCGATAAAAAGCTTAACGACCACCAACAATTTTGGCTGTCGCATTTTCAAGCCGTTCAATTAATGAATCAGCATCGTTCTTAAAGTCATCAACAAATGAGCTCGATTGTGGTTGAATGCGTCCTACTTCATCACCCATAATATCCGTAACGACTAGGTCATCCCCATCCCACTTCACATCATCATAATGACCTTCAAGAGCTTCATCAAAAAATGCTTGGAGTATATCCCGAACAGCATTTTGAATAACAGTCTTTTCGTCAACTTGCTCACCACGTACCTGATGTTGAGCCAGCTGCATTGCTACTTCTTCCATATTTTCTGGAATTTCAACGCTCATTGTGGATTCCTCCTCTTAAAAAATTAATGGCGACGTAATTTCCGCCGAGCCTTTTTACTAAACTTGATTCCTTGAAGGGACTTCTTTTTCCGCTTTAATTGTGAATCAACTTGGTTATCGTTACTCTTAGCCACTTGTTGCTTTTGTTGCATTTCGCGTTGACGCTTGAGCAGGCGTTTACGTTCATATTCGCCCCATGGATTCAAGAGACCACGCATAAAGTCAGCAACTTCCTGCTTATGTTCGTCCATCCACGCTTCTGCTACATCTGCATCATCAGTATCGATACCATTACTATTGATGAATGATAAAACTAATTGAGTTTCACGCTCATCACGATTTAATGAGGCAAGCATGTCTTCTGATGGTTGCATATTAGCAATTGCCTTTAAGCCCAACTTGTATTGATCCATGTTGATGTAATCATTTTGCTTCAAGTATTCAAACAAGGCCTGCGCACTCGGTACGATGTTGTGAATTTGCTTAATTGAAATATGTGGATCTAATGGCATCATCATGCCCAATACGCGTTGCAAGTTGCTGAAAGTCCATTGACCTGGATATTCATTGCATTCTTGTACCATTAATTCCAAGAACTCTTGCACAACATAGTTCAACTCAACATCATCTAATTCAAGATTATTGAATTGGGAAGCAGACTTAATAGCTTGTTGCACATTTGCTGATAAGTCCTTGAACTTCTCAGGTGTCCATGTAATTTCTTTTTTAGCAGGACTTGCTTGAACCGAGGTTGCTTCTGCTTCGTCATTTTCCGCATCCCCATGTAATTGGGCCCATGTCTTATGTGCTTTCCGACACTCGTTCATCTTTGTCCGTTGTTCTTCCATTGCTTTTACAACTTCCGCAAGATTTTCAACTTTCAAAAATTCTTGATAAGCTCGCAAAACTGGAACAACCGCAATTCCAAATTGATTAGTTAGTGCTGGATCAGCGATGAATTCCCCGACCATGACCGCTTTTACTGCTTCTGGTGTCCAAGTAGTATCGGTCAAATGCTGATCATTTGCCATCTGGTTATTAAAACGCGTCAAAATATCCTGTGCATGCTTTTGCTGATTAGCAGATAACTGATGATAGTTGGACGAAGTAAGAAACTGGTCAATATGTTGTTCTTGTTCGTTCATTATCTATATATCCTCCGTCTCCAAATTGAATTTTCCTTTCTATCATATCATAATTATATCTAGTAAATATAACAAGATTGCTAATATACAAGGAGAAACTATACCAATGCAACGAAAAAAGATCCAAGAAGCAATGAAAAATGTCTATTTTCAAAAAATGACTGCAAATGGCTATCATGAAATTGAAGAACAAATTGCAAAATTACAACAGCAAAGACCTGCAAAAATTGGACAATTAAAAGCAGCCCGTGCGCTTGGTGACTTATCCGAAAATACAGAATATAGTACTGCTAAGCGTGAATTACGCCACCTTGAGAGCAGGCTTCGGTACCTCAATAAACAGCTTCAATATGCTGAAATTGTGACCCCCAAGAATGATCACACTATTGATTTAGGGACAACCGTGATAATTGAATTTGAAGATGACCATGAACAAGAAACTTATCATATTGTGGGAAAGCAGGAAGCTGATCTTGCCAAACAAAAAATCTCCTTTGATTCTCCCCTTGGTCAAGCCCTTCTTCACAAAACAGCTGGGATCACTGTAACTGTTGAAGCGCCGCAATCTTCATATAAAGTTAAAATTGTTAAAATTGAATTATAGTATTGATAAGTCATTCGATATTTCGTAATCCGCTAAAGGAAATTTTTAAATTTATTATTTTCAACGATAGGGTTAATTTTCCGCCCTTCAATTAATCTAAGCGACTGATTAAATAAACTTTTGGGTATTGCATCCCTGATTTTGACCCGGTATACTATTAAACGTTGCTTTTTTACATCCACAACATCTTGTGTTACTAGCCGGCAGTAACCACAAAATTGCACAACATATAGTAGAGGGAGTTAGATTAATGATTAGCGATTATTTTAAATTTCTTGCCCACCAATTAAAGGGCTGGCCACAACAAAATTATTACCTATTCTTTTTCAGTCTTGGCTGTCAGGTAATGACTTTAGTTAGTGCTCCAATAACGCGGGTAACTGTCATTACATTTATTGGAACCACGCTTGGAGTACTTTGCGTTTTAGCAATTAATGCTGCTAAGTCGGTAAATGGTTTCTTAGGTATTTTATCGGCATTATGTTTCATCATTGCTGGTTTTAGTGCTAAAAATTATTTAAGTATTGCCGAACAAATCGCCTATGTTATTACCCTCGATTTACCAGTATTACTTTCCGCAAATTGGAATGTTAACATGGCATCAAAGATCCGTAAATTCAATGCTCGTTCATGGACGGTTGCCATCATTGCAACAATTATTGTCTATCTCGTTTCTGGTTATTTAATCGGTCATCTTACTGACGATCCACGACCATGGATTGATGCAATCAGCTTTTCTATTAGTCTTTCCGCTGGTGTTATTTGCTTCTTGCGTTTTAACAATCAATATTTCTGGTGGCTTGCATCTGGTCTTGCACAACTAGTACTCTGGTTTGTTTCTTACAAGCAAGGATCTGCTACTTTAGCAATGGCCGTTAATAGCTCGATTTACCTTATTAATGATGTTCTCGCCTTTACCATTTCACCATGGTACAACGAACGTGAACGTCAACGTCTCAGTAAAGAAGAAGCAGCCTATGCCAAAGCAATGGGCTTAGAATAAATCTAAAAACAGCAAAGAGATTGAAAATTCAGTCAATTTGCTGTTTTTTGTTTAATATTGTTTATTGTATTCATAAACTAATTCTGGTTCACGACCAGTACGATGATAAGCATTTAATGCATCTATCTGTGCCATTTCTTGGGCGTTAAGTTCAAAATTGTAAATATCAGCGTTTTGGGCAATTCTCTCTTCATGAACTGACTTGGGAATAAAAGAAACACCATTCTGGAGATGCCACCGCAGTATAATTTGCGCAGTAGATTTATTATGAGCAGCAGCAATATCTTTTAATACTGGTTCATTGAGAACTGCTCCTCGCCCTAATGGACTCCAGGCTTGCGTTACTATTTGATGTTGACGATTAAATTCTAATAGTGGTTTTTGTGTTAATAGCGGATGCAACTCAATTTGATCAACAACTGGCATTTCATTTGCTTGGGTTGCCAAATATTGAAGATGAATCATTTGGTAATTACTTACACCAATTGACCTAGTAAGCCCTTCCTTTTTCATTTCTTCAAAAGCTCGCCAGGTGTCAAAAAATGATCGTTCAATTGGCCAGTGAACAAGCAACAAATCAACGTAATCCATTTGTAATTTACGTAAGGATTCTTTGACAGATTCAATGGCCTTATCGTAACCTTGATTTTCTTCTGCCACTTTAGTTGTCACAAAAATATTATCGCGCGGAATGGCTAATTGCTTAAAAGCCGTCCCCACTTCTTGCTCATTTCCGTATAACTGAGCCGTATCAAAAAGCCGATACCCATCTTCATATGCCTTTTTGACTGCTTGATTCATTGTCGCTTGGCCATCTACCTTATAAAGGCCAAAACCTTCTTGAGGCATTTCATTTCCATCGGCAAGAGTTAATAGGTTGTCCTTAATATCCATTGAAAATCACTTCCTTTCCTTATCTTTAATCAGTAACTGAGGATTGTCAATATCGAAATTTTCCTTTCTGAACAAACTAATGTATGATGAGTTTAAATCTATTTACGGGGAAACAATTATGGCTAAAATATTTATCGCTGAAGATAATCCTGATATTATCCATTCCACAACTCAAGAATTAAATAAATGGCAACACGATGTTATCACAGTTAACGACTGGAAAAACGTTGCAAATGAAATTCTTGCTACAAGCCCAGATCTGGTCTTATTTGATATTACCCTCCTGACGTTCGATGGCTTTTATTGGATTCAAGAGGTTCGTAAACATAGTCAAGTGCCGATTATAGTTATTTCTGCGGCTGAAATTGATACCAATGTCATGCATGCAGTGGCCGCGGGGGCAGATGATTATATTATGAAGCCATTTGCGATGACGGTGCTTTTAGCTAAAATTCAAGCTTTATTACGGCGGAATAAGCAAACGACTGACGCAGAAGAAATAATGTGGGATCATAATTCATTCAATCCCCTTACTAATATTCTTATGAACGAAAACGGTACTGCCCAGCTCACTCCAACTGAAGGTGCTATGCTCCAAGTTTTACTCAGTCACCGTAATAAAACCGTTTCTAAGGAGCAATTACTTCAATGGTTATGGCAAGGTGGCAAATACCTTAATGAGAACACCCTTAACGTTAATATTAGTCGGTTAAGAACTAAGCTAAGCACAATTGGTTTACGGCAATGTATTCACACAGAACGTGGCCTTGGCTATCGATTGGTGGAAAACAATGAATAAACGTTATTTTAAATTATTTTGGCGTTCAATCCTTCTTCCTACTATTGGCTATCTTTTTCTCTTAGGTCTGGTTGGGCTTTTAGTAATTTTATATAATCTCCCAACTGTTTTTTGGGGCGATGTGATTCGCTTTTCTCTTCCCTTTTTTATAGTATGGCTTATCGGTAGTGGTGCAATTAAATATTATCGATTGCGCCATTTAAATATTTCTCAGCTCGATAAATTCACTCCTACCAATATGACTGAGGGAAAACTTGTTGAACTATTGCAAGATGAACAAGCAAAAAACATTGACACAATTCGACAGTTACAAGCAACTCAGCATGAACAACTTGACCACCTTGAATTATTTACTCATGAAATTAAAAACTATTTGACTAGTCTTAATGCCGCGGCAGAAAATTCACCAACTGTCGCAAGTACAGAAGTAAAAAAGAATATCCACCAAGCTAACTATTATCTCAATTTGTTGTTAAATGACGAACGACTAGCGATTAATAATCATGATTACAATTTTCAATGGATCGATATTGCCAACTTAATTAATAATATTTTGCAACAAAATTCTGCGGTCTTCATTCATAAACAATTGATTCCAGAATTAACCGGCTTGGACGGAATTAAAGTTCTCACTGATCGTAAATGGTTGCATTTTTGCATTGAACAACTACTTTCAAACGCAATCAAATACTCATCCCCTAATAGTACAATTAATATTTCCTGGGAAATGAATTCTTTGCGGATCGCTGACCATGGATGCGGCATCTCAATGAATGATCTTCCGCGAATCTTTGATAATGGTTTTACCGGGAAAAACGGGCACCGAACAACTGCTGCTACCGGGATGGGATTGTACCTTGTTAAAAAAGTTACTGAATACTTAAATTTCAAGGTTAGCATCTCATCAGTTCAATCCCAGGGAACGACAGCGATTCTATCTTTCTTACCAGATAATATCAGATCATCAAACTAATTCTTACAAAACTGTAAGGTTCTGTACACTTCCGTAAGTAGGAAGTTGCACAGAACCTTTTTATAATTAAGACATAATCAAAACAAGTTCTCTACCAGAAAGGAAAATTACTATGACATTATTAAATCTTCAACACGTTCAACGCGTCTATAATCGTAACTCTGCCAATCCAGTAATGGCCTTAAAAGATATTACCTTTAAAGTTGAAGAGGGAGAGTATGTTGCAATTATGGGAGAATCTGGTGCTGGTAAAAGTACCTTATTAAATATAATTGCAACTTTAGAACAAGCTACTAACGGACAAGCAATCCTTAATGGCCAAGATCTCCGGCAGCTTTCCAAGGACGACGCAGCACGATATCGACGGGAACACCTCGGCTTTGTTTTCCAGCATTTTAACTTACTTGATAGTCTCTCAAATCGCGACAACATTTACTTACCACTTGTTCTAGCAAAAACTCCGGTTGCAACGATGGAAGAACGGATTAAGCCTTTAATTGATCGCTTACGTATTAATAAAATTATTGACCGTTTTCCAAGTGAGATTTCTGGAGGACAGCAACAAAGAATTGCCATTGCACGGGCGTTATTTACCCATCCTGACCTCCTTCTCGCTGACGAACCTACTGGAGCTCTAGATTCGAACACCAGTAACGAAATTCTTGAGCTCTTTGATGAAGTTAATGCTAACGGTCAAACAATTATTATGGTTACGCACAGTGCCGCGGCTGCTAGTCATGCTAAGCGCACACTCTTCATTAAGGATGGACGAATCTATCATGAACTCTATCGTGGTGATCTTTCCCTTAAAGACTACCAACAACAAATTAATCAGACAATGATGACTTTAACGAATGGCGGTGAATAATGATGCTCTTTCTCAAACTGATTAATTCGAGTTTTAAGCGTAATCTTAAAGTTTACGTCCCTTACCTCATCTCAATGACAATGCTAGTCGCTATTAACTATATTTTTAAGGCAGTTGAAATTAATCGCAGTCTTAAAGATTTACCAAGTGCGACAGTTACTAAAGCATTAATGCAAACAGGATCAACTTTTATTATCCTTGTAACACTTGCGTTTATGATCTACGTCAATCGTTTCTTATGGCAACAGCGTCAACAAGAAATGGGTCTTTATAGTATGCTGGGGATGACGAGACATAACTTACAAGTGCTAACAGTCATTGAAAAGTGCTATCTTTTAGTAATTAGTCTTTTTCTCGGGACTTTATTTGGTATTATTTTTGATCGCCTCGCTTTTCTTGGCTTTGCTCATCTCTTGCAAATTGATCATTTATCTCAACCTTGGATTGAATGGGGCGCTGTGATAAATACAATCGTCATCATTGGCGGCTTTTTCTTAATTTTAATGGTCATTGATCTGATCAAACTATTTCAGCTAAATCCAAACGAATTATACCACCCCCAACAAACTAAAATCGCGCGTCATGGTAAGTTCTTTACTTTTGCCGGACTTTTGGGTGTTGCAGTCCTTGCCTACGCCTATTATCTTACAATTACAGTTAAACCGCGGATATCTGCTTTAACAACATTCATGACTGCCGTCTTCTTAGTTGTGATTGGAACATACCTCATTTTTATTGCTGGTAGCATCATTGTCCTTAAACTCCTGCAAAAAAACAAAGGATATTACTATCGCCCTCGCCACTTTATCGCGGTTTCCGGAATGTTACAACGGATGGAACAAAATGGTGCTAGTCTTGCAACGATTTGTTTACTCTGTAGCTCTGTCCTTGTAATTTTATTTACATCTTTAACTATGTATGCCGGCATTAATGATACGGTTAATTCTTATGCCCCACGCGACCTTACAATTATCACCTCGCAGAAACTTACTGCACAACAAGAATCGACCATCAATTCTGTTGCCAAAAAACACCATGCTCAACTTAATAAGCCTGTTACCTTTACAACGAGCGCTCCGCAATACGGATATTGGGAAAATAATCGTTTCATCAACCAGGGTAATTTAGAGAATATGACTAATCAAACTACCAATACAGTCATTACCATGTCGACAGCAACTTATAATCAGATTACGGATAAACATGTTAAATTAGCAGCAAATAAGGCCTTAATTTATTCCCCTGCTAAAGAGCATCGCGGTGCTTTACAGATTGGTACACAAAAATACCAAGCTACTCCTATCTATGACTTTCACTACTATTTCAATCCAAGTCACGCGATTTATTCGCCAATTTTTATAATCACAAATATGCTTCCGGCAAACACTACCACAATTAACTTCACAGGAATTAATTATCACTTAAATGGTAGTAAGAAAGCTCATCTTAACTTTGAAAATGACCTTCAAGCCCAGCTTCACTTGCCAAACCAAGTATATTCTTCCCGGACAAACCTTCGTAGTCAATTGACCAGTCTCTATGGCGGAATCGTCTTTTTAGGAATTCTCATTAGCTTTGCCCTAGGAATCACGACAACTGTTGTAATTTACTTTAAACAAATTACTGAAGGTTATGAAGATCAATATCGTTTCAAGACGATGCAACAAGTTGGTTTAAGCGAGAAAGAAACAACCAAGAGTATTCATAGTCAAGTATTGATGGTCTTTATGTTGCCAGTAGTTGGTGCAATAATTAACCTTTGCTTTGCGATCCCTGCAATTCGGCAAATTCTAATTCAATTTAATTTCTATAATGTTCGATTGATGATAATAATTGCCGTCTCAATTACCTTTATCCTCCTATGCCTCTACTTTGCTATTTACGGACTTACTACCAGGATGTATCGTAAAATCGTTGAGCAAGGTTAAGTACTACAAATTGACATTTCTTATTTTAACGGTTACACTTTAATTACTATAAATAAGTGTGACCGATAAAATAAGGAGATGTCGTTCATGATTCTTATTAACACCACCATCATAGAAAAAATTACAAGCTGTTGCTAAACTACTCACGACAGATTAGACTGCCCTTATTTAGGCGTGGTTAATCTACGGTATTGCTTAGTGACAGTTTTTAATTTGGTTTAGATTATATCGAGGTGATTTCATGACGGCAGATCCATTAAGAATAGGAATTCTTAACTTAATGCATGACAAAGTAGATACTCAACTGCGATTTACAAAAGTACTTTCTGAGGGATCCTACAATGTTGATGTACAATACTTTTACCCTCAAACACACTATACTTCTCGCCCTGTCCCTGACATTGTTCAAGAGATTTCCCAGCCTTTAGATTTTAAACAAGTTGCCACAATGGATGCTTTTATTATCACTGGCGCGCCAATCGAACAACTCACATTTGAAGAAATTACATATCTTGATGAGATTCATCAATTGATTGACGTATTAGTTGCCAATAACATTCCACAACTTTACATTTGCTGGGGCGCGATGGCAGCTGCTAACTATCTTTATGATATTCCAAAATTTCAATTACCTGAAAAAATTTTTGGAGTCTTCCACAATTATTTGCGCGCGCAAGCTCCCCTCTTAAAAGGATTACCTGATGGTTTTCTTGCTCCCCATGCTCGTTATGCCGAACTCGATATTGACAAGATTATGAAAGATTCACGATTAGTTATTAATGCTGTGACCAAAAATAACTTCTTATTCTCGTTCCGCGCTCGAGAAAAGAACCAATACTTTCTTTTCTCCCATCTTGAATACGGAAAGGATGCCCTTTTAAAGGAATACTTACGAGAGCGGAATGCTAATCCCGGTGTTGAGTATATCAAGCCGCAAAACTACTTTCGCGATCCGCTTCATATGAAAGATCCTGAATTTAGCTGGGCAACTACCCAACGAGTATTCTTTGATAATTGGCTTCATTCAGTTGCGGATCACATAGCTACACAACAATTTGTAAAGGAGTAATTAATATGACGAAAATCACTAATTCAATCGTAAATTTAATCGGTAATACTCCGATTGTTAAGTTAAATCGCGTTGTTCCTGAAGATGCAGCAGACGTTTATGTAAAACTTGAATTCTTTAATCCTGGTGGTTCAATTAAGGATCGGATTGCCCTTGTCATGATTGAAGAAGCTGAAAAAGCTGGTAAATTACAAGCAGGTGGCACTATTGTTGAACCAACCTCTGGAAACACTGGTGTTGGCCTAGCCATGGTTGCCGCTGCCAAGGGATACCATCTTGTCATCACCATGCCAGAAACAATGAGTGTTGAACGCCGGAAACTCATGCAAGGTTATGGAGCCGAACTTATTCTTACTCCCGGTGCCGACGGAATGAAGGGTGCAATTGCAAAAGCAGAAGAACTAGTTAAAGAAAAAGGCTACTTTATGCCAATGCAATTTGATAATCCAGCAAATCCAGCAATTCATGAAGAAACTACAGGAAAAGAAATTCTTGAAGCATTTGGCGATGATATTCCTGACGCCTTTGTTGCTGGTGTTGGTACTGGAGGAACACTTACCGGGGTGGGTCATGCATTGAAAAAAGCTAATCCTAATGTCCAAATTTATGCTCTTGAACCAGCAGAATCTCCAGTATTAAAAGAAGGAAAAGGTGGCAAGCACAAAATTCAAGGGATCAGTGCTGGCTTTATCCCGAAAGTTCTTGATACTGATGTTTACAACGGAATCCTTGAAATTAAGAGCGATGACGCTATTACGATGGCACGTGAAGTTGGTCATCAAGAAGGAATTCTTGTTGGTATCTCAGCTGGTGCTAATATCAAAGGTGCGATTGAAGTCGCCAAAAAGCTTGGTAAGGGTAAGCAAGTTATTACTGTTGCTCCCGATGGCGGTGACCGTTACCTTTCAACAGAATTGTTTAATTACTAAAAATTTAAAAAGGAAAGAGACTAAGATATTTTTAATCTAATTTCTTTCCTTTTTCCTATTGACCGCGACCTTACGTCATTAGCTACACTTGATAGTATGAAAGGAGTGGTCAATATGTATACGACTGGTCAATTAGCAAAAAAATGTAATGTTTCAATCAGGACAATCCAATACTATGACCGCCGTGGGTTGCTTCATGCTAAACGAACTGAAAACGGATTGCGCCATTATAATTATCAAGACCTTAAACAACTTCAAGAAGGGACTGTGACATAAGTTAAGTTACTTTCATAAAAAGCAAATACGCAGTACAACAATGGCCTCTAACGTCCGGCAAAACCGAACGTTAAAGGCCTATTGTTGCTTGCGGGGGCTCGAAAACGAAGTCACAAGTGACTTTTGTCTCGCTCCCTCAGCTTAAAAGATATTCAACAGATTATTAATGACACTGACAACAATATTCTAAAAAGCCTAATTGTTAACCAACGAAGAAAACTCAAGCAGGAAATTAAAGACGCTTCAGAACAATTAGCAAGTCTATCTCAATTAGAAACTTTTTTGAATAAACATTCTGATTTCCCAGGAAATATCAGTCAAAGTATTTTTGACAAGATCAAGAAAACAAAGAAGTTAAAACAGTTACGAATTAAATTATTGCTTATTGGTATCAGTATCGACTTCATTCTTTGGGGTAGCATTCTTTACTTTCTTTTTTATCAAGGAAATTTGATATGGTTATTATTAGGAATTCTTATTACAGTTGCTTTAACTTGGTATATTGCTATAAATTATTACCATCATACTTGCTATATTTGTCCTCATTGTTTTCATAAGTTTAGGGTGTCGCTTAGTAAATGGCTTTTTGCCCGTCATACTCCTAATACAAGATATCTTACCTGTGACAAGTGTTCACAAAAAAATTATTGTATTGAAGAATATTATTAACAAAAATGACCAAGGCGCAAAATTGCTAAACCTTGGTCATTTTTTGCATTTTATAGTATTGGTGAAAGCAAGCGAGAAAAGTATTGCTTGAATTTCCGCCACTTTGACTGATTAGCAAAATACTCAGGAGTAAGTAACGTACTCTTTTTCATGTCATTTTCAAAGTCTTGCTTTAACTGCGCTGTTAGTTTTTCATTATACGCAAATGCATTGACTTCAAAATTAAGTCTAAAACTACGGTAATCCATATTTGCCGAACCAACAGAAGCAATGTTGCTCCCACTAACCATCGTCTTTGAATGAATAAAGCCATTATCGTACTTGTAAACTTTTACCCCGTTGTTCACTAAGTATTTAGCATAATATTCCGTTGCCCGATAAACAAATGGATGATCAGGCATGCATGGGATCATAATTCGGACGTCAATTCCACTTCTTGCGGCAATTACTAATGCTTCCAGCACTGAATCTTCTGGAATAAGGTATGGCGATTGAATATAAACATATTTTCGTGCCGAACTAATAATTGATTCATATCCCCGTCTAATCGAATAATTTTCATTATCCGGCCCAGAAGATACGATTTGCATTGGGACCTCATCTGGATCGCTATCTGGTGCAACCAGTTCAAAATTCTTAAATTCTTTTTCAAGGTCAATTTTCTTTTTATGAGTTTTTCGACAGGTTGTATTCCAGTCCATTGCAAACCGCACTGTCATCATCATCGTTGCTTGTCCGACGACACGGAGGTGGGTATCACGCCAATAACCAAACTTAGGATCTTCGCCAAGGTATTGATCACCGATATTGAATCCACCAATGTAACCAATCTTGCCATCGATAATAGCTAGTTTACGGTGAAGATGATAATTTAACCGTGGCGTTTGAAAATAAGCTTTGGCAGCAGCAATAAACGCTTGCGCTTCTCCACCTAATTCTTCTAAATGCTTAAAAAATTTGAAAGTAGTTCCATGAGACCCACTTAAATCATAGAGAACACGGACTTTTACTCCTCGTGCAGCTGCATCTTCTAAGGCTGCCAACACCCGCTTCCCTAGATTATCAGCATAAAAGGAATAGTATTCAATATATACATGATCAGTTGCATGATTTATATCGTCAATTAACTTATCAAACTTCTTTTTACCATCAATAAATACGTGAACTTTATTATTAAAGGTTACTACTGAATCATTTAAACTCAAAAAAAGGTTAACCAACTGACGATCACGCGACAACCGGCTTCCTTTTGGCATTAATTCATGTTCTTCACTTAATTTTCGTTGTTTTTCAAGATATTTAGTCCGTAATTGTTTTTGCTCATCTTGAATACTAAATATCTCATCATGGGATAATTGTCGTCCCACAAAAAGATATAGGATAAATCCAACTACTGGCAAAATAGTTAAGACTAATAGCCATGCCCAAGTTGATGCAATATCCCGACGACTACGAAAAACAGTCCATACTGCAAAAGCAATGTTAATCAACCATAGGACTTCAATAATGCGGCGAATAACATCCCATGTCCAAACAATATCCATAATTTAATAATCTCCCTAGTTGTATTACTGATTCATTATAGCCATTATTTGCTTACTTTTCAGCAGGTTCAGAGATTATTTTCGGTAAAAACGACGAAGGGCAAAAGATAATCCGATCGCTAAAAGTCCGTACACTGCACCTACATAGCCAAGCATCGTTAAATTAGCAAAGTTAACAGTAGTAGAAGCCGTAAAGGATCCAAGTGAAATCCCAACATTAGCAAAAATTGAAATTAATGATGTTGCTAAAGCTAATGACTGCGGATATTCTTTTTCTGCCACACTAATAAATACCAGTTGGATAGTTGTTCCATATATAATTACAACGACACAAAGAGTTGCTAGAACAAGCATTCCTGTAATCTTATTTCCCAATGCAATCCCAAGAATAAGATTTAATATTGTCATGAGAATAAAGACAAATGGTAATTTTTGAACCCCATTGTGACTCGCAACGATTCCAGCAATTTCGTTACCAATAATACTCATTACCCCTAAAAGAAGCAGCAGCCAATTTAAACTAGTTAAGCTAAAGTCCATCACAGTAGTAATTAGCGGCCGGACATAAGTATAGAAAGTATACTGGAGACTTAAGACCGCCACCGTGATTCCAATCCCTAATAAAACACGGTGATCTTTTAATAGCGCTAATTGTTCTAAAATGCTCCCTTTAATTTGAGGTGTATCACGAGGAGTAAGCCAAGCTAACAATGCAAACACAATTAATGTTAATCCTGAAATGATCCAAAAACTATCGTGCCAGGAAAGTAATGTTGCGATGGTTGTACCAAGCGGAACCCCAATGACCGACGCAATACTAAAACCTGCACCGACCCACGCTAGAACCATTGGCCGCTTGTCCATTGGTGTAATTATACTAACTAGCAAGTTAATTAATGAAATAATGGTTCCAGCAACAGCGGCAGTAATAATTCGCGCAAATAGGAGCCAGCCAAGTGTTGGTGCCATCGCAGTTAAAGTATTACCCACAAAAAAGATAGTCATTAATAGCATAAGAAGCTTATATCGATTCCAATTACTAGTTAAGGTAGTAATAATTGGCGTACTAATCGCATAGACTCCTGCAAAAGCTGTCACCAAAAAACCAACTGTGGAAAGTGGAACATGATAACTCCGTGCAATATCTGATAAAACGCCCACAACCATAAACTCATTACATCCCAGCATAAATGCAACAAGAATAAAAGTGAACGATCGCAATTTAGCGTGCTTCACAATAAACCTCCTTTTAAAACAAAAAATTTTCTGGAAAAAGTCAATCCAGAAAATTATAAACGTTTAACAATTAATTTCCAATAGTTTTGAACTATTTAGCTTAATAAGGTTGTGAGTGATAAGCAGCAAAGGTTTTATCATCAAAGCAAACCATCGTTACTTGATCAACATAATTAGCAGTAGGGAGAAAATCTTTAATCGTCTTAATCGCAATTTTTGCTGCCCTTTCAAGCGGGAAAGCATATACCCCTGTACTGATGGAAGGAAAGGCAACCGTCCGACATAAATGTTTATCAGCCAACAGTAAACTATTGTGATAAGAATTGGCTAACAATTGATCTTCACCATTATCACCACCATGCCAAATCGGTCCAGGCGTGTGAATAATAAACTTGGCTGGCAAGTTAAAGCCGCCAGTTAGCCGCGCTTCTCCCGTTGGACATCCATGAAATTTTTCACAGGCGCCATATAACGCTGGGCCAGCTGCTCGATGAATCGCACCATCGACACCACCGCCACCCATTAAAGTTGTATTAGCGGCATTAACAATTGCATCAACTTTTATTTTGGTAATATCTCCCTTGATTACGTTAATTTGCGGCATTATTTAGCCCTTCTTTCTTTAAATTGCGGAAATAACCAGACAATACAAGTTAAACATAACGCTACCAATACATTTCCTGTTAACGCGCCGAAGATATATCCAATTCCATTGTCATTTATTGGGACATTGACCGGAAATGTTAATCTTACTTCTAATAGCGTTATAATCAGCCACGTTATCTAAAATCCAGGCTTATTTTTTATTTTAGACCAGTCAGCATAACTGACTAATATAATAAAACCGGAAACAATAACAAAAGAAATAATCGTAAATACCGGTTTTGGTAAGTAATTACTTAAAAAAGGTAAAATTGGTTTTAGTACTATAACTACAGCACCAATAATATTCAAAAAATAACAAAGAACAAAAATTTTATCTACTCGTTTGTTCATAGTGTGCTCTTCTTTATAGTTATTTATCATCTCATGATCCTCCCGTAATAAATCATCCAAACTAACATGGTAGAGGTCACTTATTTGAACCAACATAAAAATATCAGGATAACTTCAACCATTTTCCCAACTAGAAATTGTTTTACGTGAGATCAACAATCGTTCTGCTACATCCTGCTGAGTCCATCCTTTTTGATAACGATATAATTTCATTTTATCGGCAAATTTCAATAAGTTCTCCTACCTTCAATTAAATTTATTTCCCGGGAAATTAACTATGCTTAAGCTTTACCGAAGAAGGCGATATTTGTCACGCTAAGAATCATAGCAAACAAAAAGGCTGGAGAAACTTCCAACCTTCTGTAAATCTTAAATTACCAAATATGAACCCGATCTTCTGGCGCCCGGTACATTTCATCGCTAGGCTTAATGTCAAATGCTGTGTAGAAGTCATCGAGATTTTCTGCTTGAATATTAGCACGTAATTTTTGCGGTGCATGGACATCAATTGAAAGCAGTAATTGCATGTATTGTTCCGTTGCTTTCATTCGCCAAATAGTTGCCCAGTTAATAAAGAATTCTTGGGCATTGAAGTCAGCTTCAGTTTTTGCTGCTTCAAGTGCACAACTAAGGCCTCCTGCATCGGCAATATTTTCAGAAACCGTGAGCTTCCCGTTTACCTTTTGCCCAGCAAATGGGATCCCATCAAATTCTTCAATCATCTTTTGGGCTAATTGCTTAAAGTGTGCAGAATCTTCATCTGTCCACCAATTATTAAGATTTCCAAACTCATCAAATAATGACCCGTTATTGTCAAAGGCGTGGGAAATTTCATGAGCGATTACTGCGCCAATCCCACCATAATTTTGGCTGCTGCTTTGTTTCAACGAGTAGAACGGTGCCTGTAGGATTGCAGCTGGGAATACAATGATATTCTTAAATGGGTGATAGTAAGCATTAACTGTGGCCGCACTCATTTCCCATCGCATCCGATCAACAGGTTTATTCCAACGACTGAATAGTTCTTTATTAGCCGTCACTGTTAATTGATTTAGGTTTGCAATCAATGATTCCTCTTCATCAACCTTAAATTGATCATAGAGAGCAGGAATCTTATCTGGATACCCAACTTGAATGCCCAGTTTATCAAGCTTGAGGATAGCCTTATCACGGGTATCCTTACTAAGCCATTGGTTATTGGTCAAGCGTCCTTTATAGACTTTAATCATTTGCTCAACCATGTGGTGAACGTCTGCTTTGGCTTGTGGTCCAAAGTACTTCTTCCCATAATAATCCCCAGCTACTTGACTAAACATGTCGCGGGCAAGATAAAACGCAAATTTACGTTGGCTAACTGGTTTCTTGCTTCCAGAAAGTGCCCGACCATAACGTCCATTGATTTCACGCATTTCATCATCAAGGTAACTGGCATTTTCGCGGATGACACGAATTAATGCCCAGTTTTTAAAGAGTTCAAAATTATCTTGTAAGATCTTATTCAGGGACTTAAAGTATTCCGGTTCTGTCACAATTATTTTTTCCGGTTCTTCCCCAACTAACTGCTTAATTATTGCCGCAATATCAAGTTGATCAGTGGCACTAGCTAGTTCTGCAACCGTTTGTGGATTATACATCTTACTATAATCAGCCGCTTCTTCTGCACTTTTTACATTTGGCGCAAGAAGGGCATCGAATTTGATTGCATCATCAATAATCTTTTTTGCTTCTTCTTTGCTATACCCCAACTTATCCATCAAGGCTTCCACCATTGAAGACCATAATTGGAGTAATTGATCGTGCTGAGCCTTCTTTTCTGCTTCATAGTAGCTCTTATCAGGCAAAATAAGCGATGGTGATGAGGCAAATAAAGCATAAACAGTCGCATTCTTCATATCAGCGTCAATATCAAAACTAATCGGTGAAGGCATCCCTGCTAAAATCCAGTTCTTCCATTGAGATTGGTAATCTTCATATGAATTAAGATTTTCTACACTTGCCAACATCCGTTTAAGCGGTTGTGGGCCAACTTTCTTACGCCAATCAAACTTTTTAGCGAGGCGATATAGTTTAATCATTTCGTTAAAACGCGAATCCTCAGACTTTTCCTTCCCTTCTGCATAGGCATCAAAGTCATCCATCAGTTGCTTGTCAATGTCATCAACAAGGTCATTGAAGCCCCCGGTAGCTGGTTTATCATCAGGAATCTTCGCCGTCTTTAGCCATTCCCCGTTTACTGCTTCGTATAAGTCGTCTTTAATTAGTTCGTTATTCACTGCCATGTGCAGGGCCTCCTTAAAAGGTTACATTACTTACTATTATACTATGCCTACTAGAAATTCACGTAAATTTGCTTCAATCTAAAAAAGGACTTAATAAAGTTTTCCGTGCACTTTCTGAAAACCATGAGTCATGTTGCATCAGTAATTGATTTACTTCCTGGTAATTACTTAAGTCAACCTTTCCTTTAATTAATCCAGCAATTTGGAGCTGCCGAGCAAATTGAACATCTGCGGACTGGAGAAAGTTGCGAAAAATCGGCTGTTCATCTGGATCCCACCGCTTATTAAGAAGACCAATTGCCCGCTCATATTCTTTGCTATGGGTAAGTACCTTTTGCATGGCCTGTGGATTTAAAATTGTTGTCATCAATTATCCCCTCATTTCTAATACTCTTCCCGGTGGCTCTTTTACTGATAATTGATTAGCCTTTGTCATCATTAGCCAATAAACATTTTGATAATGATAATTATTGATTCTTTCCTCTCCCCACCCATCAGTAATAATAATAATTATGCGATTTCGTTTAGTTAGATGGTGTTGATGGAGATAGTCAAAAATACACTGAAAACTTGTACCCCCGCCACCTGTTCGTCTAAAATCAAGTTTTTTACCATCATGTAGTTTTTGTTTGGTGGTCACCCGGGCATCAAACGAATAAACATTAGCTGTCAGTTTTGTTTTCTTAAGCATCTTTTCAAGTGTCGTTAGTGTTTGAACGATTTCTTGATCGGTGACCGATCCGGAATTATCAACAAAAATGTCAATGGCTGGATCCAATCTCGTAACTTTGCCAGGCAAATCCATTCGTAATGGTTGCCGGCGATTAAAGCGAGCATGCGAATTAACTTGTCCTCGTGCAATCAACCCAAACTGATGCCTAAAAACCTGCCGCCAATCAACTATTTTAGTTTTTTGGACTTTCTGTAGCTGTGATCTTACATTTCCTGGTAACAAACCGCGATCTCGTTGCGGGGTTTGCCTCCAGGAACGATTCAAAATCTGCTTAATATTCGCTAAGCGCACGACCTGATTGCTGATCTGCTGACTTGTCTTAGATTCCTGCCAGCCGTTATGAGTATCAGCTATTTTAACCTCATCTGCCGTTGCATTTTCCTCTTGTTTACCACCATTCAATTTAAGACCTGGCTGATGTAATTTTTCTTGCTGTTCAGCAGGCAGCTGTTCTAATATATTGAGATAATCCTGCGAATCTAATTTTGGCATTAGTTTTTGACGAAGAGCTTTCTCCAATTGGCTAAGGGTTACTGTTCCCTGAGGTGGCTCAGTTAAATACTGATTTACCGCTACATCAGTTGCAATCTGGACTAAATCTTGATGAGGATAAGAAGCATAACGTAATGGATGCATCCAGATAAGATGAAGGGCTTCATGTTCTAATAAGCTTTGAAGTTCATCATTACGAACGTTCGCTAACTTTTCTGGATTAATAACCAGTACAAGGCGATTGTCTTCTCACCTCAATCCCATCATTGCGGGTAACTGTAAATCATTCTCTCGTGGAAGTTGTAATAACACTTCTCCGAAAAGGCGCTGTTTTTGAAGGATGATAATAATTGCCTCCCTAATCCGTTGCGCAGATGTCACATGATTATTGCTTCCATCATTTTGATGTAACCGTGCTAGAAAGTCACCTAAACTCATCGATTATCACCACTCGTCGCAACTTCCGCAAAATATTGATAAAGTTGCGCTACAGAGCCTTGGGGATGTTTAATGGCTTGCTCATACATTACTTGCAAGAGGTCGACGAAATCCTCACCAACTGTTTGAACAATCGCATACTGCCCATCTTCACTGACTAATTGGAGATACTTAATAAATAGAGCTGCCTCTTCTTCAGATGCTAGCTTAGGACTTAGCCATGAACGTAATACTTGAATTTTGGTTGCTTCATCAGCATTTTCAAACTGCTCCTTGCCATCTTTAGCGTCTTTCAAGGTTGCCACTGTAAGCTCTTGCCCCTGTGCAAGGACAAACTGAGCAAAGGCCACCCCTACTTCATCACCTAAGTCACCACTAAATATATCAGCAGCAAGTTCTTTTTGCATTTTCTGGTCTAACGCCTGTAATTGATCAAGATTGCGAGAAACTCTTTCCCAAGCACGTGGCGTGGGAGCCAAATCTTCATTGTTCGGATCAACAACTAATAATTGTTCAGGATATTGCGTAAGATAGGCGGAAACAAGGTCATTAATTCCGGTTGCTTGGGCCCATTTTAACCATTCCGCCGTTGAACTCGTCATTACTAAACGAACTGTCCGATCTTTAATTGCAGCATCCCCAGTCGCAACACCATATTCACGATCAGTAAATCCTGTCATCGTAGAATCAGGATTTTCCGCAATAATGATCCGTACTGCGGAAGGCAAACGCAAAGCATTAATCTTTCGTTGAAGGACAAGGTTCATTAGTTCACTTTGAACAGCTTGCGTTCCACGATTAAATTCATCTAAAAACCAAATAATTGATTGATTAGGATGGGCTTCGGCATACTTAATAATGCTAATTAAAGTTTCAGAGTAACCGAATTGTACATTTGCAAGACGACCATAATTCTTCGTTTCAACAAAAGATTCACTGGTCAAGGGGGGAACCGGAATTGCAAGGTCTCCTTTTTCGCTTAAGCTGACAACCGTAGTAAATAATGCCGCATTCAGATTAGCAGCAATTTCACGAACTAAAGCAGATTTACCGATCCCCGCATCCCCGACAATATTCGGAACACTACCCGCATCGAGAACAACGGGAACTGCCGTTAATAGTTGTTGATAAGTTAGCGCCATTATTTACCCCTTCCAACCATGACATTCCAGATCCATGTCTTGTTTTTTCACGTTTGATACATAGGGATTGCCTTTTACATAAAAGCGGCGTGGACTTAACCCATCTTTCCCCTTCAAATTAACTCCAATCCGCGCAGAAATAGCTATTTCTCCAGGAATTTTATAATTATGTAAATCAACCGTTAGTGGACTTGTTTCCATAGGCTGCCCATCTAAATCCCGTGAATGAATTCCGAGAGCTTGTACTAATTTACCGGGACCGTTAGTAATATTTACCCCTGACATGTGCCGATTTTCGATCATTTTATCGATGTTTAGCGCCGGTTCTATTCCGCGAAGTAAAATTCCTTGAGGTTCCTCTGCATCCTGAACCACAATATCAAAACAATAATGTCCACGGATTTGGTATAGGTAAATATTCCCGGGCATCCCATACAAAGATTCCGAGTAGCCAGTGCGTCGTCCGTTAAAAGCATGTGATGCAGAATCTTTTTCTCCTAAATATGCTTCTGTTTCAACAATATAACCACCAATGATTCCACTTTTAGTTTGGTATTTTACTAGTTTCCCTAAAAGATCCTTCGCAATTTCGACTGTGGGCCGTCCAGTAAAAAATTGTTGATATTTTGTTAGCATATTTATTTTCCTCCTAAAAAGAACTATCCTAAACATAACACTAATTAAAGGAGATCGGCATGATGGAACTAAAAATTGAACGAATTTATACTAAACCTGTTGATTTAGATGGTTATCGTATCCTTGTTGACCGCATTTGGCCACGCGGGATTTCAAAAGAAAATGCACATCTTGATAAGTGGCTCAAAGAGGTCGGCCCAAGTACCGAGCTGCGGAAATGGTTTGGTCATGACGTTGCTCGTTATCCAGAATTCAAAGAACGTTATCTCGCAGAATTAACCAACAATCCTGTTTACTATAATTCATTAAAGGCAATTGTCCAAAGTAAGTTGCCGAGTCAGAACGTTATTCTCCTTTACGGGGCAAAAGATGAAGAACATAATCAAGCAATTATTCTTGCTGACAAGCTCCAAAAAGATTTACAACTCGCTATAAAATAATATAATTTTGTATTTTTTAGGAATAATTTGTTTTATAATAATAGTATGAGGATTTTATTCATAATTCTCTAGTGCCCATTGTTTCACTGACTTAGTTATATAAATTCCTTTTGAAGGTATCAATACCACAAAGGATTTTTACAAACTTTTTAGTGACTTTTTCTAATCGTGTAATTAGAATCACGGGTACCAATAACCCCCTAGTTTCATTTTGAAACAATTATCTGATAAGGTGGAAGTCTATTATTGAAGTGGTAGGTAGACTTCTGCTTTATATTTTTAAATCAATTATTTGTCAGCCCAACTACGACCATCGAGCTCACCGGCGGCATTGACTAGGCGTTGTGCTTGTTCAAGCATTAACTGCTCTAATGCCCGGTAAAAAGCTTGATCTTCATATGTTGGGCTATTTTTCATTAATTTTTTTAATTCTTCGTGTGCCCATTGTTGATTCTCATCCATTTTAGTCATCCTCTTTTTCTCGAAGCCATCCGATAGAAGTATGTAAATCATCCAGCTCCTCTTGTTGATCTTGTAAAAGTGCCAATAATTGTTCTAATTTAGCTTGTTGAAGAGGATCTAACTCTTGAGCAATTTTAACGTTAAGGTGGTCAATAAACCATTGCGTCTGATTGCTAAAATGCAAGAATTTATCTAAGGTCAAATATTGCTGATAGTGGATAAATAAAGACTGCCGCTCTTCTTCACTCTGTTGGGCAAATTGATAGATCGGCAATGGTGGCAAATAATTCATCCCCATCGCGTGCGCTAAAGCCTGATATGGTCGTAAAAGTTCAGCAATTGTATATCCTTGACTGGCACCCGGTTGAAATGCAGACGCAGAATGAGCAACCGTCGTAACAATCCCCAATTCACGACCCTTTAGCAAATGACTGCTTGTAAGTTGTGAATTCCATACCTCATCAAGCCATTGCTTTAAGATCGCCGGCGCACTATACCAATACAGCGGAAATTGAAAAATAATTCGGGTTGCCGATTTAAGTAATTCCTGCTCTTGAGAAATATCAAAAGGTGTTTTTAATTCATGCCACATAACGTTATTTTCATCATCAGCGGCTGCCTTTAAAAATGATTCAGTCGATGAATTCGCAAGTTGAGGGTGAGCCACTATTACCAGTGTTTTCATCAATTTCACTCCTTTAATTCTGCAAGGCCTTGTTTCAAGACATCTTCTGTAACATCGACAGTTAGAAATCGTTGCAGAGGCGTTTCACTATGACGATCCTTAAAAGCCATTGGTTCTGCTTTTAGAATTACAACAGTCAAATTATTTTCCGTCAGCATTAACTGACCCGGATATTTAAATTTCCCCTTAGTATGTTTTCCAGTCCGCCAAGTATGTAATTTAGCCTCACCATTCTGGTCAAATTTCAACTGATACTTTCCACTAGCATCTGTTTCGACGGGAATCCCGGTAAACTTTTGAACATCATACTTATCTTTTTTACCCATAATATATCCTTCTTAGTAATTAATCTAATTTTACGGTTCCACTTTTAATTGGTCCGCATAGGCATTAACCTCATCCTGTTGGTCTTCACTTGTGTAGTAATTATTTATCAAATTCGTAACAGTGGTATGCGTAGTAGTCATTGGTGCCCCTGTCACATTTTGATTTTCAGTTGATCCAATCATTTTAATTGTGACATCATTGCCTTTACGTTTAAACCAAATATAGCTAGTCAAATCACCCTGTGTTGTTACATATTGATAATCCGCAACTTCACCATAACCATAATGCGTTCCATAATACATTTCACCATTTTGAACTCCTGCCTTAAACCAATCAGGGTTCTTTAACAATGCAACTAATGTTCCTAGCTGCTGGGTAGTTAATCCATCCTTATCCGTAATTGTAACTTTACCACGCATATCAATAATTTTGGTGTTTTTTGCTACTTTCAAAACACGATTAACTTCCCCATGAGTTTTGGCATACGTCACCATTTCAGCGAGTGTTACGCCTGTTTTGCGAATACCATTACTACTGTTCGCATAGTAAACCTTATTTCCGACAATTGTATAATAGGTTGAATTTAAACGATCGCCATCTTCATCACTTTTGGAAGTTAATTTAATCATGTATAAAACTTTGGCGCCTTTAGGATAAGTCTTAGCAGAGGATCCCTCTCCCCATGGCACTGCACCTTTATCATAAATCTTAACTGTTGCTCCCTGATTATTGTTTTCCATATCAGCAGAATAATCATAATCATTTGCTCCTGGCATATGTGCATCACGATAGTACAACACAAGTGCAGCAGTTTGCTTAAGTGTTAATCGTTCAGCGTTTAGTGCTGCATCATCCCTTATTTGTTGTGTACTTGATAAAGAACTAGTCATACTACTAGTTGATCTATTAGTACTTGAGGATGTTCTCCCACAAGCCACCATAACCATCATCGTCAATGAAAGCATCAAAATTAGCGCTATTTTTCTCATAAAGATACTCCCCACAGATCTTATATTTAAAGTTTTATTATACCTTAATCTTTAGGAGTCATCTAAAAAGCCTCTATAATCGATTTGGAGACTTCCTTTTCATTTTATTCAGCAAAATAATCCTTAATTTCTTTGTCTGACAAGTCAAACTTTTCTTTTATCTCTTTCTTGAATTAGCTGTTCTTTTTCTTTGAGTCGATCCTGGCCTTCTTTAATTTCATGTTTACTTTTCTGAAGTTCTCGTTTTCCTTCTAAAAGCTCTCGTTTTCCTTCTAGGAGTTCACGTTTTCCTTCTAGTATCTCCCGTTTGCCATCCCGTATCCTACGTTCACCCTCACGAATCTTTTTCTCGCGCATTTCTTGATCCATTTCATATACTGAACGTCGCATGTATTCCGGCCTCCATTTCCGGTTCCGCTTTACAACTGCTATTCTCTCCTTTAATTTTACGACAAGCGGATCGGTCGCTTCAACTTTTCGTTGGGCAATATCGTGGAGGTCAGCTACTTGCATCTCAACATCATAATCAAGCATCACTTTGTTGAAGATATAGTCATCGGCTAAGCCCGCCATCTCCCACTTTTTGCGTAAGAATTCATTCATCGTTATATCCCCCCGTTAAATAGTTCTATAAAGATATATACGTAAAAGGCAAAGATTTGCACTTTTCTACTCAATATTTTTCCAATGTATCATTAATGCATATTAATAATGCTTTATCTTTTGGCTATGGATAAGATTCAACTATAATAGATAGTGAAAAGTAAATCTTCTTTATTAGGTATTATCTATGGTATGTGTAGATAGGATGTTGAAAGGAAGCAATACTATGTTCGACGTTATCTTTTGGATTCTTGCAATCTGGTTTGTAGTAAACGTTGTATGGATGTGGTTTGCCCTTGATAACCAAGTTCTACAAAAAACATTCGCATGGATTAATGTATGTGCAATCGTAATTGGTTTTTGGGTATATTACGGCATGACTCACGACGGCAACGCCCTTAACGGCTGGTTCCTTACAATGAACTGGGTAAACATTGCAATTGCTGCTATCCAATTCTACTTTGGTTATCGTGAAAACAGCGTTATCCACAACGGTCACACAACCGCATGATTGATTTACTTTTCAACTAGAACTATGGCTTGGGGTCATGGTTCTTTTTTTGTAAAAAGAAGAGAGTATGGAAAAACTAAAATTTTCCCACACTCTCTTTTCAATTTTTCATATTGATGACTTGAACTATTTAAATTCTAAAACATATAAAAGCAATTTATTACTATGCACTGAAAATACACTTACTTCTTCCCAAACAAAGCTGCCATCTTTGCTGCTACTTCGGGATCAAGATTATCGGCAAGCGTACTTTCATTTGATTTTTGTTCATTTTGCTGATTAGTGATCGTTTGCTTAAGGTCATCAATGACTGCTTGCTCACCAACTTCAATCGGATTAACCGTTAACCGGCCACCTGCAGCATCAGCATGACCGCCACCATTAAAGTATTTTTCAGCAAATTTAGCCACATCTAACTTTCCGTTGCTTCGAAGCGACACGCTAACCGGACTGACTACCAAGGCCGCATCGACTTCTGGATGTTGCACTAATAATTCGTGGGCAATTTCAGATTTATAGTCACTTGCATATACGACACCAAATTTATGATCATCGATATCTGTAATTAAAATATCTTTCAAATGGCTCTTAAGGTACTTTGCCCGCCGTTCGTTTAGTGTCCGAATCAACAGCCGATTTTCTT
The DNA here is from genome assembly GCF_947381695.1 of Limosilactobacillus sp. DJ3M12. NCBI lineage: Bacteria > Bacillati > Bacillota > Bacilli > Lactobacillales > Lactobacillaceae > Limosilactobacillus > Limosilactobacillus sp. DJ3M12. The sequence goes on along the minus strand of NZ_CANCWY010000004.1, from coordinate 80,410 downwards.
CCTGATATTGTTGCCAGCTGGTATTAAAAACATTTTGGACAAACTCTTCCGAATCTTGGAGGGGATAAAACCAAAAGAGCTGATCAAGATTATCGGCATCAATTCTTTCCTGCTCATTCATTTCTGGATCATTTTGCCAATCCCAAGTATCATATGCCCGAATCAATTCCACAAGATAAGCAAGGCCTTTTTGCCGTTGCTCATCAATCTTTGTAAAAGACGATTGTTGTTTTAACCAATCCCATACCAAGCTTGTGGCACTTGGGTTAACTGTTGGATCAGCAGGTACGATACTATTGGCCGCATACTTTTGTCGTAGTTCTGCTTCACTTTCATGATGGTCAAAGACAAGCCAATGATTAGCGAAACGTTCATTCAATAACTTAAATGAATAATCGCTATCTGGCGTCATATCCATGATGTAAACATCTGTAAATCGCCCTACTTCCGCTGTTTGCATCCATCGACTTAACTCTTCATCGATTCGTCCAGCGCCACAGTTTGTCATATCAAACTCTGTGTCTTCAAACATTACTGGTTGTAGTGTTTTTAATAATAATGGAGCCCCGAATCCATCTAAATCATTGTGGGAAAATAATTTTATTAACCGTTGTGCCATTTTTGATCCTCGCAATTCTGATTTTGTTTCTTATTATACCGTAGAAAATCGGCTAAACCACACTTAATTACTGACATCACGCTAACGAACTGCTATCATTGAAATTAGTAACTCATTTTAAGAAAGGAAAATAATATGGAAGTTTATGATTATCGTCAAGAATTGATTGACCTCTTAAATAATACCGCTGATGATCCACAAAGCTTACTGCAGACACAGCGAAGTCTTACCACCATTCTTAATATTTTAAATCATTACCAGGAAAGCAAACCCGTTAAACAAAATGCACCACGGTTTGTTCAACGCAAAATTCAATCGTCAAACGAGTTGCCTCCGCAAGCACGCAAAACATTGAAGTCACTGCTTACCGGTCCTGCTAATGATGAAGAGAAGCCAACCTCAACGGCAAGCCCAGTTGCATCTCCTTCAGTTGAAGCACCAAAAGAAATCACCGAAGAAGAACGCCTAGCAGCCGACAATCGCTACTTAGTACACCGGAAATTAAGTGGAGCCGAGATTAATCACCGTTACTACCCGGAAGCAATTCTGCATGCATTACCATTTCCTATTGAGGATGGGGACATTGCCCAACTAGACTATGAACAAAAAGTCCGCGGCCTTCCAGTTATTCGGCAGATTACCGGTGACCACCTTAGCGATTACACTCCCGAAAAAGTCAATGTGATTGAATATGGTGAATTAAAACGCGTGCCCGGTTCTGATGTGCTTCAACTGAGTAAAACAATTAAGGGTAATTCAATCGTTGACGAAGCGCCAGAAAACACCATCGTAATTGATCCCTTTAAGTACCCTGGCCGCGATATTAAGCCAGGAATGGTTATTGATTTTGCCTACTATGATCGAGGAAATGGCCTAACTGATACCAAAGATGGCGCGATTCGCTGGATTCATGAAAAGCAAGATTATGATACAACTAAGCAACCAGCTAAACCAAAAGTTGTTAAAAAGCCTGCTAATTCTCGTCATGATTATGAGAAAAAGCTGGACTATGACCTTCATCAACGAAAGGTACTTGTTATTACCGGAATCCGCAGCAAGGTTAAGGGTCTTAAACCAGTCATTGACAAACACCACGGTCTGTTCCGCGGATTAGATGCGTCTGCAGAAGAAAAAGTTTCTAGCAGTAAATTAAAACGCGAAATTCGTGATGTAGACTTTGTGATTGTCTGCATCGATGCAATTCACCATCGAATTAGTCAACTCGCCAACCATCACGCTAAACGTTATGAAAAGCCACTTGCCATTGCAAATGTTACTTCTAATACTGCTGTTGAGCGAGCCATTGCCCGGGCATTAAATGGTGATCCTGCATACGCCGAAAGTAGCGAAGATTTGAAAAATTATAAATAAATTTTAATTTACTGTTGACTTTTATGAGAAATAGGTTAATATTAATGACAACAATTTAATTATTCGATCGCAATGAGAAAGAAGAGTATGTTAGACGATAGCTTCAGCGAGTCTCGTTTGGTGTGAGGAGACAGTTTTAACTCTAATTGAAAATCACTTTCGAGTCTACAGCTTAAATACCAGTAAGCTGTAGTGGTTACACCCATTATCGTGTCAGCGTATCGCCATGATGGCCGTACGTGTGAGGTATTGTTAGCAATAGCAGTACAATGATAGGGTGGTACCACGCTCAGCGTCCCTTAGCCAGTTTGGCTAAGGGACTTTTTTGTTGGGATCAGATTAGGAGGAGAAAACATGCAAGATTTAACATCGCGCAAGTTAACATTCAAAAACTATTTAGTTGTTGCATCATTGCTTTTCGGTTTATTCTTTGGGGCCGGAAACTTGATTTTCCCGTTACACCTTGGTCAATTAGCTGGTAGTCATTGGGGACCAGCTGCAGTTGGCTTTCTGATTACTGGAGTTCTTTTACCACTTCTATCAGTTCTCGCCGTTGCTGTTACGCGTGCAGAAGGGGTCTTTGATATCGGTCGTCCGCTTGGCGTCGGTTTCGCCTTAGTATTCATGGTTCTTATCCACGCTACGATCGGTCCATTATTCGGTACACCACGGACTGCTACTGTCTCATTCACAGTTGGGCTTGCCCCATTCGTTGATAAACAATATCAATCCCTTGCCTTGCTATTATTCTCAGCTTTATTCTTCGGGGCAGCCTTCCTCTTCTCATACCGGGAAAATGATATCTTAGCTAACATCGGAAAAGTATTAAATCCCGTCTTCTTAGCCCTTTTATTCCTTGTCTTTGTTGTTGGTTTCGCTCGTCCGCTTGGTAACCCCGCTACCGCACCTACAACTAGTGCTTATGTTCACGGTGCGCTCACTAACGGGTTCCTTGAAGGATACAACACTATGGATGCTCTTGCCGGTCTTGCATTTGGTGTAACAGTGGTAACCGCCGTTCGTTCTATGGGACAACGGTCAGCAAAAGATGTATCCAAAGTCGTTGCAAAAGCTGGTGTCCTCTCAATGGGTGCCGTTGCTTTTATCTACTTATTACTAATCCTTCTTGGCGCAATGTCTCTTGGTCGTTTCAAAGTTTCCCCAGATGGTGGAGTTGCCTTTAACCAATTAGTTAATGCTTATGCCGGTGCATTCGGACAAGTTGTACTAGCATTCTTGTTAACTGTTACTTGTTTAACGACGGCTGTTGGTTTAGTTGCTGCTTTTGCTCAAGACTTCCATAAGCACTTTCCAAAAGTTAGCTACCATGCATGGCTTGCCCTCAGTTGTCTCGCCTCTTTCCTTACTGCTAATTTTGGCTTAGACCAAATCATCGCTTGGTCAACACCAATGTTAATGTTCCTTTACCCATTATCAATGGTGCTTATCCTTTTATCTGTGACATCACCACTCTTTAACCGTGATGGCGTTGTCTACTTCTTCGTGGTCCTTTTCACCGTTGTACCAGCTCTCGGTGATATGGTTGTTGCCTTCCCAGCGGTTGTTAGCCAAAGTTCATTTGGTTTATCTGTTGCCGCTTTGCGAAATAACTTACCACTTGCAAGTATGGGATTATCCTGGCTTGTTCCAGCACTTGTCGGCTTAGTCCTTGGTCTCTTAGTTCACTGGTACCGTCATCAACGGGTTGCTTCCACCAGTATGCAAAGCGAAGTACATTAATAAGTGTCTTATAGGTTAAAAAGCGTGAGAAATGGCTCATTACAAGAGTCGTTTCTCACGCTTTTAAATTATTATTTAACATTATCGTATTGGGCAAGATTAAACTTCTTAATCGCATAGATCAGCTTGCTGGCATAATCTGGATCGGTTGCGTAACCATTCCACTGTAATTCGTAAGCTGCCTATTGATAAGTTTTTGCTGTTTGTACTCCATGGAAACGTGCATGATTATCAGCAATTCCATTTACAATGAGCAATGTGTGCGCATTAATTGAATCAGCCCAGCTGTTGTAAACTGTAAAGTATTGTTTTACTTGAACATTTTTACCCCGAATATTTTCGGTAGTATACATTTGAACCTTTTCGTCGTCACTATTAGCTTTAATTCCAAATAAGTTATTGTATTTATTCGCTAACCGGCTCCGACCCCAGTTCGATTCAAGTCCTGCTTGTGCAATCGTAATGCTAGCTGGAATATGATACTTCTTCTGTTCACGTTGAGCAGCTGGCGCAATCTGACGAACAAATTCATTGACGGTTATATCTGTCGGGTGGGTCTCACGTTGAATTTGGGGAGATTGATGGATAATAATCGCCACAATCCCAAATAAAATAATCAAAAATGCAAGTACACTTCCACAAATGATTTTTGTTTCTTTTTTCATGACGTGTCTTTCCTTTTTATGAATTTGACGCTATTATAACCACTTCACCATGAGAAAGCGAGAATTTACAATGATCTTATTTACTTTTAAGCTCGTTTTTATAGTTATTAAAGTACTTACTATCAGTCATCTTCAATTTAGGAAAGCTCTTGATTAGCCGGCGATGATTCCAACTCAATTGCTTACCAGCTCCCTCTTTGTTTAGATGTTGAGCAAAGTACCGTTGCCAATCTTGAAGGTGATCTTTAATTGCTAATTTATCCTTAGGAGCTGCTTTTTCAAGTCGATCCAGCAGTTTCTTTCGATAAGCGGCTGCTCGTTCATCCCATTGTTGAGTTGTAATATGGAATTTTTCCACACTAATAACGCTGAGGATAGTGTCAGTTCCCATCACGAGGACAATAATTAGGGCAAGCATCTCGTGGGTCCATGATTCTTCCCAGTTAATAATCCGCTGAATAAATGGCTGAACAAACTTAACCAGCAAGACAACGCCAATCCCCCAGAAAAATGAAATTTGGGGAGCAACTCTTCCTTGAATGTTTCCTTTTAGATGCGAATAGTCCCATAACTTCATATGAAAAAGTTTTTCGAGCAGCCAACTTGCTACATACTCAAAGATCGAAGCCACAATAACCCCTACTACGAATAGCAGAAAAATATTATCTTGAAACGGATAGGTAGTAATCAAAATCGTCGTAACGGCAAATCCATATATTGGACAATAAGGGCCAAATAAGAATCCCCGGTAGGTGAAATGATGGTCCTTAATTGAACAGTAACAGGTTTCCCATAACCAGCCAATAAATGAATAGGTAAAAAATAAGACAATGATTTCAGAAAGTGAATAGGGCACTCGTTTCCCCTCCTTTTTGAATTCATTGTCTCATATATTTCTATTTCAAGCTAAGCTTTTCAACGTTCAGGATCTTATCAAGCCATCCTTCAAAGAATCCTTGTTCGTGACTAACTAAAATTAAATTTCCCGGGAAATCTTGCAGGGCTTTCTTTAACCCTTCCTTAGTTTCGTCGTCCAGGTGGTTTGTCGGTTCGTCCATGATAAGAAAATTACATGGGGTTAACTCGAGAATGGCAAGTTTAACTTTCGTCTGCTCGCCTCCTGATAAAAGATTCATTTCCTTCATTGTATTAGCAGCGTTAATCCCAGCCCGCGCCAACTTTGTCCGAATCGTTCGTGGCTGCATCGTTGGGAACATATTTTGAATTGTTTGCAGTGGCGTAAGCGTTGGGTCATCCCACTCCAAATCTTGGTCAAAGTAATTTATCCGGGCCGATGGGGAGAAGGTTGCTGTTCCGCCCAACGCTGGAATTTTCTTTAAAATTGATTTAATCAAAGTCGACTTACCAACCCCGTTAAATCCGGTGAACAATAATTTTTCACCCATTGTCATCGAGAAAGTTACTGGCGCTAGTAATGGTCGGTTATAACCAACTGATAATTTTTCTACCCGCAACGCATTTGCTGATCCGGTATTTTCATACGGAAAATGGAAAGTTGCTTTTAGATTATCTTCGGGTGGATCAATCTTTTTCATTCGTGCAAGCATCTTTTCACGCGATTTAGCCATAGTCGATTTTGAACCGGCCTTGTTTTTCCGAATAAACCGTTGCGCCTTTTCAATGACCACTTGCTGCTTCTCATATTCCCGCTCTTGGGCTTCCTTCCGCTCTTCCTTTTGCCGCATTGCTTGTTGGAAACTTCCGCGGTATTTGGTAATTTTACCAAATGACACATCACAAATGGTATTCGTAACTTGTTCAAGGAAGTCATAGTCATGCGAGATAATCATTGCGGCACCATCAAAATCATTAAGATAGTCGATTAACCATTCAATGTGAGCTGTATCAAGGTAGTTTGTCGGTTCGTCTAGTAAGATGACATCTGGGTTCTCCAATAGCATCTTCGCAAGGATAATCTTTGACCGTTGTCCCCCACTCATCTCAGAGACAACATGATCCTTACCGATATCAGTTAATCCCAAACCATTCATTACCCGCTCTACTTCCGTTTCAATTTCATAGAAGTTATTAGCATCAAGTTTTTCTTGGATTCGGCCTGCTTTGGTGAGGAGCTCATCATCCATCTTTTCTGCATAATCCGCATAAAGCTTATTCATCTGGTCATTAAGCTGATAAAGTTCCGTGAAAGCAGTATGGAGGAAGTCAATCAATGTCATCCCCGCCGGAATATCTACATACTGGTCTAAGTATCCAATTTTGACTCCTTTTTGCCATTTGATAGTGCCATCGACCGGGAGGGTTTTCCCGATCAAGATTTTAATCAAGGTACTCTTCCCGGCACCATTTTGCCCGACAATCCCCATGTGTTCGTGCTTTTCTAGTTGAAAGCTGGCATCTTCATAGAGCTTTTTATCGGCATAGCTCATTGTCAAGCCTTCAACATCTAATACTGCCATTCTATTCTCTCCTCTTTTTCTTACTTATTACGAGCTAAAACTGCTATCCATACTATCATATTTTAGGCACGAGCTTCAATTTATTGGCAATAGTCCTACTTTAATGAAACAAGGAGCCACCATATCATTCCTAAAATAACTACAATAATCCACTATTTGTCTCGATGATGATCTTAAAGAAATTAGCAAAATACTTAGAACCAATGGGATTGAGCATCAATAGTTATTTTAATATGGCTGTCCGGCAACTGGTTATTCAAAAAAAATTCCCTTTGAAATCCTGGCTGAACAAGAAGACTCTAATTTGACAACTCGGCGTGCTTTAATTGAAGCTAAAGCGAAGGACTTGGGGATTATTCCTGATGGTTCGCCTCATTTCAAAAATGTTGATGAAGACTAATGGATGAATTAATCTACAAACCCTAATTCAAACGAGACTATCAAAAATTATAGTCCGATTTCCAATATTAGAGGGTTAAAAATTAATAGTTAATTTCCATTCTCTATAATGCTTTATTTCTGTCATATCAACGATGCAAATAATATTTGCTAGCAATACGTATTCAGATATAATAACCTTATCCCCATAGAAAAGAGGAATTAAAGTGAAATTTGGAGATCGCATTAAAGAGCAACGTATTAAATTAGAAATGACACAAGCAAATGTGGCACAGGAACTTTTTACTACCAGACAGACAATTTCAAACTGGGAAAAGGGAAAAAGTTACCCTGATTTAGATACGCTTATTAAGATTAGCGATTTATACCATGTTCCAATTGATTCCTTATTGCGGGAGGATAAAGATTTGAAAAATAATTTAGATAGAAAAATTACGAATAAAAAATTCACACCACTTTTCATTTTTATAAATTTCGGCATTAGCTTTTGGTTTATTCTTCAGCCTTACATAATAACTAATCATTTATGGGCAAGATTAGGAAATCTTGGATTAGCAATTTCGATGCTGGGAATAATAATAACGGCTGGTCACTTTAGCGCATATATTGAAGACTCACCTCTTATAAGAAAAATTAACTCCTTTGTTAAGGAAAAATTTCTTAGGAAGTCTATTGTTATATCTGTGATTATTTTGGTACTAATTATTTTTACGCTATATCCTACATCAGTCTCCCTATCAAATAAAACAGATCTTTACTTTGGATTTTTTGTCCTTATTCTAGCAATAATTAATGTTATTCTTGAATTCGCAAATTGGATACTAGATAGACTACTAGAAAAAAGGTAGGTGATAAAAGATGACAAAGTACCAAAAGACGGTAAGAGGACGAAATCCGCAACTAGGTAATAGTTTAATTTCACTAGGTCCTCATGGTGGAATTAACTATGAATTTAAAGGAACTAAAGATTCTTATGGATTACATAAAAAAAGAACATATAAAGTATATAGTTCGAATAATCGAGACGAATGGCAAAAATATAATCAAACTATTGAAGAGCGTAAAAGAAAAAAAGAAATAGAAGCTAAATTAAGATCATACAAACATTATGTAAAAAAAGCTGGTACTAAGAGAAAGTATAATCTATGGCCAGAGATCATAATTGATGTATTTTACTATCATAAAAAGAATACTATTTCAAAATATGATTTATTTTTGCTTAAAGAAGCTCATTATTGTAATTCAAAAAAATGTATTGTTACAAAAATCAACAATGGTAAAGTATCCATTAGATGTAAGGCTCGAAATAGAATTCCATACACTAAGTTTATTTCTCTTTACAATAATGCAAATAAACTTTCATATGAGGTTTAGGGTCTATTTTTAATAAATAACCCTTAAAGAATATTGATATATCAAGCCCCTATATTCTATTATCAGAATATAGGGGTTATTATTTTATAATTAGGATAAATAGCCCCTAAAATAAAGATGCAATTGACAATATATTTGAGACTATTGCTTTACTTACTACCCCAATAATGATAATGAATTTTATGACAGGAGTAAATTGACAATGGAGTTTGCAAAGCAATTAAAAAAGTTACGAACAGATAAAGGTTTATCACAAGAAGATATCGTACAAAAGATTCATGTGACAAGACAAGCTGTTTCACGATGGGAGGCTGGTTCCTCTGTTCCTGACTTAGAAACAGCCGTTCAGTTGGCAGCTTTCTTTGACGTAAGTCTTGACTGGCTAGTATTAAACAAGCAACTAGCCGATAATGTTACAAATCAAGATATATTAAATGCAGTCAACGAGCTAAGAGACGACATCGATGATCTAAGTGATGATATTGATGATTTAGATGATGGCGGTGTTGGTTTTAGTGATAATAGAAAATCATTTGGTAGTTTTCTCGAGGATAATTGGTTTCTAATTATAGTTATGTGTGTCCTTGTATACATGGGATTCCATGGAGGTATCAGCTCCTGGAACGGTAAATTTTTCTAATAAAAGGAGAGTAGCATGAAACAACACGTTCTACCCATCAAAGACACCAACATTCTACACAAAGTCCAGGACACCTTACTTAATAATTTTCGCTATGGTCGCCGAAACTATACCATCTTCCAAGTCGGCAAGGCAACATTGCTTCGAGTGAGTGATGTATTAGCGCTGAGACGCAACGAAATCTTCGCTGATGATGGAACTATCAAGAAAAATGCGTATATTCGCGATAAAAAGACTAAAAAGCCCAATATTTTGTATCTAAAACCGGTTAAACAAGATTTACTAGATTATTATGCCTGGCTTCAGGAAAATGATATTCAATCCGAATGGCTCTTTCCATCAACCACTCATCAAGACCGGTGCTTATCGGGTTTACGTAATCCCTTGTCACAGTAAAAATACAGCTATTATAAAATGGTATAATAAAAAAGTGCACTGGCGACCACCAATGCACAAGTATACGTTGTTTGGAGCTGATTCCTTTTGGGGACGTTCTTTCACGCGCTTGGCTGGTGGTGTATGGCAGTACACCAGAATAAAAGCGCTTTTGCTAAACTTATCAGCCCAACTATTGAATATAATATTTTATTAGACATCTATATTATAGCATGAGTTAGCAACTTTATCGACCGTCTGGCTTAATGTCAGGCGGTTTTTAATTTTCTATATACCTTACTAATGGATTAATCATATTTATTGGACATGGAAGCAACAATGTACTTCTATGTCTATTTGTTTTTTGTCATATATATGTGTCATAAAGAGGGACCAAATATTTGAACCGTGTTAAACAATTTCGAAAAGATCAAGGATTATCCCAGTTAAAGCTAACTCAAAAAATTGGAGTAGCTCGTCAAACTATCAACTTAATTGAAAACGTCGTTTGTAAAATTAAGTTAGAAAAATAAAAAAGCCATTTGTGATAGACTTTTGAATAACCACAAACAAAAGTAAAGGAACATCACAAATGACCTATAAACATCTTACCACACGTGAATTAACTCTCATAGCTGATTTTTGGCACCAAGGGACTAAAGCCTATAAAGTTGCTAAACTTTTAAAGCGGAGTCAAGAAACTATTTACCGTGTTTATCGTTTCCTAAATGATGGAAAAACAATCGAACAATATCTTGAATCGTACCAGTGCCATAAGCATCGGTGCGGTCGTAAACGAACTCAACTTCCACCAGCGGAGGTTAACTACATCAATAGTAAAGTTAAAGCTGGCTGGCCCCCGGATACTATTATTGGCCGTGCAGAACGAACCATTAGTTGTAGTATGCGCACTCTTTACCGGATGTTTGCCCGCGGACAGTATCAATTTAATGTTCGACAATTACCGATGAAAGGAAAGTGACACCCCAATGGTTATGTGGAACGACGTGGAAAATCTGGTCAACTTGGGCGCAGTATTTACCACCACTATCATGATTTTCCACATTACCAACATGAATTCGGTCATTTTGAAGCGGACACTGTTCAAGGAAAGGCACATCACGGCGCAGTAATGACGTTAGTAGAGCGGCTTTCAAAAGTGATGATTGTCCTTAACATCTATCACAAAACAGATGAGGCAGTTAACCAACATCTTAGCCAGTGGCTGGATAAAATGCCTCGTCACTTTGTTAAATTAATTACCTTTGATAACGGTAAAGAGTTTGCCGGATGGCGAGAAATAGCTAATAGATATGATCTTCAGACTTATTTTGCGGAAGTTGGTGCTCCTAATCAACGTGGTTTGAACGAGAATAATAACGGAATTCTTCGACGAGACGGTCTTAGTAAGCACCTTGACTTCCGCTATTTACCAGATGAGTTAGTTACTCAGCTCATGCATCACCGGAATAATATTCCACGAAAAGCACTTAATTACCGTACCCCATTAGAAGTATTCTTAAGTCATATCACAAAAGAACAGCTTTCAACTTTTTTCTAATTTAAATTGACATTTCAGGTCCAATAATTTTCTATTCAAATTATTACAGCAATTTAACAATTATGTAACAACCGCCACCCTTAAGATATTTTTCATATCTTCTTCACAATATCATCATATAGTAAAAGAGTGCACAATTAGTTGCATACATAAAAGAAAAACAAACAATAATTCAGGAGTGAATAATTATCGCTAAGAAAAAAACAATGTCAAAAGTCCTTGCTGCTGCCTTAGGTGCTGCTGGTGCATTAGCTGTTGCTAACACTGCAAGTGCTGACACACAAGTTCAAGTACAATCAGGAGATACAGTATGGGGATTTGCTCAACAATACGCTACTACTGTTGATTCAATTTCTACTGCTAACCAATTAGCTGACCCTAACGTAATTTACGTTGGTCAACAATTAGTTATCCCATCTTCTGCTGTCAGTGCTGCTTCTGCTGCCGCAACAGTTGCTGCACCTACTGCAACTGATAACGCTACTGCCAGTCAAGCAGCCGTTGAAACTACTGAAACAACCGCTGCATCAACTACACCAGCTGTTTCTGCCACAAACGCAAGCAACGTAGCCGACCAGGCACAACCAACAACAGTCGTATCTGCTGCTTCTGATAACAACACTACTGCTCGAGTTAGTGCTGTATCCCAAGCTCCAGCCCAAGTAAGTGCTGCTTCTGCTACTATTAGCGTTGCTCAAACTAGTGCTGCAAATACTAACAACAACGTTACTACTTTAACAACAACTACTAACACTGCAGCTCCAACACAAACTACATACGCTGCCACTGAAGCAGTTGCTACTCCACAAAGCAACACTACTGTTCAAAGTACTGCTGCTGTAACCGCTACTCCAGCAACTTCAACTGCTGCTGGCCAAGGTAATGGTTCTACTGCTAATGCGGTTGCCGTTGCTCAAGCACAAATTGGTACTCCATATGTTTGGGGTGGTAACCAACCAGGCGGATTTGACTGCTCAGGATTAGTTCAATATGCATATGGTCTTGGTTCGAACTACCGGACTACTTACCAACAAACTAACCTCGGTGCCCACCACAGTGATATCCAAAACGCTCAAAGTGGTGACCTTTACTTCTGGGGCCCAGATAGTGCTCCTTACCACGTTGCAATCGCTACTGGTAATGGTGGTTATATCCAAGCTCCTACACCAGGTCAAAACGTTCAAACTGGTAACATCAACTACTACACTCCTAGTTTCTACATCAGCATGAACTAAGATACGAGTGGTATAATCATTGAGTAAGATAGAAGATTTTCTTCTACCTTACTCTTTTTTCTTAGCAAATTTTAATAATTATATTGACAGCTTTATTATCATTGGTTATACTTAACAACAATTAATTAAGTAGGGAGTAAGTATAATGAACGTATATCAAACTATCAACGTTAATACTCGTTGGCAAAGCCGGTAATTCAGGTTGTTTCGTCATGGATGCGACCTGAAGAACAGATTGCATCTGTGCCGGCTGAGTTTGATGTTCATTTCAGTCCGCATGGATCCACATGCGGACTTTTATTTTGCCTTTCAAAAAGCGAGGGTCCGTCATGTGGGCTCTCGTTTTTTATTATTTTGTGAGGTGAGATTTTAGATGAAAAGAATGTATAGTTTAATTGCAATTATTATCGCTTTCCTTTGTTTCGCATTCTTTAGAGAAAACAATGGATTCGTAACTAAGCAACGAATTCCAAAAGTTGGTGTGTTAACCTTGATGCATCACCCAGCGTTAGATGAAATTTATAAAGGATATGTTGATGAATTAGCAAAGGAAGGTTACCACAACGGTAAGAATATCAAGATTGAGTATCAAAATGCGAACGGTGACCAAAGTAATCTTAAAACAATGGCTTCAAAACTCGTTGATGATAACTCAACTGTTCTTTTTGGAATTACGACTCCTGCTGCTCAAGCATTAGCTAATTCTACTACCAAAACACCAATTGTACTTGGTGCTGTTACCGATCCAAAAACAGCTGGACTAGTTAAAAATAATCAGCATCCGGGTGGCAATATTACTGGAGTATCTGACCAAGCACCAATTCGCGAGCAGCTCAATTTGATCAAGCAATTCATGCCGCGAATGAAAACACTGGGGGTCATCTACACTTCAAGTGATGCTTCAGCAGTAGCCGGTTATCACCAAATCAAGCGTGAATGTCGTAAGATGAATATTAACTTGAAGGCCTATTCAATTGCCAACAGTAATGACTTAAACCAAGTTTCCGAACAAATGCTTAGCAAGGTTGATGCAGTAATTGTACCAACAGATAATACCATCGCTGGAGCAATGCAAACTTTAGTTAAGAATGCCGATGCTGCTAGCAAACCAGTCTTCCCGGCAACTGACACAATGGTTAAGCAAGGTGGCGTTGCAACTTACAGTGTTAACCAACGTGCTTTAGGTGTCCAAGGTGCAAAGATGACGGTTGCAATCCTCAAAGGCAAGTCAAAACCAGCTGATACTCCGATTGAGTACATGAAGCATGGGACTCCTGTTCTCAACATTAAGCAGGCCCGAAAACTTAACTTACAAATTCCCGCTCAATTTGAAAAGGATGCAGAAACGAAAGGAGAGGTTTACAAATGAATCTAATCGTATCGTCAATCGGTCAAGGACTATTATGGGCTTTACTTGGTCTTGGCCTTTACCTGACTTTTAGAATTCTTGATTTTGCTGATATGACTGTTGAAGGAACTTTCCCTCTTGGGGCCGCCAGTGCTGTTGCTGCAATCACACATGGCATTAATCCCTTTCTGGCAACTTTAATTGCAATTGGTGCTGGAATGCTCGCCGGTTTGATCACTGGATTGCTCTACACTAAAGGAAAAATTCCCAGTTTATTAGCCGGAATTCTAACTATGACCGCCGCCTACTCCGTTAACCTCCGCATTATGGGTAAATCAAACGTTTCGTTGCTTGGTCAAAAGACTCTCTTTAGCGGTGAATTCATGCGAAGTCTGCCCCAATACTTTGATAGTGTCTTCTTGGGAATAGTTACGATTGCGATTATTACCGTAATCCTGGTCTTCTTCCTTTCAACTGACTATGGGCAAGCTTTTATTGCAACTGGTGATAATCCTGTGATGGCAAAATCATTCGGGATTCATACCGACACAATGGTCATCATCGGTCTAATGGTATCAAATGGGATCGTTGGACTTTGTGGTGCGTTGATTGCTCAAAATAATGGATACGCTGATATTAATATGGGGATTGGAACGATTGTTATCGCCCTTGCTTCAATCATTATTGGTGAAGTAGCCTTTGGTGAATTAACACTTAACCAGCGACTTGTCGCCGTTACTCTTGGTAGTATCATTTACCGAATCATCTTACTTGCTGTGCTACAACTTGGTTTCTCCGCCAACGACCTCAACCTTATCTCCTCAGTTGTCCTTGCAATCTGCATGATGTTGCCACAACTTGAAGAACGCATTCACCTTAAAAAGCCAATTTTGAAAGGAGTCCGGCCTCATGAATAAACCTATTTTGGAATTACAAGGTGTCAAAACCATTGTTAATAAGGGCACATCGAGTGAAACAACTATTCTTAAAGGCTTAAACCTTAAAATTAATGAGGGAGACTTCATTACGATCGTTGGAACGAATGGTGCTGGTAAATCGACCCTTTTTAATGTCATCGGCGGAAACCTGCACGCTGACGAAGGAAAAATTTTGCATAATGGACAAGATATTACCAATACAACAGAAGAACAGCGAACAGCTTTCTTATCCCGTGTTTTTCAGGATCCAAAACTGGGGACGGCTGCACGAATGACCGTTGCTGAAAACATGCTATTAGCAACTAAACGTGGTGAACGTCGCCATCTTATTCCCCGGAAGCTCAAAAGTAATATGGACCGTTTCACCAAGCTAGCTGCAACAATGAATAATGGTCTTGAGAATCGCATGAATACAGCTACTGGCGCCCTTTCGGGGGGACAACGGCAAGCATTAAGCTTTTTAATGGCAACAATCAAACGACCTGACATTATTTTGTTGGATGAACACACTGCTGCTCTTGATCCTCATACAAGCTTAAATCTATTACACGCTACTAATGAACGGATCACTAAAGATCATTTAACTGCCTTAATGATTACCCATAACCTTGAAGATGCCTTAGAGTATGGAAATCGTCTAATCGTGCTTAAAGATGGTGAAATCAAAGCAGATTTTAATGCAGAGCAACGAAAATCTCTTACCCCTGAGAAACTTTATACTTATTTTGAAGGATAGTTTGACTATATATCAAATTCGATATATATTAAGTATATCGAATTTGATATATAGGAGACTTAATTATGAATTGGTGGATTATTTTTATCACATTTCTTGCCGTAAACCTCGATTTCTTTTTCATCTTAATCTTTTTACTCGAAAGGTATAACCTTCGTGATGTAATCATTGGCTATCTTGGTGCCCTTCTTGTTCTGGTTACCATCAGCTTTTTACTAGGAAAAACTCTCGCCATTTTCCTCCCTGAATGGATTTTAGGAATACTAGGGATCCTCCCTATTTACATGGCTCTGCATGACAACGATGAAGACCCAACTCATGCAGAAAAGCACGGCCCAATTATTACCACCTTAATAACCTATCTGGCAGTTTGCGCTGGTTGTAACCTCTCAATTTTCTTACCAATTTTAACGAATCTTACCTTCCAGCAATTTACTCAGGCACTTCTTTTTATCGCAGTCCTTTCAATTGCGATCGTGATTCTCATTAAGGGAATTGGTAATATTCCACTAATTAAGCAAGCAATGCAACGTTATAGTGAAACCTTAATGAAAGTTATTTATATCGGTGTTGGTTGTTATGTTTTTTGGGATAGTGGATTAATTACCCACCTTATTCACCTTCTTTAGTTTGGTATAATAATTACTAAACCGATTAAAAGGAGGAGCAGCAACCATTGTCTTCAACCCAAGCCTTTATTGATGAAGCTGCTAAAATCTATAAAGTTTTAAGTAATAGTACGCGCTTAAATATCTTATATTATCTCCGGCACTATAACGGTGAAACGGATGTTAAAACAATCGTTAATGACCTTCACCTTGCGCAACCGATCGTCTCAAAGCAACTCGGTATTTTGTATCGTTACCAGTTAGTCAGTCGCCATAAAGAAGGGACCCGCGTTTACTATGCTTTAGATGATCCTCATGTCATTGAAATGATCGATGATATGTTAAAGCACGTTAAACATGAAATTAAGGGTGAACCTCATCCCCGTAATTTATATAAATAAAGAGTGAACAGGAAACAACCATCAAAAGGGTATTCTCTATTCACTCTTTTTGTTGTTGATTATTTTTCGCTCTTGTGGATAAAAGAATTAAATTAATAAAATAATCAGTCTTTCACTTTGTATTCTGAGTAGCGTAAAATGATTAGCAGATTGTTAAAAGGAGATTTAAAATGGACGAGCTATTTGAACATTCTTCAATCAAGAAGGCATACTTTACGCTGGCCTTACCTGTTGTATTAAGCATGGCTGTAACTTTGATTTATAACATGGTTGATACTTTTTTCGTGGCCAAAACTGGGAATCCCAATTTAGTTGCCGGTGTTTCTCAGGGAGCACCAATTTTTACGTTAATGATTGCCCTAGGTGACATTTTTGGGCTTGGCGGTAGCTCAGTTATTTCCCGCTTATTTGGTGAACACCGTGATAAATTAGCACGCTTTGTCAGCGGTTATTGCTTCTATGCACCAATTATTTGTGGGATCATCGTTACTTCAATAATGATTATCTTTCAAACACCAATTTTACATTTATTAGGTGCCTCGCCAGCTACTTGGCAATATGCACGAGAATATTACTTAGTGATTGCTTGGGGCGCGGTTTTCATTATCTTTGGACTTTCACCAACTAATATTTTGCGAACAGAAGGGCTAGCCATTCAGTCGATGATCGCTAGTATGGTGGGGACCGGAATTAATATCGTTTTAAATCCAATTTTTATTTTTACATGTGGACTCGGCGCAGCTGGTTCAGCGTTGGCTACTGTAACAAGTACTGTTATTGGCGATATTTTAATGATTTATTATTTGCGAACAAAGAGTAAAAAGTTGACGACTTCAATTCATGAAACGAAAATCGGCTGGAAGCTTCAATTTGAAATCTACGCTATCGGAATCCCGGCCTCGGTCACTAACATCATGGCAACGTTTGCGGTTGCGTTAACTAATCGTTACTTGATTGTTTATGGTGCGGATAGTGTAGCTGCCATGGGAATTGCGATGAAAGCAAATATGATCATCAATATGGTAATAGTTGGTTTTGCATTTGGCGCGCAACCCTTGATCGGATACGTATACGGCGCTAAAGATGAGCAACGGTTTAATAAAGTTGTTAAATTTGATATTCAAGTCGTTGCTAGTATTGCCTTATTTCTCACAGTTATCCTTTTCATTTTCGCTCCCCAGGTTATTCGCATTTTCATGAATGATCCCCAAATAGTAAAAGAAGGTGCCTTGATGCTTCGCTGGCTGTCGGTTTCGACTACTCTTGCTGGTATCATTCTCGTTTTTACAACCATGTTTCAATCAATGGGAAAAGCAACGCCTGCATTTTGGCTCTCATTCTGTCGTCAGGGATTGATTTTCGGGATAGTGATTAGTATTTCGGCAAAATTATTTGGTTACACTGGGATTGTTGCTACTCAGGCTATTTCTGATTGTTTAACCTTTATCCTGGCACTTATTTTCTTTTATTGCTATCGTCCGCGTTTTAAATAAAATAGATTTAGACATACAAAAAAGGCCTCTCCCGTTTAAATTTTTCAAACGTTAGAAGCCTCTTATTAGTTTATTCGGTTATTTTTCGTTCAAAGTAATGAGCCAGTTTAGCCTCTGGATAATATCCAGTTACCTTTTCTTTCGCCTGTCCATCCTTAAAAAGGACCAGACTTGGGACGCTCATTACTTTATACCGTTGTGCAATTTCTTGATTTCCATCAACATTCATCCGCACAAACTTGATTTTATCACCGTATTGCTTTTCTAGATTTTGCATAGCTGGTTCCATCATTTTACATGGACCACACCATGGTGCCCAAAAATCAACAACCGTCATTGAGCCTTGAACATCCTTATCAAAGGTCTCAGCTGTTGCATCAATTGCCATTTTATTCTACCTTCTTTTTCTGTGATCTACGTATAAAGTGAATAATAATCGTTACCGCAAAAACAAGCAAGATAAAACTACCGAAAATCCCTGATGGAATCTCGATGTCAATTGCAGGAATCGTTAAGAAAAGTTTAATAGCAATCACAAAGATTAAGATATATGCCATCGGTTCTAACTCAGGAACTTTGCGCATCAGTTTCATAATAACTTCAGCAATTCCTCGCATACATGCAATCCCAATCAGACCACCGATTAAAACAATAACCGGATTATTAGAGACAGCTAATGACGCCAAAACAGAATCAATGGAGAAAATAATATCCATAAATTCGATCTGTAAAACAACTGTCCAAAAAAGCTTTCGTCCAGTTAAATGCGTTTTACCTTCACGGGTCTTTCGCATTGCTCGCTTACCAAAGAACTTATTATGAAAGTAACGATAGACAAGGTAAATTAAGTAAGCAGCTCCAATAACTTTGATTTCCCAAAAGTTAATGAGATATACTCCGATTCCAATAATTAAGAATCGGAAAATGTAAGAACCCCAAATACCATAGAAAAGTGATTCTTCTTGTTCTTTTAACGTTGGTAATACACGTGTCTGAGCCGCTAACACAACAGCATTATCAACTGACAGTAAACATTCAATCATAACCAACGAAAAGATGATTAACCAATCCTGCCCTGATGTAACGACTGTTGCCCAGTTATGTGGATCAAAAAATGGTCCATACAACTTCTCTAAAAGTGACAATTAATGTCCTCCCTTAATTTAAATTTGCTTTTTAGCTAAGTTATATTTTACCAAATAATTTTCAAAATACGACGGTAATGGCGCACTAATATTTAAAGATTTCATTACGAAGGGTAATATGAGTTTTTGCGCTACACCATGAAGCAGCATCCCCTCTGTTGATAAAGGATTATAAAGCGGATCGCCAACAATCGGATGACCGCTATGTGCCAAATGAACCCTGAGTTGGTGTGTACGGCCAGTCACTAAATGAAGTCTCACCAAGGAACGTTCGTGATTACTTGCCAGTGTTTCATAATAGGTCAAGGCCGGCTGCGCGTTTTGTCCGTTTACTTGATGAAGATGGGGATTCACTGGATTACGCCCAATTGCCCAATCGAACTTTCCACTCTGAGCCATCTTACCCTCCACTAACGCCAAATATTGTCGGTGAATTTGCCCATCACTAATTAATCGGTTAAGGATTGGGACAACAATTGGATTCTTAGCAACAATTACTGCTCCACTCGTTTGTAAATCTATCCGATGAACCATATAAGCATTATTTTGACTATGCGCTAAATAGCCTGCAACATCGTTCATTAACGTTCCTGTTTCACCATGGTAATTAGGGTGAGTTTTTTGTCCCCGCGGTTTATTTACTACTAACAAATCGCGATTCTCATAGAGGACCTCTAAGTGTGATTGTGAAGACGGAATATAATCATTTGCGGCAGGGGTCCGAATTTCATCACCACAAAATAGCAACTGAATATTATCATTTCTTCCCACCAGTTCATTCATTGACCGATATTCACCATTAACAAGCACTGTCCGCCTAATTCGTAAATAGTGGATTAGACGATTAGGAAGCAGCCATTGATCATGCAGTAATTTGCGTAATGGTTTTGTCACCTGGTCATCAGCTAACTTTTCACTAATTTGCCACCGATATTTCATCTTACTCACCTCTCTTTCGCCTAAATTCTGATAAGATTATTTTACTGTATTTCCCAGTAAATATTTATAATATTTTTAAGCCGGTTTACTTTTATCCGATAATAGCGTTGAATAGAGTATGAGTAATTTTAAGGGGATGGGTACTGATGTTAACAACAGAACAAATTAATGATCATAGTAAATGGATAAGTATATTCGAACCTCTCCCCCATGAGCGATTAGATTTAATTGAAAAATATGAGGTTACTCAAGAATTACTTGATTATGCAATTGACCCTTACGAAAAAGCCCGGGTTGAAATTGATCCAGATGCAGGAGTTACATTATTAATTTTCGATGTCTATGTACCAACTCATGCTGTGACTGCTCCACAGACTGCACCAATTGGCATCATGCTCACCGCTAATAATATCATTACTTTTACAAATGCAAAAACTAACTTTGTAAATGGAATCATCGCTAATCAGCTACAATTATTAAAGAAACACGGGGAAAATGACGACAAATTAAACTTAGTGTTCCCAGTTCTTTATCGCCTTTCGACTGATTATTTTGGTCCCCTTCGTCGTGCAGATCAACAGCGACAAGAAATTCAACGAAATCTTCAACGACGAACGGGCCGCCAAGCCATTACTCAATTTATGGAAATTGAAACTGGCCTAGTTTATATTCTTACCTCGCTCAAAGGGAATGTTTCCCTACTTGAAGAATTTAAACGCCGCTTTGGTAACCACATTACTACTAAGCAATATAATGATCTTGACGATGTAATTGTCGAAGCACAGCAAGGGCTAGAAATGGCACAGATGACTTCAGATGTTTCTGCCCGTGTCTCTAATGCTTATAGCAAGGTTCTTGATAGTGATCTAAACCAAACGATGAAATACCTAACCATTTATTCAATTGTTCTCTCAATCCCAACAATTGTATCTGGCTTTTACGGTGAAAACGTCAAACTACCCCTTGCGAACGGGACCTATTCATGGGTTTTTACAATTTTCATTACTATTGTCTTAATGTTGGCATGTGTCATCTTTCTTATTAATCGTCATTGGTGGAAATAAAAATCGGAAGCTGAGAACTTTTTTCTCAAGCTTCCGATTTTTTATAAGTTATCGCCACGTTCAAATTGAAATTTAGAATTCAACAACGCTTCATGTAAAAGCTGGTTAATCAATTTATGTGTTTCATTCAGAACATGATTAGCGGTTTTCATATTTTGTTCAGTTAGGTAGTTAATTAAATTAGCTGAATTTTGAATCTGGGCTGTTTTTGTAATTGTGTCTACTCGTCCTACGCCATAGCTTTGACACCGATCACGGAAATCATTTACCTCATTGATAAATTCATGATAGTGTGGTTCTACAATCACTTCTAACAATTTATTTAACCAATAAGCACTCTTATCCGGCTGCGCATCATCTGTCGCATACTTATATTTTGCCGGAGTATCACTAATATTTGTAAAGAACGGAACATAAGGGCTATAGCAATAAAAGCCAAAATTAATCCATTGAATAGCAGCATATTGTGCCGGTACGTCATTCCGAATTTGCAAAATACATGAACTTTGATTACGATCAAGTGCAATTGAACGGAATTTTCGCTGTTCCTCCGGTGTTCCAGACGCATAGGTTCCCATTGGATCATAAGGAGTGCCATTATAATGCGATGAGAGGAAATACTCTACATCCTCAACAGCAATTTTCTTTTCTGCATGTTGAATAAACGGAATTTTTTGGCTAGTAGGCTCCTGTTTTAAAGATGGGGTAAAGAGTTTTTGACCATACCAAGAACGAGGTGTGTTGTAGTAAGCATCCGCCTCATCTTGTGTGCCAAAAATGTTCCGGAAATTAAACGTTCGTGAATTAGGGTTTAAATGATATTTTTCTACAAAATCTTTAATTTGCGGCGCATACATAAAGCTATCGTGATCATTAAAGTCGACTTCTTCAATGCACATAATATTTGGTGCAATTGCATAAGCATCATCAGGAATCCGCTGGGCAACCCATTGATGGCCACCACCGGTCTCAAAATACCAAACTTCATCCTTATCGCTAAAAGCAATTCCATTACTCTCACCGGTACCGTATTTTTCAATTAGGGAACCAAGACGTTGAACTCCTTCGCGGGCGGACTTAATAAATGGTAGGACGAGATAAACCATTGAATCTTCATTAATCCCGTTTTCTACTAACGGATCATGACCAAGCACCCTGGCATTTGTCATCTCGGTTTCTGTCGCGCTCATCGCAATATTATATTCATTAATGCCTTGTTCATCCCAGCGTCCTTCATCAGGCATGCCATTGGGAGTTGCCGTATAACGGCATCCCTGTCCCTTCATCTCAACAGTTAACCCATTATATTTTGAAACATAATGTTCACCGGTGTAATCCTTGGCAGGAAATACTTTGAATATCTTAGGATTGACTCCATCTTCTGCATCCTCATCACGTGCAATAATTGTTGAACCATCAATCGTCGCATTCTTTCCAACAAGCATTGCCGTACAACTACTCATTAGCTTTTGCATAATATACGCTTCCTTCCACAGTAGTTACTGTACCTTCTAATAATACCACTATCTGGAATTAACTGGATTATAAAGAAAAAGCTGAACGTTAATCACACAAGCCAATCTAAAATATCATTAATACCGAACAAACCATTGAAAATGTTCGGTATTAGTGCTAGGATAACTACATCAAATAAATAGCCTATATAATACCGAAATATGGTCGGTTAGTCTCTACCTAAAGCCGTAAACTTTAGACTATAAGCACTTCTTAAAAACTGACACTGTCTGTTTTTAACTTTAAGCTTTTAAAAATCGGTAGAGAGGCTGAATTTTCAGTCTCTTATTTTTATTTAGGCGTGTTAATTTTTGGGGAGGTATATTTTGAAAGAACCTGTTTCATCTATTCAAGCACCTAGTCGTCACACTAAAATCGATTTCACTCGTCAATGGCAAAATTTTGTCCTTGGTTTCCAGCACTTACTTGCAATGTATTCTGGGGACGTTCTTGTTCCGCTATTAATTGGACATTACTTACATTTCTCCACGCTTCAAATGACTTATCTAGTCTCAATCGATATTTTCATGTGTGGTGTCGCAACCCTCTTACAATTAAAGCGAACACCATTAACTGGAATCGGCTTGCCTGTTGTCCTCGGTTGCGCAGTTCAAGCTGTTACTCCCCTCGAAACAATTGGTGGAAAGCTAGGAATCACTTATATGTATGGGGCCATTATTGCAGCCGGGATCTTTGTTTTCCTAATTGCTGGCTTTTTTGCCCGCTTAAAAAAGTTTTTTCCACCGGTCGTTACTGGATCTTTAATAACTATTATTGGATTTACCCTTGTTCCAGTAGGTTTCCAAGACCTAGGAGGAGGTACGCCAACTGCTGCTTCATTTGGTGATCCCGCTAACCTCCTTATCGGCTTTCTAACAATTGCCATCATTCTGTTATTCAATGCCTTTGCTCGTGGCTTTATGAAATCAATCGCCATTTTACTAGGAATTTTAATTTCTTCTTTCATTGCAGGCGCATTAGGCTTTGTCTCTCTTAAACCGGTTAGTGAAGCTGCTTGGTTCCACGCTCCGCAATTATTCTTCTTTGGCGTTCCACGTTTTGATATGAGTGCCATGATCACAATGATTCTTGTTTCGCTCACGACAATGATTGAGTCAACCGGTGTTTTCTTTGCCCTTAGCGACATTACTGGCCGTCAATTAACAACCAACGACTTAGAACGTGGATACCGCGCTGAAGGGATTGCTGCAATTTTAGGCGGACTTTTTAATACCTTCCCTTATTCTACTTTCTCTGAAAATGTGGGTGTTCTTAAAATGTCTGGAGTGAAAAGTCGTCAACCCGTTTACTATGCCGCCTTTTTACTCTTATTGCTTGGTCTTTTACCTAAAGTCGGCGCTCTCGCAACGGTTATTCCAGAACCTGTCCTTGGTGGTGCAATGATTGTGATGTTTGGGATGGTCGGTGTTCAAGGAGTTCAAATTCTCCATAAAGTTGATTTCTCTAACAATGCCAACCTTCTTACTGCATCTGTTTCAATTGGACTAGGATTAGGGATTACCATGTATCCGCAACTGTTCCAGCATATGCCAACTGAATTTCAAATCATCCTGGGTAACGGGATTGTCGTCACCAGTCTTTCAGCCGTTCTTCTTAATCTGTTATTTAATCACCGGTGGGCTAATCATAATTAATTCTCATTCTTTTTTAATTTAGTTGTTGACATTCAAATCTCAGCACGATATTATAATTTCAACAATTATCGTTTCAGTAGAACCTTCGTTGGGCGTAAGAGAGCCGGTGGTGAGGTGCGAACCGGTCAGGCGAAGTGTTTCGAATTATCACGTGATCTGAATTGTCCGGCCATATTCAGTGCCGTTACCACCTGATATGAGTGCGCATAAAATCAAGATGCGTAGGTGGGTGGTACCGCGATTAAAATAATCGTCCCGTTGATACTTTTATCAACGGGACTTTTTTATTTCTTTTCTAAGGAGGAACAACGATGAAGAGTATTCGTTTCAAAGAGGCCGCAACCCTCTTACTTATCATGCTAATAATTTTAGGGACCGCCGTGATTAGGTTTGGCTTGTCACCACAGATCCCCGTCCTATTTGTCATTGCTTTACTTATTTTTTGGGTTAAGCTTCGTGGTGCTAGTTGGGACGAGATTCATAAGGGTATCCAAGAAGGAATCGGTACCGCAATCATCCCCATCTTTATCTTTATCCTTATTGGCGCATTAATCGCTGTTTGGATTCAAGCTGGAGTCATCCCTACAATTATGATTGTCGGCTTCAAACTGATTAGCAGTCAATTTTTTGTTCCATCAACATTTATTGTCTGCTCTTTAGTCGGTCTATCCATTGGTAGTGGTTTTACAACTATTTCGACAATCGGAATTGCCTTATTTGGAATGGGAGTTGCGCTTAATGCTAATCCTGCGCTGGTAGCGGGTGCGATCATTTCGGGAGCCGTTTTTGGTGATAAAATGTCGCCGCTCTCTGATTCAACTAATCTTGCCTCTGCAATTGCAGGTAGTGACCTTTTCGCCCATATTAAGAATATGATGTGGTCAACGATTCCTTCTTTTATCGTTTCGCTAATTCTATTCTGGTTCTTTGGTAATTCCAGTTCTCATATCAGCACCGGTAAGATCGCCCACACAATGGCTATCCTTAATCAACAATTTATGATTTCATGGTGGGCCCTACTACCAATCGCCTTAATGTTTATCTGTGCATGGCGTCATATTCCAGCTATTCCAACCTTATTTATCAATATCATCGTTACAGTAGTCATGATCTCCTTCCAAAATCCAGGAATCTCTCTTCAATCCCTCGCTAAATTAATTAGTGATGGTTTTGTTGCTCATACCAGCGATGCAACTGTTAATACATTGCTTACTCGTGGTGGGATTAGCAACATGATGGGAACAGTTTCCCTGATCATTGTTACCCTTTCACTGGGAGGAATTTTGATGAAGTTTAACATTGTTCAGTCAGCAATGAAGCCACTCGTTGATCATCTTCACAAGCCTGGCAGTCTTATTACTGTTACCATTCTCTCAGGTATTGGCATTAATCTTTTTGTTGGGGAGCAATACCTTTCCGTTATTCTTCCAGGTAAGGCATTTAAGGGTGCATTTGATAAAATGGGTCTTTCACCTTTAGCTCTTAGTCGTGTCCTTGAAGATGGCGGAAGTGTTATTAACTACTTAATCCCATGGGGAGTTGCCGGCTCATTCGTCGCCTCAACCCTTGGTGTACCAGTCCTTCACTTCCTACCATTCGCTTTCTTTAGTCTGTTTTCACCAGTCTTCTCAATTTTAAGTGGAGTTACGGGGATTGGTTTGAAGTGGCAAAAAGGAAAGCAACGCAATACTACAAATGAAAATCAAATAAAGGAAGCTTAAAAAAAATCTGGGTTTGAGAGTTTCTCTTACCCAGACTTTTTTATTATCCTGCAATTAATACTTCTGTTACCAATAATCCACCACCAAAGATTAAAACAAAGACAACTACCGGCCACACGAACCGCAGCCAATGAGAATATCGCATATCAAGCATTTGCAAAGTTGCCATTACTAATCCAGTCGGTGCTAAGAATAACATTGCATATTGCCCAAATTGATATGCAGTAACAACCGTATATCGTGGAATATGAACCGTATCAGCTAGTGGCGCTAAAATTGGCATTGCTAGCACTGCTAAACCAGATGATGATGGAACGATAAAGCCTAAGACAAAGAATACCAACATCATCACAATAATGAAAAATGATCCGTTCATATGTGCAACCATTTTCTTGTTTCTTGATATAATCTTTTATTTGTTGTGCTTTAACCAAAGTGGTTGAAAAATTATCATTCATAATCTGTCTCCTAATCTACTCGGTTTATTACGGTTAGCCAAAAGTCATCCATAAGTTTCACTATTTGAAATTTTTTATTATTTATACTAAAAATACTCCATGCATTCAAGCACAGAGTATTCATCTTTACTTATTATATTCAACAATTTCCATATCATTATCGGTCAACGTTGCGCGCGTCAGGCTTCCATTTGCTGGGCGCTCTGTCACATCATACTTTCCATGACCAAACCGTTCTACTAAACTTAAAACGGTATTTCCATGACTTACCCATAAAACATTTGCATTATCAGGTAAATCAGCATTCCGAATTAATTCAATCCCTTTGTTCATTCGTTGCCAGTACTCTTCATTATTTTCGGCATCATGAAATGGATCAGCATCCTTTAACCAGTCTTTGGCTTGACCAATGGAATATGCGGTTACAATTTCACGGAAGTTCTTAAAGCCATGAGGGGCACCCGCATTGTACCAAGCAAGATCCATATTTGTTCCTTCATATGATCCATAAAACTCTTCCCGAAAATAAGGAGCAGTGACTGGATGAGCTACAGAATTAGCATTATTAAGATTTAAGATTACTTGTGCTGTTTCCATTGCTCGGGAAAGGTCACTACAAAACGCACCATCGAAGTGAATGTTTTGTAACTTCTCCCCAGCTACCTTTGCATCTTCTTTGCCCTTCATAGTTAATGGCGAATTACTCCAACCCTGTAATTTGTTGTAGATGTTGAAGAAAGTCTGTCCATGACGAACAAGATAAATATTCAATTTAGTCATAACGATCCCTCCATAATCTTATTGTACCGCTTACAAATCCTTAAGACTATTTAAGTATTAACTTTGAGCTTTAAACATAATTTCTTCATATTCTCCACGTAGACTAAAAAATATAGAAAGAAGGAATTACTATGAAACTTAGAGACACTAGTCAACCAAATATTGTTGCCGCTAAGATTATTAAAGTTACTCCGAAAAATGTTACCGTAATTACTGAAGAAGGCCACTTACTCAAGATTCCATTAACTAAACAATATCGGGAAGATAAAACTTTACGGGCATCATTGGTTGATATCTTGAAAGCAGGAATATGGATTCCAGTAAATAAAAAGCTAAAAAAATTATTTAGTTATGACTGGCTCTTTGTTCCTGCCTTGGTCCTAGCAAAGAATTAAGTTTCTTCAATGATTTCCATAAAAAGAATGTTTTGTAGTAATCTATGATAAAATAATTCTTGATTTGTCGAAATTGCACTTCGATAATATAGAACAAACCATATTGATTGCGAGGAACATTCCTAATGAAAAAATTAAGCAAATTTGTGGATACTAGGATTGGTTTTTTCACCCTCCTAGTTATCCTTTTTTGGTTAAAGACCCTGTTTGCTTACTTTACTGACTTTAAGCTTGGCGTTACGGGAATTTTTCAATACCTTATTTTAATTTTTAACCCATTAGCGACCACCTTTTTTATTTACAGTTTAGCATTCTACTTTAAGCGTTCGCGGTTCTTCTACCCAGTTATTATGGGTCTAGATATCGCAAACACCCTATTACTCTATTTAAACGTCATCTATTATCGTGAATTTACCGATTTTATGACAATTGCTACGATGACCGGTTATTCAAAAGTTAATCAAGGTTTAAGTGGTAGTTCACTTGCCCTCACTAACTTTCATGATGTCTTTTACTGGTTAGATATCGTCGTAATTCTTATTTTAATGCTCTGTAAAGTTATCAAATTTGATCCACGAGCAATTGGAACGCGGTTAGCATTTGCTTTTAGCTCCGTTGGCCTTGTCTTATTTGGGATTAATTTATCTTTTGCAGAAATGAGTCGCCCACAATTACTCTGCCGGACATTTGATCGTTCCTACATTGTGAAATATCTTGGGATTGATACTTTTACTGGTTATGATTTAGTGAAGTCGCAACATATCAATAATATGCGACAAAGTGCTACTAAACCTGAGCTCCTAAAAGTTAAGAAGTTCACTGATAAGCACTACGCTCCGGCCAATCCACAAATGTATGGAATTGCAAAGGGTCGTAACGTGATTATTATTCACCTTGAAAGTTTCCAACAATTTTTAATTAACAAGAAGATCAACGGGCAAGAAGTTACCCCATTCCTTAACTCGCTTTATAACGGTAAGGATGCCTACTCGTTTGATAATTTCTTCCATCAAGTCGGTCAAGGTAAGACCAGTGACGCAGAAAACCTTTTAGAGACTAGTACATTTGGATTGCCACAAGGATCTTTATTTGCCACACTAGGGAGTGACAATACTTTCCAAGGTGCTCCAGCGATTCTTAATCAACGCGCCGGTTACACGAGCGCAGTCTTCCACGGAAACGTTGCTAGTTTCTGGAACCGCAATAATGTATACAAGAATTTAGGCTATCAGTACTTCTTTGATGCTAGTTATTACGATACTTCTGGAGACAAGGCTACCGGATATGGACTTAAAGATAAGTTATTATTCAAAAACTCGATCAAGTATCTTCAAAGTTTACAGCAACCATTCTACGCTAAATATATTACTGTTACTAACCACTTCCCTTACACGCTTGACGATGAGGATAAAGATCCAAACTTCCAAACAACTAATACCGGGGACAGTAACGTCGATAATTACTTCGTAACAGCTCATTATCTTGATCAATCAATCCAAGAATTCTTTAACTATCTCCAAAAGACTGGTCTTGATAAGAAATCAATCATTATGATTTATGGTGATCATTATGGGATTTCAAACAGTGAAAATACTTCCTTAGCAAGTGTTCTTGGGAAGAGTGCAGATGATTGGACTGACTTTGATAATGCTCAGCTGCAACGTGTACCACTAATGTTTGTCATTCCTGGTACGGGTCACGGAAAAGTTTATCATACCTATGGTGGAGAAGTTGATGTTCTTCCAACCCTCCTTCACTTATTAGGAATTAGCAGTAAACGCTATATTCAATTTGGAACCGATCTCTTCTCCAGCAAGCATAATCAAGTGGTTGCCTTCCGTAATCGGGATTTTGTTACGCCAACTTATACGAGTGTGGGCGGAACAATTTACAATAATAAGACTGGGAAAGAAGCTAAACTTACCAAGAAGCAGCAAGAGAAATTAAAGAAGGATCAAGATTTTGTAAATGAGGAATTAACTCTTTCTGATTCATTAAATGAAAAGAATCTCTTGCGGTTCTACCATCCAAAAGGGTTTAAAAACGTTAATCCAGCTGATTATAATTATTCAAATGGTCTAAAACGAGCGCAGCGAATCGAGAAGAAGAAAGGAATTAAATCAACAAGTATTTACTCAGAAAACGGTGACCGTTCAACTGTAGATGACTACAGCACTGACGCCCCTGAGCAAAGCCACTCTTCCACTGATTCCAACCGTATTAAGATCACTAACCCAGATGCTAATAATAAGTAGTAAGGGTACAAAATAGTATAGTAGGGTCTAGGAGAGCACTGTGTTCTGCCTAGGCTCTATTTTTTAAGTTTAAGCTAATTTCAATCAGCTAAATTTTCTCTCCATTAATAAAAGTGATATTATTAACTTGTACACAAAGAATAATGGAGGGATTTTTATGGTTGAAGAATTTGGCTCACCATCGTCTTACATCCAAGGCAAAGGTGTCCTTTTTGAAAGTGATAAGTATCTTAAAAACTTTGGCACAAAACCGTTATTACTGGCTGGCGAAACCGTCTATAAAATTGTAGGTAAGCGTTTTGAACAATATCTTCAAGAAAGTGGTTATGATGTTACCCGTGTTCAATTTAATGGGGAATCATCCACTAACGAAGTAAACCGGGTCACAGAAATTGGTAAAGAAAATAATGTAACCGTCGTTTATGGTCTTGGTGGGGGTAAAACAGTTGATACCGCCAAAGCAATTGCCGACAATCTCCATCTACCCGTTGTAATTATGCCAACGTTGGCTTCAAATGATGCACCTTGTTCACGTCTCTCAGTAATTTATACTGATGACGGTGGATTTGACCATTATCGTTTCTACAACCAAAATCCTGACTTGGTCTTAGTTGATACACAAGTTATCGCTAATGGTCCTGTTCGGATGTTAATTTCTGGAATTGCTGATGCTTTAGCTACTAATATTGAAGCACAAGCAGTTGCCAAAGCTAATAGCGATACAATGCTTGGTGAAAAACAAACCCTTGTTGGAAATGCAATCGCTCAGAAGTGTGAAGAAACATTATTTAATTACTCACACCTAGCTGTAGCTGATGCAGAAGCGCATGTCGTTACACCAGCATTTTCTAATATCGTTGAAGCAAATACACTAATGAGCGGTCTCGGTTTTGAAAGTGGTGGTCTATCTGGTGCCCACGCTATTCATGATGGCTTAACAATTTTAGAAGAGACTCATGATTTAACACACGGTGAAAAGGTCGCATACGGTACCTTAACACAATTAATGTTGGAAGGCGCTGACCAGGAACGTTATAACAAGTACTTCCAATTTATTCTTTCTTTAGGTCTACCAACTACTCTTGCTGATCTACATTTAGAAAATGTCACTGATGAAGAATTACTCAATGCTGGAAAAGCCGCCTGTTCAGAACAAGATACCATGGATCGTTTACCATTTAAGGTAACACCAGATGACGTGGCTCAAGCATTACGAGCAGTTGATGCATATACTAAGCAATATTTAAATAGTCACCATTGTCATCATAGCCAGATGTAATAAAAGGGAGCGAGACAGAAGTCACTTGTGACTTCGTTTTTCGACGCGAAGCTAGCCTCTGGGAGCCCCCCGCAAGCAACAATAGGCCTCTGACGTTCGGTTTCCGGACGTTAGAGGCCATTGTTGTACTGCGTATTTGCTTTTTATGAAAGTAACTTAACTTATGTCACAGTCCCTTTTTTTGTTATTTACCCTATAAGAAATTAATTAATGCTTTATCAACTTGAGTATTATTATGAAGTTTTGAATGTTGAGTATCTTTTCCTGTTATTTTTAGAACACGGTATGACTTTGCCCGAGCAGCCACTAGATACTTAAGTGACAATGAAGATACATTATCAACAGTACCGTCTGAATGATTACCAACATCACCAATAATATTAAGAACAGCTACTTGACCTTTCGGATAAGTTTGCCGTACTTCTGTCATTTGACGATATGTGGCGTTCATTTCATTTGGTTTTCCGTCTTTATTTAATTTCATTCCAACTGGTTGCTGGATAGCAGCAGGTACCTGTTTAAAATTCAATCCAGCAAAATGACCTGCGATATCAACCTGTTTTTGTAATTGAGGCATATTCTGATTTTTACCGTTTTGCAACATATAGTAAATAATCGAAATATTTCCCAGGGAATGACCAACCATATTAATCTTAGTTATGCGATATCGTTTCTGTAATGCTTTTACAACATTTGTCGCATATTCGCCATGCTTATTAAAATCCAACTGCCTATTATTATCATAATTCACCTCAACAATTGGATTAATGGCCCCTTTATGCATTGAACCATGAAGAGTAACTTTTCCGTTATTAGTAACATCAGCTCGCAGGACTGTGCTCGTTACCCCGGCTTTTTTAGCAGCATTTACCATGTGTTCTTCTGCATGATAACTACTACCTCCACCACGGAAAAATAGTGTTGGCGTTGTTGATTGCATATATTTACTATGTTTTTGCTGACGCCAAACTGCACCACCAATTATTGCCAAGATAACAATTACTATCACTACACCAATCCCAATATGGCTTTTTTTCATAATTTTCACCCGCTTTTTTATTTACCTAGATTATAAGCCTAAGAACAATAATGCAGTCAAAAATTACTTTAATGTAGAAGACGTTGCCAAAAGTTTCCCCGTCGAACATCATTAGCACTATATAGAGAGTAAGTTAATGGTTCACCATTAAGCGTTTCTAATTGATCACTCGTTATCCTTAAGTTGCCAACACGTTCACCTTTCCAGATAGGTGCTTCTAGTTTTTTCTTTTTATATTGTGTTCCAATTGTATAATTCGTTTTTGTATCGTACGGACTCCAAATAGTTACATGTTGTGGCGTGAGTTTCATTGTTTTTTCAACACCATTAGCTACTTTACGTGTTGTTACTGATAATGGAACTTTTATTTTTTGTAAATGGTCCTCTGTCTTAAGGACCTCATATAAATCCTGCGTAGCCTTAAATCGGTTGTCTTTATTGCTCCCTTTTGAATGTAAAATAACAGTAATAATGCGATGTCCTTGATACTTACCTGTACTTGCAAAACAAGCTCCCGCACTGTCAGAAGTCCCCGTCTTCAAGCCATCAATCGTTACCCCTTTTACAGCGTACTGTTCTCCTGGTAACATCTTATTAAGATTTTTTTCAGTCTTAACTTGATCTTTCGCTATTTGAAATTTTACTTCTTTTTGTGCTGTAATTTGCAAAAGTTCAGGATAATGTTTTACAAAGTATTGCGATAAAATAGCAACATCACGTGCACTCATCGTATTAGCAGCATTATTAGGGAGATCCGCTAACTTAAAACTTTTCATATCTCCATTATCTAATCCAACTGAATTCACAATGTTTGTCTTAGTCATTCCAATTTTTTTGGCTTTTTGCATCATTTTAAGATTAAATTCATCGGTTCCATCCCCGGTAGCTGTTGCAAGTGCGACAGTCGCCCCATCCGCTGACTTTACAAGGGCTGCATTGATTAATGTCCGAACTGAATAAGATTGACCAGATTTTAGTCCGATTGAAGAATAAGCAGCATCATTAGAAATAGCCGCAATTTCAGGAGTTATTTTTACTTGAGTATCCCATGAAAGTTGCTTCTGTTGGATTTCATCTTCTATTACCAAAATAGTTAATAATTTTGTAATTGATGCCACGGGAAGAGCCTTATCTACATTTTGCTTATAGATAATTTGCCCTGTTGAAGCATCAGCCATGATCGCTGCAGAAGCATCAATTCGATTATTTGCTAACACTGATTGACTTCCTACCATTAGCATCATGAATAGAGATAAAATAAAAACTGTCAACTTTTTCATAAAATCTATTCTCCTATTTTCTTCAAGTACGGTAAGATAAACTTAATAATAAATAATAAAGGAATTCATTATGAATAAAGAACTTAAATCGCTGCTTTTCATCTCAACTGGTCTATTCCTTATTTTTGTTCTAATTTTTAATCTTTATACATATAATGCTGCTAGTTTTATTCCCCAAGCTAGAAAAACAAGTCAAATTCTTAGTCAAAATCGGCTTCGTGCTCCTAATATTCACCGTTCCTCTGAAAATTGGGCATACCCTAAGATCGGTAACGCTCCTATTGAATTGATCGCAATCAAACAAGCAAAAAGGATTCTAGTTATCAACTCAAATAAGCGCCAAGTTATTTACATTATTCACGCACAGATTAATCTACCAGCACAAAAAAATTCTTTCCGCTTACTTCACGCTCGGGGGCAGCAAATTTATCATATTAATGGTTCCCAGCAAGCCATCGCTAAGAATTGGTTAGGAATTACTAATGGGAACTACATTGAAACCCCCGTTACAGATATGAATAATCATCAGGTCTCACGAAATCTACGAAAAGCACCCAAAATTGAAAATACTATCCAGGTGTCAATCCCCGATGCTAAATGGCTGCAAACTTTACCTGAAAACACACCCTTAATAGTTAAGGAGGACTATTAATATGATTTCACGCCTAAAACATGGACGGTTTTTTAATCACTTACTTGGAAGTAATCTTATTTTGCTAATTATAATTAGCTTTTATAATCTTCTTACATACTTCATCCCATTAATCAAAATTTCAATCATTCAAATAATTTTATTCTTTCTAATAATTGACCTACTCTTGATTATCTTTAAGATTTTAGCGCTATACAATTAGCCGACAATCTCAATCTTAGTACCAACTGGCAAATTCTTTTCCATCCATTGAGCGTCTGGCACTGAAAGCCGAATACACCCGTGAGAACCCTGTGTTTTTCCAAGTTTAGCAGCTTCTTGTTCATTATATTTTCCATCTGCTTTAGTCGGAACACTATGGAACAAGTATTCTCCATGATTCTTCCAAGAAACGTAGTAATTAGCTCCCTCTTTCAACGATTGATTAAAGAAGCTATCTCCTCGCTCTTGTTGAGCATAAAATGTTCCTGTCGGGGTCACACTTTTCAGTTTACCAGTTTTAGGATCCTTTTTATAAATTCCACCTGTGCTATACATTGTATAAATGACTTTTGAACCATCATACAAATATGTCCGATTATTTTTTAAATCAACTTTAATCCAAAAGTCCTTCACTTTATTCAAATCTGGATACGGAACTGTTTCCGAGGACTTATGCCAATCAATTGGGGTTCGCATATGACTTTCACTATTATCGATTTTCTTTTCTTGTGTTGGTTTTTCTTTTACTTGCAATTCAACTACTGCTTTTTGGGGATGGGCATTCGAAGTAGCACGTAATTCTGGACCAATTGCAATTATTGCTACTAATAAGCAAAATATTCCATAAATCCAATGCTTTACTCGTAAGTTCAAATTAATTTCTCCTTTACAGATAATTCAAAACATCACTATTATAATTATAGGGAATTTTTTATTCAATATACTTTAAAAAAGGTGTACAAAATGCGAGATAATCTTAAAGTTTCATACTTAACTGCTATCTTTTTCTTTATTGTTGCTATCATTTATGCAAATCTTGCGTAATAATCGTGAGGATTCTACTATGACATCATTTTTTTCATTCATATCAAATATTTGGTCATATACCATCAACCATAAATGGTCAAAGGATATTTTACGAGCCAACATCCTTTTTATTCTTTTAGTTATTGTTTACGATCTTTTTCACTTTTCATTAAAAATAATTAATTGGCGGATCTTTTTTAAAGTATTTCTGCTATTAAATATTTGTTTGTTTTTTAAGTTCCTTTTAGATGGTATTGATCGCTATTTAAGAACACGGTAACTTTATAAATTCTTTATTGAGTTATCAATTTTCCGTGCTAAGATAGGAACGTAATTATTTATTTTCGATTTGAGGAAGGTACAATGCATTCATATATTAAATACTGGATAGCAGGAATAGGAGCATTATTAATTATAATGATTGCGGGGATGACTGTTCACCAGAAAAATCATTTCAATAAAAACGTAACCATCAATAACATTGCCGTGGGAGGGCTAACAGCCAAGCAAGCTTTTGATAAGGTAAAGGGGACCTCAGGAGCAACCAAGGTATATGTTGACAATAAGCTAGTTTACCAAACTAAATCCATGCAGGCTAATTTTAGCAATAATGATGAACAAAAATTTAATCAAGCACTGAAAAAGCAGTTTACATTTTTCCCATCATATAAAGCAACGAACTTATCAATAAAGCCAGATAACTTTGATCAAGATTCGTTTAATATTGCGAAAAACAAATTAACTAACGAGGTACATCAACTCAACACAAGTCGTAAAGCTCCCGTTGATGCTTACGCGGTCTACCAAAATGAGAAAGTTTCTGTAGTTCCTGCAGTTAAGGGTAATAAATATGATTTACAAAACGCTGTTAATCAACTAAATAATCAAGCCGGAAGTACTAAAATTAATATTACTTTACATAAGGAACAGCCGATTGCTGCAAATAGCAAAACCGTTAAGAATGAGGAAAAACAGTTAAATAAGTTAAAAGGGAAGAAAGTTACTTACCTCGTTCAAAATGAAAAGTATAACCTCACTACCAATCAAATTATTACCCGGGCAACCTATCAAAACGGCAAGTATCATTTCGACACTACGGCCTTAAATAAACAAGTAAAGAAAATCAATGAGAAACATGCAACTCTTGATAAGCCATTTAAATTTAGAACTCATTCTGGAGCAGAAATTACCACTACAGCTAATGGTTCCTATGGTTGGAAAATTAGCGAGAAAAAAGCTGGCAATTCATTAACTAAAGCAATTATCGATGGCCGCCAAGAAGTTGATGGCGAGCACGATATTGAAGGAAAAGGCTATAACACTGCTGGACTCGGCTACAATGTTACATCCAATAATGGTATTGGCGACACTTATGCTGAGGTTTCATTAGCTGACCAACGAGCTTATTTCTACAAAGATGGTAAATGTGTCCTTGAAACAGATATCGTTAGTGGGACTAATAACGAAGGCAACAAAACGCCAAAGGGAGTCTGGTATATCATGTACCAACAAAGTCCTTCCATTCTCCGTGGACAAAACGATGACGGATCAAGTTATGCAAGTAAAGTTAATTATTGGTCGCCGTTTACTTTAACGGGATGTGGCTTCCACGATGCAAGTTGGCGTCATAATTGGTCCAAGACTGCTTACCTAAGCGATGGTTCGCACGGCTGTATTAATATGCAACCAAGCGTGGCTGGCCAAGCCTTCCATGATTTAAAACAAAATGAACCCGTTATTATTTATTAATACTCTAGGGAGCGAGACAGAGGTCACTTGTGACTTCGTTTTTCGACGCGAAGCTAGCCTCTGGGAGCCCCCGCAAGCAACAATAGGCCTCTAGCGTTCGGTTTCCGGACGTTAGAGGCCATTATTGTACTGCGTATTTGCTTTTTATAAAAGTAACTTAACTTATGTCACAGTCCCTATTATTTTAAAAGAACGCCTAACCGGACTGTGGTGAAAAACTTGCAAGCTAACTTATTTTTTATTCTCTTAATTAATATATACGTAAAAAATATTTCCCTTTGCACCTCATAATTCTAAAATAGTGGTACAGTAAAAATAAACCTTAGGAGGCTTAGATTATGACTGATAAAATTGTTACTTCAGAAGAAATGCGACATTACGATTCTTACACCATTAATACAATTGGTATCCCTTCCCTTGTGTTAATGGAACGAGCTGCATTAGCCGTTCGTGATGAAATTTTGCATGCTTTTCCAATCGCGCTAAAAGATGTGGTAGTAGTTGCCGGTAGTGGAAATAATGGCGGGGATGGAATAGCCATTGCTCGGTTGCTGCATCTTGCTGGTGTCCATGTAACAATCCTCAATATAGGTAATCCTAAACATGCGTCTGCTGAACACCAAACACAAGAAAAAATCGCGCAATATTATCAAATTCCCGAAACCTCTGATCTCGCTGTCCTTAATAAGGCAACATTAATTGTCGATGCAATGTTTGGAATCGGAATCGATCGTGCAGTAAAAGGAGCTTATACCGACGCAATTAACGCCATTAATAACACTGATGCAGTTGTCGTTGCAGTAGATATGCCATCAGGAATTAATACTGATACTGGAGAGGTAATGGGGACTGCCGTCAGAGCTACTACAACCGTAACTTTCGCCTATAATAAAGTTGGCTTAACCAAGAATGCCGGAAAAGATTACGCAGGAAATATTGTCGTCGCAAATGATATGGGAACCTATGCAGTAGACTGATTGGAATATTATTTACCGAGCCGTTTTACTATTAATCGCTGAATATTAATATTATTATAATAAGTAACGAACGTTTCAGTGAACTAATTTGGAGGTAAATAATATGTCAGAATTAACAACCAAATTATTTATAGATGTTAAAAATTTTGAAAAATACCAATCAATGTTAAAGTGCCAAGTACACATTGAAGAAGAACGTCATGGTGATTATTGCTTACCGGGTTTTCCTGATCGTCACAATTTCCACCGCCTTCTCCGGATTTTACGTAAACATGATGACGGTTTAACTAGCAAACAACTAATTTATGACTTCGATTACCGGCCAAGTGACCTCGAAGATGCTACTAAAGCATTAGTAACAAACAATTTGTCAACTACTACCCCAATTAACGAGGAAGACTACAAAATTCAACTTAACACTGAAGGTATCGAAGTTGCTGATAATCTGCTAAAGCGCCGTGACAAAATTGCTGAAGCTGCTTACCACACATTAAGTGAAAATGAACAACGAGAATTAGACCGTCTTGTAAACAAGCTAATAGAGGATTATGCAAACCGCGACGTAAATTACAACGCCCTTGGAAATATTTGCCGTTAAAATATAATATCCTATTCAAAAAAGGCAGAGGCTAAGAGAATTTTTTTCTATGATCCCTTAGTTTCTGCCTTTTTAGTAGCGACAAGTCTTATTAAGAAAGTACTTTCCCGCTCACTTTCAATTTAGTTATTTTAAATATTCTGCTGGATTTGCTACAAAATCGCTAATTTTAATAGTTGTTGCATCCTTAGTAGCAGCATTCTTTAATTGGAAAGTTCCTTCTTCAACTTCACGAGCGCCAAACACTGCAAAGTACTTCGCATTACGACGGAAAGCTTCTTTGATCTGCTTACCAACTTTTACCCCACTGTAATCTTTGTCAGCCACAATCCCTTGCTGACGAATTTTACTGAGGACTTCAAATGCCATTTCATCCCCTTGCTGATCTGCACTAGCAAAGAAGACATCTAGTTGGTCTTGAGGAGCAAATGCAGGATTTTCTTCTTGGAGTAAGAGCATTAATCGTTCAACACCCATTCCGAAGCCAATTCCACCTTCTTCAGGGCCACCAAGTTGGCTAATCAACCCATTATAACGGCCTCCTGCACAAACAGTCGTGTACCCACCACCAAATACTGGTGAGTCTGACATAATTTCAAAAATAGTATGGTTATAGTAATCTAGACCCCGCACCATATTGGTATCAATTTCAAAATCAATTCCTAATTTATTTAATAAGGCCTGCACTTCGTCAAAGTAAGCTTGTGACTCTTCATCAAGATAATCAAGGATTGATGGAGCTTCTGCAACAATCTTCTTATCGCCTTCATCTTTACTATCAAGTACACGCAATGGATTCTTATATAAACGTTCCTGAGAGTCTTTACTCAATTCATCATAGTGAGGCTTCAAGTAATTAATTAATGCTTCACGGTAATCTTCACGAACTTTTTTATCCCCAAGAGTATTAATAACCAATTTAACATTTGGCACTCCAAACTTTTTAAAGAGCGCCATTGCCATTGAAATAACTTCCACATCAATCTGTGGTGACTCATTGTTTAATGCCTCAACCCCAATTTGGTGGAATTCACGTTGCCGCCCTGATTGTGGACGTTCATACCGAAACATTGGCCCCATGTAATAAACTTTATAAGGTTTAGGATATTCTGGACCATAGAGCTTATTTTCTACATAAGCCCGTACTACTCCAGCTGTTCCCTCAGGACGCAATGCAATATGACGATCACCTTTATCATGAAAATCGTACATTTCTTTTTCAACAATATCTGAAGTATCGCCCACATTCCGTGAAAAAACATGGTAATCTTCAAACATCGGTGTTCGAATTCCGCGATATCCAAACTGGTTAAAAACTTCGCGCGCATTTTGTTCTACTTTTTCCCAAATACTTGTAGTTCCTGGTAAGATATCTGCAGTTCCCTTTGGCTTTTGATAATCCATTAACTGTGTTTCCCCTTTCGTTACGTATAAAAACAAAAGCCCTCTAAGGCCTTAACAGCCTTAGAGGGCGATATTCATCACTGTTCCACCTCTATTTCACAGTAACCTCACAGTCACTGCCTCATGGAGTTGCGTTAACTCCTGATGATAACGGAATCACCGGAACAGACTACTAAAATTCATCCTTTCAGCTAGTAGAGGTGGATCATGTCTGCTCCCAGCTCTCAACTCAACTGGATCTCTGTCAATTACACAGGCACTTTGTTTCTACGTCAATGCTTTTATAATACATTAGTGATTTTACCATAGCTTACAGATTTTGGGTATCATTTATCTAAATTAAGCCGCCGTTGAACTCGGTATAAATACCATAAATAAAGACAGATAATAATCAGAGTACCGGTCATTAGACAAAAGACTGAAATAAATAAAAATTGATAACTTCCTTTTTCAATGATAAATCCACCGTACAATGGACCAATCGCACGTCCAACCGACATCATAATATTAAGCAATCCTTGGTAATGCCCAGCTTCGTCGACATTAGTCAGTTGAGCAATCCAAGCAGGTAGGCCAGCAAAACTAGTCATTTCACCAATTGTTAAGATTACAAAATCAATAACAAATGCTGTCAAAGTCCAAGCAAAAATTAACAGGAGGAAAGATAGGGCAAAAATAAAGATTCCCACAATAATTTGCGTTGATAAACGAACATAAGGACTTAACTTATTAACAAGTGGTTGTCCGATAATAATTAGCACCCCATTCAATGTCTATAACATACTATAGGCATAGAATGGAATCCCCATGTTTGTCATATGGACTGCCATTACACTTTCCCATAAGGAATAACTTAAATGAACCGCAATATAGTTTATGAGAATAAACCAAACCAAGACGATCCATCGCGAATGCAATTGGCGGGAAACATGATAGTGTTCTTGGATCTCTGAATTATTTTTAATTGCATCTACAGCCACATTAAATGTTAAAACAACTACTAGCATTAACAAGGCATAAAAGATTGTTGCTACAGCAAAAACTACCACTACACTAATCGGTAAAAGAACACCCACCAGCAACGTTCCAATCACAACTCCGATATTAAAGGCCATATAAATATAATTAAAGACATAACGGGAAGAATGATCACTGACCAACGTCCCATAAGAATTAACAATCGTGGCATTGATTCCATCCCCAAAGCTGTTAATTGTAATTAGGACAGCATACCATGGCCAATCATGAATAAAGATCAATAAGAATATTGCTAGTGTTGAGAGGCTAACTCCTAAAATAGCTGTTTGATATTGTTTCCAATGGTCAAATAACCACCCTCCCAAATAATTTCCCATCATCATGGCAATGGACATTATTAACATCACAAAGCCAGCAGTCGTCAGAGTTTGGCCAAGGTAATTATGAAGATACATAGTTGTAAGCGGCCATAAAAAAGCTGCCCCTGTGTTGTTTAACAGACTTGCAAGGGCAACCCATTTTAATTTTACTGTTTGCTGTTCCATTTTAACGTTCAGATACCATATCAGAGGAAGGTACACGTAAAAGCGTATAGGTTACAGCACTATGATTTGCTTTTAACCCTAAACCATTAATAGCAGTATTTTTATACTTTACATCCATTACCGCTGCAAAAGCATGGCCTGTTTTAGCATCCTCTTTTTCCAATTGCTTTTTATCCCATGGCAAAGCACTCGCATCTAAGGTAACTATCCGCGATCCATCAGCAACCGATCCATACCGTGAATTTGTTGTATATTTATCATTTCCAGCCCAGTACGTATACGACACAATTGGGTGCTTGCCGCTTTTACTACGCGTCGCTAAAACATAATAGAAATCATCTGACTTATTTCCCATTTGAAGTGGACGATAAGTGATTGAAGTCTGTGTTTGTTGATGATTATTAATGTCAACTGGACGGAAAAATGTGAGATATGACATCCCTCCGAGCCAACATAACGAGACAACTAATAAGATCACATAACGAATCACTAAATTTAATTTAAATACTTTTTTTGTCTTCACAATCAGCATTAATTGTTTAACACGGATATAGTGGATTACATAACAAAAAAAGGCAATTGCACATATCCACGATAGCCATCCTAGCCAATTCCAACTCATAATTTTCAATACTCCATTCTCTAAATTATTTACTATGATTATCACACAAATTGATTCACTTGTCGTTAAATCTTAATAACAAACAAATAAATTTAATAAAATAACTACAAGGATAAGTTCAAACTGTGCTAAACTAATTTTTGGTAACAAACTGTGTCTTGATTTAGAATAAGAGATAAGGTTAGTATTATTTAATAATATACCTACTAAGGAGGAATGTTTTCATGGACAATTTGAGTGAGCTTGCTCAAGAATTGATTAACTTTGAGCGCGAAAATGACTTAAATGATAATGAAGTTGCTTTCGGCAGTCATTTATCTGTTGAACGAATTCACGAAATTAAATCATCTAATACTCCAGTAACTTCAGAAGAAGTCGAATTGCTTCAACGGTTCATGCAAAGTAAGTAACATTACCATTCATACCATTGTAGCAAAATCAAAGCTAAATATTTTCTAAAGCAGAACTAATAATATTTCTCTGCTCTAATCTAAAAAGGACCTAGAAGAAAACATTACTTTCTTCTAGGTCCTTTTTCTGCTTATTTTGGTTGATAAAATTCAACCGGAACAAGTTTAGTTTCTATCTTTTCATGAGGTGTTTCTATTCGCTTCATTAAGGTTTCAATTAATTCTTGTGCCAACAATGGAATTGGTTGGATTACTGTTGGAAGATAAGGCGCTACTTTTCGAATTAATCGCGAGCCATCATAACCTGTAATAAAAAAGTCTTTATTTATTTGCTTTCCTGCTTGGTAGTAAAGATTGCTAATCGTTAATGCTTGAACATCATTAGAAGCCAGCACCCCATCATAATTACCAGGAAACGTAGCCTCAAGATCCAAATGTTGAATAGCTAAAGGTTCAAAATCTCGTTTCTGTTTATTCAAAAAATCAAGTGCCCCTTGAATCCGATTAATGGTAGGTGAAACAGATGTATCTTCATCCACAATTACCGCCAAGTGTTTTACATCATGTTCTACCAAATACTTCGCTGCTAATTCACCCCCGTGGTAACTATCAGCTGCAACAATTGGGATATTATCGGCAAGATATCTGTCAAAAGAAACAATGGGAGCAGTAAGTTGGTGATATTCCTCTATCCCCAGATTATGAGAACCCGAAATAATCCCATCTACTTGATTTGCCATCAACATATTTAAGTATTCATGCTCTATTTCCGGATTTTGTGCCGATGATGCAATAATTGTTTTATAACCCTTTTTAAATAGCTCATGTTCAAGCTCATTTGCTAATTCTGCAAAAAATGGATTAATTAAATTAGGAAAAATTAAGCCAACAAACTTAGATGGTTTACCCTGCATCGCCCGTGCCAAGGCATTTGGTTGGTAATTCAACTCTCGCATCGCCTCATGGACCTTATCAATCGTCTTTTGACTTAAAGAACCATAATTATTTATTACTCTTGAAACAGTAGTTACTGAGACCCCCGCTAATTGAGCAACATCTTTTAACTTAGCAACCATTCTAAAACTCCTTGATTAATTTCGTTTAAGTTATTCCATTATTATAGCTCACCACATTTGAACAATCGACGGTTACTTTAAATATAATTTTAATCGCTATTTTCACAAAAATGTGTTCTATTACATATGTTTAATTTATCATTTATCTAAAAATATTTTTCATTTGATAAAACATGTTTTGTGAAGATGATAATTATTGATTTTATGATATTTTCTCCCCAGTTTTAAAGAATTTCACTTGTTTTTTACCTTCAAATTAAATTGACGCTAAAGAGAATTAATGCTAGTTTATAGGTAGTTGAATCTTTAGAACTTCTTAAACTTTTTGACCTTTTTGATATTATTTTAATTTATGAAATGATTAATAAGCCACTTTTAGGAGTAATGTTTAGGAATTTCAAATATAACTTAAGGAGTCCCTGCCAATGAATCGTCAATCTAATAATGATCCATCAACC
This sequence comes from Limosilactobacillus sp. DJ3M12, assembly GCF_947381695.1. NCBI lineage: Bacteria > Bacillati > Bacillota > Bacilli > Lactobacillales > Lactobacillaceae > Limosilactobacillus > Limosilactobacillus sp. DJ3M12. Next base: position 36,467 of record NZ_CANCWY010000004.1, on the reverse strand, counting down.
CATTTTAAAATGTACAAAAGCGGAAAAAAATGGGTCTTCGCTGGATTAACTGCTGTTACCTTATTAACTGCTAGCGGCGCTGTTGCTCATGCTGATGATGCTTCAGTTTCTTCTGCAGAGCCTGCCGCCGCTACTACTGCCAATACACAAAATAATACAAATAGTACCGCTGATTCTTCTGCTGCCACTCAAAGTACATCAAACAGCGCCTCAACAGGAAATAGTGCTACTTCTAATGCCAGTCAAACTGTTGCCAGCCAAACCGCAGCAGATTCAGCTTTAGCACAATCTGCTGAAGCTAAACAAGCTGCCCCAAAGGCTGCTAGTGCCGTTGCTACATCACAAGAGAACTCAACAACAGATTTAAGCGCCCTCCATTTCAGTAATAACGCTTCACAACAAGCATTCATCCAAAGTGTTGCTCCTGGTGCAATCCAAGGATGGAATGAATACAAAGTTCTCCCTTCAATTACAGTTGCCCAGGCTATCGTTGAAAGTGGTTGGGGCCGTTCAGCCTTATCAACCCAGGCCCATAACTTATTTGGAATTAAGGGTTCCTATAATGGAAATTCAGTTGTAATGCGTACACGGGAAGTTTATGGTGGCCGGAGTGTTTACGTTAACGCCAATTTCCGGGCCTATGCTAACAACTCCGAATCAGTTACTGACCATGGTCGCTTTCTCAATGTAAATAGTCGTTACCGTAACTTACTTGGTGACACTAACTATGCATCTGTTGCAAATAAGCTTCGGCAAGACGGCTATGCTACCGATCCAAGCTATGCTAGTACCTTAATTCGTTTTGTTCAGACATATAACTTAAATCAGTTAGATGCCGTTGCCCTTTCTGGGAAAGTTGTTACGAATAAGCAAACTGAAAGTGCTCAAACTCCCGAAACTAATGTAACTGTTTCAAACACTGGATACTACACGGTTAAGGGCGGAGACACCTTATCACGCATTGCCGGACAGTTTAATACAACTGTAAATAAACTCGCCACCTTAAATGATATCCACAATGTTAACCGTATTTATGTTGGTCAACGGCTCTTGGTTCGTCAACCTGCTGAACAACAACAGCAACAAACAACCCCTAAGCGAACTGAAAACAATACTACCACTAATAGTAATACATACACCGTTAAAAGTGGCGATACCCTTTCAGGAATTGCTGGCAAATTTAACACTACTTATACTCAATTAGCTCAGCTCAATCATATTAGTAACCCTAATGTGATTCATGTAGGGCAAGTATTAACGCTTCATCAAACTACAGCTCAAAATACTACTAACCATCAAGAAAGCCAGCAAAATAAACAAGTTACTACTAGTGCTAATGGCACCTACACCGTTAAAAGTGGCGATACCCTTTCAGGAATTGCTGGCAAATTTAACACTACTTATACTCAATTAGCTCAGCTCAATCATATTAGTAACCCTAATGTGATTCATGTAGGGCAAGTATTAACGCTTCATCAAACTACAGCTCAAAATACTACTAACCATCAAGAAAGCCAGCAAAATAAACAAGTTACTACTAGTGCTAATGGCACCTACACCGTTAAGAGTGGCGATACCCTTTCACAAATTGCTGCTCGTTTTAATACCACAACATCTGCATTAGCTTCAACTAACCATATTAGTAACCCTAATTTAATTGAAGTTGGTCAACAATTACGGATTAACAATAGTGCTAGTGCTCAAAAAACCACTTCACGCCACTCCAATACTAACAATGGAAATTACGTAGTCCAAAGTGGTGATTCATTATCAAAGATTGCCGCTTATCATGGCTTAAACTGGCGATCAATTGCAGCTAAAAATAACATTCAAAGTCCATACACAATCTTTGTTGGACAACGTTTATCACTTTAGTCAAGTAACTATTAAATTATTATATGATATAAAGCCAGAAGTATAAGAAAATCTATGCTTCTTGCTTTTTTGTTTTAAAAAAATTCTTTTCTGTTCTAGAATAAAGGTAGGCAGTTTATTATTAATATTCACTAAATTACTATTAGGGAGTTTATAGAAAGTATGTGATATTTATTGTGGTAGACCGTTGGACAACAGATATTCCAAATGTTAATAAAATCAGTCAATTATTTAAATTACTAGGGAATCCTAAAAGATTACAATTATTATATTTGCTGATTCAACATTCAATGAGCGTTTCAGAAATTAGTATGAAGTTGAACTGGGAACAATCGGGGGTTTCTCACCAGCTGCAACTATTGAGAAAATATAATTTAGTTCAACAACGGCGAGAGGGGAAAACCGTTATCTATCATTTAGAGGATCCGCAGGTAATGACCTTGATCGCTGATGTATTAAGTCATGCAGAAAAAATCATCCAATAATTTAGTGAATATTCTTTGGGATCCCCCCATTGAAATAAAAGAAAGGCGTTTAGAACTCATCCTAAGTCAAACTTAGACGATGACTTCTAAACGTCTTTTCGTTAGTTAATAAACTTAATTTCTAATCGTTCATCTTCCAAAACTCCTTTTACAATCAATGACTTACCATCATAAAACTGATGCTTATCTAACCAAAATCCAAGATGGGCGTGACTATAAAACTTAAAACTATACCGCATTGCATTATTCAGTTTACTAACCTGCAACACACCTTGTGAGCCATCGGAACAAGTAATATTTTGTGATTGATTATTATTATGAACATAAATTGTTGTCATTCTTCTCACCTCCGTTTTTATTATATCTCAATTTTGGACTACCAAAAATATTTTTAAGTAAAACAAAAAAAGCAACAACTTCAGCTATAGGAAAGTTGTTGCTTTTAAACTAATCTGCAGCTAATGCATCGATTGGATTAAGGTTTGCCGCCCGACGTGCAGGAAGCAATGCGGCAATAAACGAAATTACAATCGCAATTACGATTGCAAAGATTACATTTCCAACAGTAATTTGTACAATATTATATTTAATCAAGCCATATAAAGCGTGGTTAATAATAACCGTTACAACTGCAACAATTAGCAGTGCGAGAATTGCGGAAAACAGTCCAATAAAGACGGATTCAGACGTAAATAATCGGCGAATATCTTTTTTTCGCTCACCTAAGGCTCTCAAAATACCGATTTCCTTTGTCCGTTCCGAAACTGACATGTACATTGTCACAATAATCATTAATGCAGACACAAGTAATGAAATTCCAGCAATTGAAGCAAGAACCGTGGAAGCAAGACTAACATAAGTATTAATGGTTTTAAGGATTGACCCGACTGTAATCGCTTCTAATATCCGTTTGTTATTACTACCACGAAGATTATCGATCTTATTCGCCACTCCTTGAACACTGTCAAGATTTGTTACATTAACGGTTGCAAAGTTAGCAGCAGTAGAGGCATTCGCTTTTTGAAGCAGCGCACGCATAGTGGAATAAGTAATTGAAGTTCCAGCACTCGCGCCTTCTGTAATCCCTGCCACCTTGAAGTTTCCAGAAACGGGAACTGGATTATTATTGGCATCTATCCATGTAAAGGAGAGACGGATAGTTTTACCAACCATTTGCTTATAATTTTTAGCACTTGATAATTGGATTGCTTGTTGCTTTGTAAGAACGATTTCACCATTCTTGGGTTTATGCCCCTGTTTAATTGAATCACTAGTAATTGCCTTACTCCAGGTACTTAGTGAAGTCCCACTTTGCTTTTTTCCATTATAATCAAGCTGAAAGGCGCTCACCATAATTCCCGGCTGGACAGACGACACATTATCAAGCTTTCGTAACCGGTCAATATTATGGTCACTAATCGTCATTGATTGAGGATTAGCCGCCATCGTTTGTCCTAACGATGATTGAATTTGTTCCTGGGTCATCTTTTTACCAGTTGTGTTTTTAAATACGGTAATTGCCTGCGGATTAGCAAGAGAATTAATCTGATTTTGAATGTAACCATTTATCCCATTACCTAAACCACTAAACAAGAGTACGGCAAAGATACCGATTGCAGTTCCAAGCATAATTAACGAATTACGCCAAAAGTTATAGGTCAAATGTTTAAAAGCCGTTCGGTAGCTCGCCATCGCCGGTAAAACTCGTGGAGTAATCTCTGTTGGGTCTTCTGGAATCGGATAAGCAGGACGCAATCTTTCATCGCCGTCAATTTTTCCATCAGCTAAATGAACAATTCGTGTCCCATTATCCGCTACTTCCTGGGAGTGAGTAACAGCGATCACTAGTTTCCCATCACGAGCAATTTCGTCTAATAATGCTAATACTTCTTTGGTATTCTGTGCATCTAAGGCTCCTGTAGGTTCATCAGCAATAATAATTTGCGGGTCACTTGCTAATGCTCGGGCAATTGCTACCCGTTGCTTTTGACCTCCTGACAAATGGTTCGGATGCTTTTTTACTTGTTCACTTAAACCAACCTTATCTAAGAGTTCCAACGCGCGCTTTCGCCGGTCTTCCTTAGTCAACGTTGTCATATCCAACGCAACCAAAACATTATCCAGCACCGTCAAGTGAGAAATTAAGTTATAGGACTGATAGATATAACCCACCGTCGCGCGCCGATAGCTATCTAGTTGCTTTTCTTTTTTATGATCGAGGATTTTACCATTTACGAGGACTTCACCTTCAAAGTTACGATCAAGGCCCCCAATGATATTCATTAAAGTGGACTTTCCACCACCTGATTCACCAAGGATGGATACAAATTCTCCCCGATCAAACTGTAAGTCAATTCCCTTAAGAACTGGGAATTCCTCTTTGTCAAGATAATATGATTTATATATGTTTTTTAATTCTAAAAAAGCCATTGCATCCTCCCCTTTACTATTTATTTAGTCTGTTTATTATAGCAAGGTTCGTTATGAAAAAGGTTTTTCGCTCATAATTCTTTAACATTATTTATATTATTGGTCTGGAGAATTTTTACTTAATGTAAGTTTCCCATCAGCTAACTCGTAAACATTATCTGCATATTCACGCAAACGTAAATCATGGGTTACAGCAATCACTGCTTTTCCATCCTTTTTAGCCAGATCTTGAAATAATTGCCCCACTGTCTTTACTAAATTACTATCTAAGGCCGCTGTTGGTTCATCTGCAAGAATTATCTCGGGATTGGTATAAAGGGCACGTGCAATCGCTACCCGCTGGTTTTGACCTCCTGACAATTCAGAAGGATATTGCTTGAGCAGCTTCTTTATTGCAAGCTTTTCCAATAATTCATCAAAAGCTTCTGATGAGACGTTCCCATTCTTCTTTATGCGATCAACAAGCTTAAATTGATCCGCCACATTTAGATAGGGTAATAGGTTATACGACTGAAGAATAAAACCAATCTTCTGTAAGCGTAGTTCATCACGTTTTTTAGAAGATAATTTCTCAATATCAATTCCATCAATTAATACTTTTCCTGAAGTAGGTGTTTGCAAACCGCCCGCAATCGTTAGAAAGGTACTCTTTCCTGATCCAGAAGGTCCTAAAATTAAATTTAGTTCTCCCGCTTTAGCAGAAAAACTAACATCCTTAAGAACATGGACACGGCTAATTCCTTCGCCATAATATTTGTTAACGTCTACTAACTTCAATTTTGACATAACATTTGCCTCCTCACCTTAATTTAAGGCCTGTACTGGATCAATCTTAATAATCATTCGGACTGGTAATAACGAACCAATCATTCCAAGAACTATTAATCCCACTGCCATTAAACTAATTAGTGGCCAATTCATAATAACTGGTACCGACATTGGAATCGCTACACTTGTAATAAGGGTTAAAAGAATCCCGCCAATTACTCCACAAACCATTAGAAAGATTGATTGAGTAACTGTCGCAATAATTAGATGACGAGCAGGAATTCCTTGAGCGCGCATAACTGCATAATGACTTATTTTTTGCATGGTAAGAATATATAAGAAGACCGCAATTACAATTAACGAAATTACCATTAAGAAGCCAATCATAAAAGTAAACGTATTATTTTGCGCTGAATATCCCGGTAGCTTATTAATATATTCGTTAACAGTGTAGTGTTGGAGATCAGGGTAGGTATTTTTACTAAGCTTATTGTCAGAAAAGAGTCCGCTAGCAACGGCTGAACTATTTAATCCTCTCAGTTCCCGCCAAACTGGCAAACTACCATATATAACGGGGGCAACGCTAAATTTAGCATCATTAACAAAGCCAACAATTTTATATTTCTCATTTTGAGAATTGATTGTTACTCGATCCCCTAAATGATACCCCTTTTTGCTTAAACTCTTGTCAACAACAATTTCGTTATTTCCCTTAGCTTGACGGCCACTTGTAATCTTAATCTTTTCCCGGGAAATAAATTGGTCAGGATCTAAACCGATAAATTGAGCACTTTCTTTACTTGCTCCTTTTTCTTTAAGAACTACTGGTGCCTGACCAACAAGAGCAACATTCTTTTGATCTTTACCAGATAGTTGGTCACGAGTAATAATTGATTGTCCAAGATTATCATTACTATTTTTATTTAGAAAAACAGTTTCCGTACCCCACTCTTTAATGGCGGCATCATTTTCATTTTGGAGTCCCAACATCATCCCCATTAGGAAAAACATTAGGTAACTAATTAAAACAATCATGGCAACAATTAATCCATAATGCAGCTTTTCATGTTTCATTTCTTTTAGTGCTAAAAACATATTATAACCTCCTACTGCAACAATGCAGTCAGTGCCTTGGAGAGCCGTTCAATTGCTTCATTTTGTTTATCAGGTTGAAGAAGGCAATCCTTAATCGTTTCATGACTCAAAACCATTACACTCCATTCTTGAGCACTATGAATCTTAATTTGCGGCTGCGTATTATCACGTAACAATCCTTCATTTGTTTGAAAGTGCAAACGCATAAAATCACGGTACTTACTTCCGTTGATCTCATCAACAAAAGCTTTAATCTGATTAACATAATCACTCGCAGCTAAAATATGGTTTGCACGGGTAATTGGTGTATGAATTTCTAAAAGTGCCACTTGATAAAGATACTGATATGCCTCCGTTAAATCTGTAAAATATTTATAAAATGCTCCTCTGGCGATTCCTGCTTGTTTTACAATCCGTGCAACTTGTGCACTTGCTAAGCTATGTTGACTAAATTCTGTTAGTAATGCATTAGTAATAAGTTCTTTTTTCTGTAGATTTAAATTTTCAAATGTTGTACTTGGCATCTTAATTCCTCCGCCGCATCGTGACACCGTGTCACTATGAATTCATTTTATATTATCACCAAAGTGACACCATGTCAATTACTAGATAAAAAAAGCGAGGCGAAAAATTTTTTGCCTCGTTTTTAATATATTTAAATTTTTATCTTAATCTAGAATTAAGCTTCTTCGCCGCCAACCTTAACAACAGCTTTTGAAACCTTACCTAATTTACCACTAACAAAGTCTTCAACACCATCAAGGTCTAATTCGTGTGAGAAGAGTGGTAGTGGGTCAACAACACCAGAAGAAAGAAGTGCAATTGAGTCTTCAAAAGTGTAAGGGTTAATGAAGGCCCCTTGAATTGTAAGTTGTTTTTGGAATACATCGTAAGTGTTTACTGAGAACTTGTCATCAGGGTTACCAACACCAAACATTAATACTTGAGCACCACGAGCTGCAGCTGCAAGTGCTTGTTCTTGAGTAGCTGGCAAACCAACCGCTTCAACAACGATGTCATATGCATCAGCAGGAATTTCTTCCTTAGTAGTGTTGATAGTCTTAACGCCGAAGTGCTTCCGGTTGTTTTCCAACTTTTCATCTGAACGACCAGCTAAAGTAACTTCGTGAATACCACGAGCCTTCAAGATTTGTGCAAATAATTGACCTTCAAAACCATCACCTAATACTAAAGCCTTTTGGTATGGGTGAGTTTCAAGTAAGTCAACACCGTGCATTGCACATGAAATTGGTTCAACAACGGCAGCTGCCTTTAATGAAACATCATCAGGAATTGGGTAAACAACTTTTGCAGGAGCAGCAAAGTATTCTTCAAAACCACCGTTACGGGTAACACCAACAGCATCAAGGTGTTCACATAATTCTGGGCGTTGAGTCCGACAATACTTACATTGACCACAGTAGATGTTAGGGTCAACGGTTACACGATCTCCTGGCTTAACGTTAGTAACTTCTGAACCAACTTTTGTAACTACCCCTGAGTTTTCATGACCTAAAACGATAGGAGGAACAGCTGATGCAGATCCCGGAAGACCGGCATAGAGCGCTTTATCAGTACCACAAATACCAGCGTAGGCAGTATGAATTAAGACTTCATCAGGCTTAATTTCAGGTTCTTTAATATCTTCAATTTCGAGTTGTTTTTTACCTGTTAAAACAAGTGCCTTCATAATTAAAATACCTCTCTTGTGAATTTTATCATTTGTCAAGTGATAGTATAGTGTGAAAACGCCTTAATTGTCAAACGTCCAACAATTATCTCACATTCTTTTCGCCATCATAAAACGTTAAACTCAGCAAATCCGAACCTAAATAAATCCCGGTATAGAAGCATTTTCTAAAAAAGTGCAATTTTTAAATATTTTTTTCTTCACTAAGTTTATGCTATTTTTTTGTTATCACATAAATGGTTTTACTTTCATTTTTTAAATTACATAATTTCACAAGGCTTTTTATCCTATTTAGCGTTTTACATCAAGAAATAAAATGTTTCTACATATAAAGTAATAAATTCTAAATTTATATAGAAAATTTCTCCAACTTTCAGAAAGCGCTTAACTACCATTAGGCACGCCAAAACTTATCTCCAACCGCTCCTCAAGATCGCCCAAATGGCCGTTATAACGGCTATTTTCCATTGCAGGATATATTTTTTTATGTTACCCTAACAAAGTATTCGAACTTAGTTAATTATGATTTCCAATCTAATTAACAAAACTCAAACGAAAGGTGGATTTGGCGTGGACGACACAAAGAATCAACACCGGAAGCATAAACTTATTGAATATGCTAACGGTAAATCACTAGAGGAAATCAACGGAACAGTTGAAGTTCCTCGTGGAAAAGGCTTCTGGCGAACATTATTCGCTTACTCTGGTCCCGGTGCATTAGTTGCTGTGGGTTACATGGATCCAGGTAACTGGTCAACTTCAATTACTGGTGGACAGAGTTTCCAATATACCTTAATGACTACTATCTTGATTTCAAGTTTGATTGCGATGTTGCTTCAATACATGGCGGCTAAACTCGGAATCGTGAGCCAAATGGACCTTGCTCAGGCAACACGGGCACGTACCGGTAAAGCATTAGGTATTATCTTATGGATTATGACTGAGTTGGCGATTATGGCTACTGATATCGCTGAAGTTATCGGGGCTGCTATTGCTTTAAACTTACTGTTCCACATTCCGTTGATCCCATCTGTATTTATTACTGTTCTTGATGTTTTAGTACTGCTATTATTAACCAAGATCGGATTCCGGAAGATTGAAGCAATTGTTGCATGTTTGATCTTGGTAATCTTGTTTGTTTTTGCTTACCAAGTTGCCTTATCTAACCCTAACTGGGGTGGCGTATTTATGGGTCTCCTTCCATCAGCTAAGGCAATTGCCCAACATCCAGAAATTAGTGGTATTACTCCATTAACTGGATCATTAGGTATTATCGGTGCGACTGTTATGCCTCACAACCTATATCTCCACTCAGCAATTTCTCAAACTCGGAAGATTGACCACAATGATCTTGATAGCATTCGTCAAACTGTTCGTTTTACTACTTGGGATTCAAATATCCAATTATCCTTAGCATTTATTGTTAACGCCCTTCTTTTAATCATGGGGGTTGCTGTTTTCAAGACTGGTGCTGTTCAAGATAGTTCTTTCTTCGGTTTATATGATGCCCTGAATAACACTTCTATGCTTAGTAATCCAATCTTAATTGCGGTTGCTAAATCTGGTGTATTGTCAACTTTATTTGCAGTTGCTTTACTTGCCTCTGGTCAAAATTCAACTATTACTGGAACACTGACTGGTCAAGTTATCATGGAAGGTTTCGTTCACATGCGGATGCCTTTATGGGCACGGCGGTTAGTTACACGAATTCTTTCAGTCGTCCCAGTTATCGCATGTGTTGCTATGACGAGCGGTGAAAATACTATCCAACAACACACCGCCTTGAACCTTTTAATGGAAAACTCACAGGTATTCTTAGCTTTTGCCCTTCCATTCTCAATGTTACCATTATTAATGATGACTAACAGTGAAGTTGAAATGGGTGAATTTAAGAATAGTGGCTGGGTTAAGGTTTGCGGTTGGATTTCTGTAATCGCCCTTACTTTCTTAAATCTTTACAACCTTCCTGCAACTTATGAAGGTTTTGGTATTTGGGCAAAAGGGACATCTGACGTTCTCGCTTATATCACAATTATTGTCATCCTTGCTCTTCTTATCTGGACTTGCGTTGAACTCTACAAAGGGGACAAGCGGTTTGCTGCTGAAGGTAAAGGATTCGGCCAACGTGAAGCTCAAATGAAAGATTCAGCTGTAGAAGATTAAAATAAAAAACTGGAAATTTGCTTCCAGTTTTTTATTTTTGTAACGATTCTTTCACAAAATGTTCATACTTGAACGGTATAGTATAAACAATCCCTAATATAAATAAACCCCTATTTTTCTTCTATACTATCCCCCTCAAAATAGCTAGGAAGAAATACGAAAAGTGGTCGGCCCATAATGAGTCGACCATTTTTTAATACATCTAGGCTCACCATGGTATAATAAGGAACTAGATATATTACTCATTAAGTATGAGGTGAAATCATTGAATAATAAAGATAATAATCAAAATAACAATAAGCGGCGACCTACGCGGGTTGAGCTTTATGACACTCCTAAGCCAGGAGAAGAAAAGAAAAAACGTTCTTTCTTTAATCGTAAACCTAAACAGACTACCCCTAACCATAAACATAAGACAGCATCCCCTAATAAGAAAAAGAATCCATATGGAATTTCACGTCGGATGTTCAAGGTCATTTTAGGCTGTCTATTAGTTGTCTTAATTGCAACCATTGTTATTTTCTTAGTTAAACAACAGGACCCTGTCAATGTTGATAGCAATGACACTACTGTCTCCACAAGCACTTCATCCCGCAAGAAGCATAAAAAGAGCAGCAGTAGCAGTCATAAGCATCGTTCAAGTTCCAATGACAGTGATGACAATGATACTCAAGATACTTATAGTATTTCAACTCCTAGTCGTTCGAATAACACGCCTCAATCAAGTCATCCAACTAACCAACAACCAGCTACTAACTCTTCCTCAACTCCGCAACAAAACCAACCATCGCAGGAAGAACACCATGATCAAGGCAATAGCCAACAACAATCTACTTCACAACCAGCAAGCAACAATTCTGGGTCACAGTCCAATCAAAGTTCGCAAAGTACTAGCTCCCAGTCAAACCCGCAACCAGTTCAACCTCATTCTCAAAATAATCAACATTAATTTGGAATAAAGGGGTTGTCAATTAAAGTGGGCGTGCTATAATCAAGACAATCGATTGAAGGATATGCACCTTCAAAGTCCTCTACAGAGAGTAAGTGCCTTGAGTGGAAGCACTTGTGAGTGACAATGATGGTTGTACCACCTTCCCTTATTATTAGCCGAGATAAGGCTAGTCGGATCGTGTCCGTTACCGCACCTTAGAGAGGACATTACTAGTGTGTCCTAAAGATGGGTGGAACCACGCTAATTTTTGTTAATTGACGTCCCTGATACTTTCAACATTGAAAGTATCAGGGACGTTTTTATTTATATTAAAGGAGAGATTTCTATGGCTCAGGTTGCTGTTATGTCCCCAGATGGATCAGTTAAGAAGATCGATCGGGATTCACAAGAAGGTTTAGAAGCATTACGTAAGCTTTCTGCATTAATGTTAAAGGCTGCATTAAAACAAGAATTTAAGGGTATTCGGCTTGGTGAAGCTGTCGCTGACGAAGATGGTTTCCACGTTGATTCTGATAAAGATAATCAACAAGTTTCTGCTGACGAATTACCAGCTCTTGAAGACGTAATCAAGGGAATGGCAAAGAACGATGTTAAGGTAGAATTTGTTGAAGTACCTGTAGAGGAAGCACTTGCCGAAGTAAAAGATGATCGTTTCTCAACTGAATTGATCAATGAAAATGCTAAAGACGGCAAAGTAGCAATGTACCAACTTGGTGATGTCAAAGCTGTTGCAGATGATGACATTCTTTTATATGGTAACGTTGTTAAAAACTTACGCCTTCTTTCTGTTGCTGGTGCTTACTGGAAAGGTATGTCTTCAAATCCAATGCTTCAACGGATTTACGGAACTGTCTTCTACAAGAAGGACGCATTAGAAGAAGACTTAAAGAAACGTCAAGAAGCTAAGGAACGTGACCACCGTGTTATCGGTAACCAACTTGACCTCTTCTTTGTTGATCCTAAAGTTGGTGCCGGTTTACCATACTGGTTACCAAAAGGTGCTACTATTCGCCGGACCATCGAACGTTACATTATTGACCGGGAAGTTGCCGATGGTTACCAACACGTTTATACTCCAGTCCTAATGAATCTTGATGCCTACAAGACTTCTGGTCACTGGGAACACTACCGCGATGATATGTTCCCACCAATGGACATGGGTGATGGCGAAATGCTTGAATTACGGCCAATGAACTGCCCAAGCCATATTCAAGTTTACAAGCACCATATTCGTTCATACCGTGATCTCCCATTACGAATTGCGGAGCTTGGTATGATGCACCGTTATGAAAAATCAGGTGCCCTTTCTGGTCTTCAACGTGTTCGTGAAATGACTTTGAACGATGGCCACACTTTCGTTACCCTTGACCAAATTCGTTCTGAATTCGCAAAGATTTTGAAGTTGATCATGAGCGTTTACGAAGACTTTGATATTACTGACTACAGCTTCCGTCTTTCTCTTCGTGACCCTAAGAACGTTAAGAAGTACTATGCTAATGACGAAATGTGGGAAAAATCCCAATCAATGTTGAAATCAGCAATGGACGATCTTAACCTTGATTATTATGAAGCTGAAGGTGAAGCTGCCTTCTATGGTCCAAAACTTGATATTCAAACTAAGACTGCTCTTGGGAATGACGAAACAATGTCAACTATTCAACTTGACTTTATGCTTCCAGAACGATTCGGACTTTCCTACGTTGGTCAAGACGGTAAAGAACATCAACCAGTTATGATTCACCGTGGTGTTGTTGGAACAATGGAACGGTTCATGGCTTACTTAACAGAAATTTACAAGGGTGCATTCCCAACTTGGTTAGCCCCAGAACAAGTCCACATTATCCCTGTTAACGAAGAAGCACATGGTGAATACGCAGATAACCTCGCTAAGAAGATGAAGGCTGCTAACATTCGGGTTAATGTTGACCACCGAAATGAAAAGATGGGCTACAAGATTCGTGAAGCTCAAACACAAAAGGTTCCATACACTCTTGTTGTTGGAGACGATGAAAAGAATAACAATGGTGTATCTGTTCGTAAGTACGGTGAAAAGGAACAAAATGAAATGAGTCAAGAAGAATTTATGAATGAAATTCTTGAAGATATTGCTTCTTACTCCCGTGAAAAGTAATTAAGACTAAAAATGGCTCTATCACAACTTTGTGAAAGCCATTTTTTTGTTTTAAATTTTATGAAAGTGAAATTTTTAGCATAACTTTAATCACCAAAAATAAACCGTTTTCGAAGTATTCGTGAAGTTTTTGACAACCTAAAATTAGTAATTGACACTATTACTCAAAGGCTTTATAGTAATAAACGCTCGCTTCTGAGCCACTAAATATATTAATTAATTATTCTAAAAACAAAAACTATTTATTTTGGAGGTATAAGATATGTCTACTATGAACGATTTATTTAAAGCAATGGGTAAAGCTACTGAAGAACATCATGCTAGCGGTCTTTTATTTGAAGCTAAAACTGATGCACCTGCTGGTATTGGTCAAGGTATCCTTAACGTTCGCAAGTAATTTTAAAAGGTCATGATTAGGGATTTCCCGATCATGACCTTTTTTATTTATCCTTAATAGCCAAAGCAAATATAAACATAACTAACCCCAGAGCAAACAGAACACTTAATGAAGCTGCACCGACCGTCGATTTACCAGTCCATTGAGTAACGATTCCAACAATAAAGGGGCCAAGAATGGCGGAAAACTTCCCAAGGATATTATAGAAACCAAAAAATTCGCTACTGGCATTTTTAGGAACAAGGCGGCCGAAGTATGATCTACTAAGTGCTTGAAGTCCGCCTTGGCTTGTCCCAACTAAAATAGCTAAAATCCAAAAATCAGTTAAAGTTTCTAACCATAAAGCATAAAGACAAATAAAGAAATAAACGATAATGCCCAGCATAATAATTCGTTTCGTAGAAAATCTATTAGCAAGCCAACCATATAAAATTGAAAATGGAACAGCAATTAACTGAACTACTAACAGAACGACCATCAGCATCGTTGTTTGAATTCCTAAGTCTTTACCAATAACCGTTGCCATTGTAAAGATTGTATCGACACCGTCAATATAGAAGAAGTAAGCAACTAAAAACCATGTCAACTGCTTATATTGATTAATATGATGCATAGTTCTTCTCAGACGACGCAAACTATCGACAAAAGGATTTGCGACACTGCTGACGCTATAACGTTGATGACCATTTTTTAATAACGGCCACGCAAAAATAATCCACCAAACTGCAGCCAGAATAAAACTAAATCGGGCTACTCCATAACTGCTTAAGAGACCGCCAAAGCCCTTACTTAGTTCTGCTACTAAAAAGATAATAAAGACGACTACTCCTCCTAAATATCCCATTCCATAGCCAGTCGATGAAACACGATCCATTTGCCTATTATCGGTCACATCTGTTAAAAAACTGTCATAAAATAGATTTCCTCCTGAGTAACCAATAATTGACCCAATATAAACGATTAAAAGTAGTTGCCAGTATTTAGTTGGAACAAGGGCAAGCCCAATTGTCAGTATAATTCCCAACCAGGTAAAAAGACTTAGCCAGCGCTTCTTTGCATACGGGTAATCAGCCAATGCCCCTAATAAAGCGCTAATAATGAAATAACAAGCGTACCAAAACTATTAGCATACCCCCACAGTGCTGTCGAGTTTGCTGCACTAACACCGGCATGATCAGTTACTACTTTGAAATAGACTGGTAAAACAGCGGTCACAACTAAAATTCCATAACCAGAATTTGCCCAATCATAAAAAATCCGTTGCCATTGTTGTCTCGTAAACTTCACAACGTCACCTCAGTCTTTAAAGATTGCATCAATTGCTTGTCCGGCAGTTGAAGTCGGATAATGTAATCCTAATAATTTAGCAAATGTCGGTCCTTCGTCAACCAAGCGAGCATGTTCAATAGTCGCACCACTTTTGATTTGGAGACCAGCAAAAATAGCGGTAGTGAAGTAATTTGCTTGTGTTGGCCCGTAACCATGAACGCCATGATAGCGATCGTGAGTTCCAATTGATTCTGGATCAACTTTTTCGACAATCGCTGGTCTGTTTACCTCATCGGTGAAATATTATCCTGGTTTGGCTTCGACGAGGAATGTGCACTTAGGATCTGCCCCCCCGTTTGATCGCCGCTGCGTTATCATAGATTCGCTCAACTCCTTCAACACCAGCAATCATTTGCTTAATTTTTCCTCGATCCACGGCACCACGAGTGCAAATATAAGTTTCTCCATCGCAAGTTTTAGCAGTGACTTGCCAGTTATTTCGATAAGTGCTTTTCTTTCCAAGAGGGTGAAGAAGTCCTTGTTGCGCAAATAACATATTTAAATGAATCATCTTATCAACATTAATTTGATAGTGATCTCCTAAAATCACAAAGTCTGTTTGCGCGTAAGTACCGGTATCTTTTGTCGCTTGAATTATCTTATCTACACGTTTATCTAGACGGTGTAATGCTTCTTTGGCTTGTGGTGATCGAACCCCATAACGGTGACGCATACTATCCATATCAACTAAGTGAATCAATGTTAAGTCCGGCTTTTTATTTTTTATTGTATCAACCGCACAGGCTGTTACAAAATCGTCAAGCCACGGCTGCTTAATCCCGTGACGTAATTTACCGTATTTTTTATTCATTTCATATAGAAATAACGGACTACTTGCCTTTAACGAAACCTGTACTTGATTTGTCCAAATTTGATTAGGAAAGATTTCTGCAAGGTTATAATCAATCTTACTGCCAGCAGTCACAGGCCACAAAAATGCAGCAGTTGTTAAGCCCTTTTCTTTTGCAACATCATAGAGGGGGGCATCGATTGAATCTCTTTTCGATACCAGAACCAGTCAGGCGATTGCCGGCGCGGCTGCAATTTAGTATTGTTAATAATTCCATGTACGGCCGGATACTGACCAGTAATAATCGAAGTATGGGATGGATAAGTTAACGTTGGAAAGATTCCCTCAACTTTTTTCACCCATGTTCCTTTTTCTATTAAATCTGCTAATGTTGGTGTTAATTGACGTAATTCGTTTAGGTCACGAAAACCTAATGAATCTAGCGAAATAACAATTAGCTTATGCTGTTTCATCAGTTCATCTGCTTTTTTTCAAACTCATTAGCTATTTTAAAATAAATCATTGTTAATAACTAGTTTTGAAAGAAATTATCAAAAATCATTCTCATCGTAAGCATTAAAATTTGTATGATAAAAAAGTTAACCCACATTAGTAAGCCAGCGATTTTCAATAAGTTTTAAAGTGAAATTTGATTCACAGTAGTTTTTAATGTAAAATTAAGTTTCAGTTTTCAGTATTTTATGAAAGGAATCATAATCATGCAAAATCAGTTACCCAAGGGAAAAGAGCACGAGAAAACTCTCGGCCTCTTCGACCTTTCTATTCTAGGTATTGGCGCAATCATCGGAACTGGAATTTTAGTTTTAACTGGAATTGTCGCCGCGGAAGATTCAGGTCCAGCAATTGTTTTCTCTTTTCTGATTGCTGCTCTTGCTAGTGGTTTAATTGGTCTCTGTTATTCAGAATTAACCACTAGTTTACCCAATTCAGGAAGTGCCTTTTATTACGCGTGGGTTTCAATTGGTAAATTTATGGCGTTCCTTGCTGGATGGACGCTGATTGGGGTCTACGTTACTACAACCGCTACGGTAGCTAATGGTTGGACTGGGTACGTACAATCGTTCCTAGAAGTCCTCGGAGTTAATTTACCACATAAATTACTGGTTACGCCTACAGCTGGTGGTTATGTAAACCTCCCTGCTGTCTTGATGATCCTTTTTATGACGATTATTTTGACACGTGGAACTAGTGAAAGTAAACTTATTAACAACTTCTTGGTTGGTGTCAAAATCTTTATTATTGTTCTATTTATCGTTGTTAGTGCTCAACATATCAATCTCGCTAACTGGCACCCATTTTTACCATATGGATACAAGGGGATTTTCACAGGAGCATCTGCTGTCTTCTTCTCCTTCTTAGGATTTGATGCATTAGCTACTTCTGCTGAAGATGCTAAAGATGTTGATAAAAATATTCCCCGGGCAATAATTTTATGTTTAGTTATTTCAACTGCTCTTTATATTTTAGTTAGTCTTGTTATGACGGGAGTTCTAAGTTATAAAGATTTGAATGTCTCGGAAGCTATGTCGTATGTTCTTTTAGCTAAGGGTCATAAATACGTGGCTGAAATTGTTTCACTTGGCGCTGTTTTAGGAATTATGGCTGTCGTCTTTGCATTCATCTATGCTGGCTCAAATATCATGAAGTCAATGAGCCGAAGTGCCTTTCTTCCTCAAGGCCTCGCTAAAGTCAACGGCAAAACTCAAAGTCCTAATCGTGCTATTTGGCTAGTCGGACTTCTTTCAGCTGTCCTAGCTGGAGAATTCGATCTCCATTATCTTGCATTAATTGCCAATATTGGATCATTAGTTGTCTTTGCTTTAATTTCGCTCATTGTAATTATCTTACGGTACCGTTATCCAGAATTAAAGCGACCATTTAAGGTACCTTTTGGCAACGTTATTCCTGTGCTATCAGTATTGATCTGTATTGTTTTATTAGTAAGCATCTCACTTAATGCTTGGTTAACATACTTATTGTGGCTAGTAGTCGGATTAGGAGTTTACTTCTGCTATTCCCTTCGTCATGCCAACGAATTTAATTTCCAAGATGAAAGTGATATCCCAGGTAATTAAAATTTAGTTCTAAATTATGATAGACCTCTACATTGATCCAGAATGTTAGAGGTCTATTTTAATATTATTTAGCACTTCGATTTTGACGAGTTGTTTCCGCTAAGTGGACTAAATTAGTAACAAAATTATGAGTTTTGGCTTCATAATTATATTGGCGACCCAGCTTAACAAAGTAACCATTGATATAATCAACTTCCACTGGACGATTATGACTCATATCTTGGTACATTGAAGGATAATGATGCGGACAGCCAACTTTAGAGACATAATTTACACTTTCTAGCTCTTCTGCTCGCGTATTAACTAATTGTACCCCTGCACGTTCACAGACATCATATGCTTCATCGATTAATTGCCGAGATAGTTCATCAGCCTTATCAAACGCCGCATATTCACCCATTGTAATTTCAAACATAGTACAAAGGGTATTAACGACTGAATTAAAGACCACTTTTGCCATCAACGTTCCCATAAAATCATCTTTAAGGGATGGATTAAAGTTTGCTTTTTTGAGTTCTGCCATTAACGCTTGTGTCTTCTCATCAGGCTTTTCAGTATAATTAGCCCAATTAGTCGTTCCCATCCCTCGTTCTCCAACAAATTCCACTTCGCCAGGTTTGGTTAAAATAGTTGCTACTAAGGCAGTTCCAGCAACTACTTTTTCTTCGGGGAAATATTTCAATAATTTTTCAACATGTCCCATTCCATTCATCGCTGTCATCGCATATTGATCCTTCAAGAAATGTTCACAACGTTTTAACATATCATCTAACTGCATTTGTTTTAATTCAAAGAAAACAAAATCAGCATCTGTAGCATTGTATTCTTCAGGTGTATAAACATTAACGGGAACAAGGTGTCTATTTTTATGCTCGCGAGTTACATAAACGCCTCCTTGTTCTTTCATCTTATTGTAATGTGGTAACCATCCTTCAACAAAATCAACTTCATTACCTGCTTCTTGTAATAAAACACCAAACCGTAATCCCATTGCACCTGCACCAACGACTGTAAATTTCATAATTATCTCTCCTTTTTATGACTATAAAAAAGCGTCCTTAGATTAAACAACTTAACCTAAGGACGCTTTTTGCGTGGTACCACCTTAATTTGCCAACAATTCACATTATTAGCCTCAAATGTTCAATGCTTCCATTAAACACGTCAGCTATAATGGGCTGATCCCACCATTAATTACTAATTTCATCATGGCACTCAAAGTGATTTTCATTATAAGCAGGTTATCCTTTTTCATCAACCAAGGACTCTCTGCTAATCCACTCATAATTACTCTTCTTTTCAACGTGTTTTCATAATCACATTTTAATTTTTATCTAATTTAATACTTTGGGTTGTAAATGTCAAGATTTATTTTTGTTATAAATTATCTTGACATCCCTATTTCATCCGCGTATTATAATGACAACTAAATGAGAAAAAGCTTAGAAAAGATGAGTAATCTTAGAATCTTATTACAGAGAATCACGGTTGATGAGAGGTGACATAAGAGACTGAGACGAAGATGGTCTTGGAGCTTCACGAATTACGAGTATTTTATATAAGTAGTTCACGATTGACGACCGATAAAACGTCCGGGTATAGCTTCCATTAGTGTACCTATTGAGGATAGTATTGTGAGATACTATCAAATTAGGGTGGTAACACGTTAATTAACTATTGATTAATCAACGTCCCTAGGAAAAGTAGAAATATTTTTCCTAGGGGCTTTTTTTATTGCTTCAATTCTTGAACCCATCACGAATAGAAAGGATCGATTTACTATGACTGAATTCACTACACGTACTACATCACCATTTCGTTATGACATCGTTGGAAGCTTCCTTCGTCCTCAAGAGCTAAAAGAAGCTCGCGCAAAATTTGCAAACGGCGAAATAACACAAGCAGACTTAACAGTTGTTGAAGATAAAGTAATTATTAATTTGATTAAACAAGAAGAAGCTGCCGGCCTGAAAGCAGTTACTGACGGTGAATTCCGGCGTAGTTGGTGGCACCTTGACTTTTTCTGGGGATTAAATGGCGTTAAAAAAGCTACTCTAAAGGAAGGCTATAAATTTGCAGATGAAGAGACTCGTCCTGAAACTGCGCAAATCACTGGAAAAATCTCCGGCGAAAACCACCCCTTTGTCGAACACTTCAAATTTACCCAAGCTCATACCTCTGATGGTGTTCAAGTTAAACAAACTATCCCTGCGCCAGCACAATTTTTAGAAGAATTTCTTCGTCCCGAAAATCAAGCTAATGCTAAAGAATTTTATCCCAACCAAGAAGATTTAGATCATGACGTTGCCGCTGCTTATCATCAAGTGATTGAAGATCTTTATGCTGCTGGTTGTCGTACTCTTCAACTAGATGACTGTACATGGGGAATTTCTGTTAACGCCTTTGCTAACCTAAAGAAAAAAGACCCCAATGCTGATGTATCTCAGCTTGAAGCCCTGCAAAAGCGATTTTTAAAAGTAAACAATGAGGCAATTGCTAATTTACCCGCCGATTTAACAATTAATACCCACGTTTGTCGCGGAAACTATCACTCAACATGGGCTGCTGCCGGTGGTTATGGACCAGTTGCCGACACACTATTTGCTAAAGAAAACGTCAATGCCTTCTATCTCGAATACGATAGTGAACGTGCTGGCGGATTTGAACCACTTAGCAAAGTTCCTGATGATAAATATGTTGTTCTTGGTTTAATTACTTCAAAATCAGGTGAACTTGAAGATAAGGCAGCAATTATCAAACGAATCCATGAAGCTGCGCAATTCCATCCATTAGATAAGCTCTGTCTTAGTCCTCAATGCGGCTTCGCATCAACTGAAGAAGGAAACATTTTAACAGAAGAACAGCAATGGAGGTTGCACTTGTTAAAGAAATTGCTACAGAAGTTTGGGGATAATTTAAAATGAATAATGGGAGCGAGACAGAAGTCACTTGTGACTTCGTTTTTCGACGCGAAGCTAGCCTCTGGGAGCCCCCGCAAGCAACAATAGGCCTCTAGCGTTCGGTTTTGCCGGACGTTAGAGGCCATTATTGTACTGCGTATTTGCTTTTTATGAAAGTAACTTAACTTATGTCACAGTCCCATTTATTCTTCTCCCACTAAAGTTCCCACCTTGGGTAGATTTGCCAATACACGGTCTTTATGCGGAGAGTAATCAAACAGAACATCTGTCAAATCCAATTCTGCCTTATTTCCATGATGGGTGCCATCTTGCTATGCAGGAATATGAGTTACATCATAGACACGATTATTAATTGCTACATAAGCTGGATTCCCGTTTTGCCCATCATATTTTTTCAATTCTTCTCTTGTAAATGTCTTTGCCATAATATTCCGCCTCCTTATTTGATAGTGTCAATTCAATATCCTCACTATATCATGGAAGCGCACACAAAAAATTAATAATTACCTCACTTTAACGCAAAATTACTACTCTATTAGTATTTTCTTCACAATTAATCTAATATCATATCTAAGTGCGGAATATTGTCTTCAAGGTAAACATCTGAAATCGGCTTAAATCCAAACGATGCGTAAAACTCTTTAAGATATGCTTGAGCTTGAATTTGAATTGTCTTATTTGGGAAAAGACGCTTAGTTTCATCGACCGTTGCCTGAACTAGCTGACGTCCGTATTCATGTCCACGAAATTGTTTTAAAACTAATACGCGGCCAAAAGTCGCATGAGAGCTGTCCTTAGCCATAATTCGCGTATAACCTACTAAGTCTCCCTGGTCATCCTTCAGCATTAAATGGTGAGCTTGATAATCCTGTTCATCAATTTCTTGATAAGGACATTCTTGCTCAACAACAAATACTTTTATCCGTTCTTCTGCTAATCTACACCATTCTTGAGCGGTCATTTCACTTAGCGTTTTTACTTCAACATTCATATTAAAACCTCCTAAAAAATAAAAGAGTACTAACCAACTTCTTCATGTCATTGTGACAGGCCCTAGTAGAAGATGGCTAGTACTCTTAATGTCTTTAATCCGGGGACTAAAGACGAGTCGTTAGTAAATTATTCGGTATCAGTATACAACGGATTAATCTATCTTGCAATTAGCGATTTAATACCAAGCAGGTTTATCTCCGTCTGTATTTGGTTTATTCACACCAAAGTTTTTTCGTGCATATGGTGCCGGATCATCAATAATTTTTGCTACAAAATTACCAATTGACTTTCGCGAGACCTCGGTACCTTTAAATGGTTCTCCTTTTGCAGTCGTTTCGTAATCCACTTCATCCTTATCTGTTAACCATGCTGGTCGAATGATTGTGTAATCAAGGGTTGAATTTTCAATTACATCGGCAGCACTGCGATAAGTTCCTAAATAACTATCTTTCTGGCCGCCACCTAACATTTCATTATTCCATTCACCAAATTTACCTGGAACTTCATCATAGATTCCAATCGAGGAAATCCAGACTAACGGCTTTACAGCATATTTTTCCATTAAGCTGACAATATTTTTAGCTTGTTGCGTAATTTCAGGATTTCGTAGATTAGCATAAACTACATCTGCTCGTTCAATCGCTGGCTCTAAATCACCAATATTTAGGACATCCCCTTTAATAACTGTTTCACGATTTTCATCGACAACATTCATATTTTGTGGGTGCCGAGTAAATAGTAATAATTCATCATTACCATTTGCTAACAATGCATCAATTGCGTGTCCAGCAATTTTTCCCGTTGCACCTAGAATCAAAACTTCTCTTGCCATTATTTCTACCTCCTCATAAATTCTACTTTTAGTATACAATTCTCTGTACCAATTAAAAGTAAGTACACACAAGTAAGGTAGTTACACTCAGGTAAGATATGATTGATGGACAAGTAATCGGCAAAATTTTATTTTTTAGTATATTTTTTGCCCCACTGGTTAATTGACCTAATTATTGGTACCAAACTTTTTCCTACTTCCGTCAATGAATACTCAGTCTTAGGCGGCACTGTCGAATAAACACGCTTTTGTATAATATTTGCTCCCTCTAAGTCCTTTAGTTGAAGAGCCAACATTCTCTTTGAACAATCCGGAATTAATTTTTGCAACTCCGAAAAACGACAAGGTTCATATTCACTAATTTGATATATAATTACGCTTTTCCACTTTCCGTTTATTAACTTAAGCGTATTCTCAATCGGACAATCTTTTTCGACCATTTTTTCTCCTTTCGCTAGTGAAATAAAATTCACTTCTTGTATATTTTTATTTTTGAGTTACTATTAGTAAGTAAATAAATGTACGGGAGTGATTATTATGAATTCACAATTTAACAGTTTAGCTGCAAATCGTCGTTCAATCTATGCGCTTGGTGATAATCTTTCACAAACACCAGAAGAAATTTTTGACTTAGTGAAGCAAACAATCAAAAACTCACCAACTGCTTTTAATAGTCAAACAGTACGGGCAGTCGTATTATTTGGCAAGTCATCAGATAAAGTATGGGAAATCGTTGAGGATGCTTTACGCAAAATCGCTAAGAGTCCAGATGCTTTTGAACAAACAAAGTCAAAAATTGATAGTTTCAAGGCAGGCTATGGAACGATCCTCTACTTTACTGACACTACAATTGTGCATCAATTAGAGAATGATTATCCATCATATGCAGCTAATTTTGCAAACTGGGCTGAACAAGGCCTCGGTGGTGCTCAACAAGCAGTTTGGACAGCACTCGCAGAACAAGGAATCGGTGCCAGTCTTCAACATTATAACCCATTGATTGATGATGCAATTCATCAAGTATTTAATCTTCCAGCTGATTGGCAATTGCGTGCTGAAATGCCATTTGGTTCAATTGAGGCACCAGCTGGAGAAAAGGCTCAGCTTGATGACGAAGAGATGTTCAAATTAATCAAGTAAACTTATTATTCTCCATCCTCTTTAACGGTATATAATTATTGTAAACACGTTAAAGGAGGAATTTTAATGGAACGGCAACCTAAAATGTATAATACTGGAGCAGATTATGCTTTAGCAATCATTGGTGGTAAATGGAAGTCCGTTATCCTTTATCTCTTAGCTGGTCATCCCCGACGAACAAGTGAACTAGTTAAGCAGCTAGGCACCTCATATAAAGTCTTGAGTGACCAGCTTCGTGAAATGATAGATGCCGGCCTCGTTATCCGAAAAAGTTTCAATACGATTCCTCCACATGTTGAATATCGCTTAACTCCTGAGGGTGAAAATCTTTATGCTGCCCTTCGTTATTTAAATTACTGGGGTGAAAATAGAGCAAAAAAAACTGGTAACATTAAAATCATGTGTACTGACGAAATGAAGCAAGTCGGCGATGATGGCCTGTGTGTCATCACTAAAAAACATCTTAATCATTGGCGTCAAGAAATTGTAAAAAGCAAGGACAAAGATATTTCTATCTAAGTTCTTGCTTTTTTGTGTTCTTTAATCTAAAAGCCAACGCCATTATAAATATAATCATGTAGCTCGCAAGAATAAGATGGGTATTCATGATAATTGGAAAGCTTTGAATACTTGTTTTTCCCACCGAAAACGCACCAAAAATTCTATTAATTCCTGTTGTTCCAGCAAAAATAAATAAACTTCCCCACATTACTAATTGGGAAATTATCCCCGCAATTGATGCATAGTAATAATTGACGATCGAAGAAATACTATAATTATGGGTTGCTTTCTCGTAGTCATCAATTGCTGTTTTACGTTCTGCACCGGCAAAGCTACGGATGATAAATACGCCAATAAAATATGTTGGCAACCAAAATGTTAAGAGAATTCCAATTGTTAGCATCACTAAATTAATTTGACAATCCTTAAAATGGAATAAATGGTGGGTTTGTTTTACCAATAATCCTCCAAAGACGAAAGCAAATAAGTAAGCAACAATTGTCCAAGAATACATTTTTGTGCCATACAAAATGCCAATAAAAACGGTACTATACAAGGTCCAATACTGACCACAAGCACCATAAAGCATTATTCGTTGCCGTAAATGATTGGGATAGTGAAGTAATCGCCGATGGTTTACAAGCAAGGTAAGGATCATCGTGATGAGGAAGATTAATAAAAGAGCGGTTCCCCATTCAAGTGGTTTCCCAAAGCCTAAACTTCTCCCTAATCGCAACAGTAACATTGCGCCAAGCAAAATTAATGCTAGTAAGTAATTAGCCCAATGTAGACGAACTGGCAGCGGACGAATTGCATGGGGTGTTTTCCAAATTGATCCCATTGCACCAAAAGTAATGATTAACATTAAAACAAAACTAATTACTGGCTTCTTTATCCACACAATTATCCCAAACACAATCAAAACTATAATAACTTGAAAAAGCGGCTTAAGATGATCCTGCTGGGGTAAGAGTCCTCGTTTTATTAATCGCCGCCGCTGACTTATTGCAGTTGGAAATAGTCGAGAGGCAATCCCTGCCCCTGCACCTGACAAATCCCAGAAGATTGGTTGAAATCCACCAAACATCCCTAAAAAGTAACCAATAATTCCGCTATAAAGACCAATCCAGGCCAGCCGTTGATAATCGTATTCTAAATCACGGCAAAATAATAAAATTGTATGCCGGAAAGCATAGAAAATAGCGAAGGGCAAGGCACCAACAAAGATATCAGACTGTTCTTTAGTAAGGGAAATATACAGCAAAAAAGGCATTAAATTTAATAATAAACTACAGACACCAGTCAACTTTTCTAATTTTTTCATTTTTATTTCCTCTAATGCTGGTCAATTGCACTATTCAGTTTCTTTCGATTTACTAGAAAAATAATAATAACTAACGGGACAATAAATAGCATTACGGGATAAAAATATTTCACAGGTAACGTACTATCAATAATCCCCCCGATGATTGGCCCAAGCGTCATTCCAATATCAAGGCCGAGAAAGAATGTCGAACTTGCTAACCCTCGTTCATTATCTGGAGCTAGCATCATTGCAGTTGATTGACAAACGGAATAAATAATACCATAGCCAAATGCCATTCCAGCAGCTGCCAGTGCCATTTCAATGTTATTTTTCATAATACTTAACATAATAAGATAAAAGATTGTTGCAACCGTGCTTAAAATCAACCATGGTTCAAAACGGACAGTATCAAATTGGGTCCGTAAGAATAATCGGCTAAGTAAAAGAACTACAGCATAAATTAAGAAATAAGCACCAACAGCAATAGGTAAGTGACGTTGTTCAGCGTACTCAACAATATCTGCCTGCGTTGCAAAATATGGGATAGCAAATAAAGCTGTTAAAAGGGCAACCGGGATAGCGTCTCGCTGAATGATTTTAATATGAAAGCCACTTTGTTTTACAGAGTGTGCTGCCGGTTGAGCGCGGTTACTGACAAACTGAATTGTGACAACAACCAGTAAAGCCGATAATGCTGAAATCACCATTGCAGCTCGATAACCAATAATTCGATATAAGTTAATTGATACAGCGGGGGCACATGCCATTGCCAAAGCGTTCATCAGTCCATAAAAGCTCATTGCTTCGCCAACATGATTAAATGGAACTAAATATGATAGCCAGGTTGTCATACAAACTGTACATAATACAAATCCTAATCCATTAACCAAACGGCATATTAACAAGAAAGTGCTATTAGGCGTTAACACATAACCTGCAACCCCAATAAAGCACAATATTCCACCCCAAAAAGCTAATGAATATTTTGAAAAACGATCAGTCAGATTACCAGCAATTGGTCGCAAAAACATTGAAACAATACTCATCATTCCAACGATTATACCTGCAAAAGCACTTGATGCGCCTAAATCTTGAGCATAACCGTTAATCAATGGGTTACAGTACATATTACTAAACATAAAAAAGAACGAAGCCGCCATTACGAGCACAACATCTTTTGTAAAAATCGATTTTTCCTTCGCCATCAATTCCCCTACTTTCTTTGCATGATTTTAATTAAATTCTAATTACTATCATACAACTATTTGGGGAAGTTAAATGATTTCCCAGGAAATAAATAAAGAGATTAGGTTTTGTTTCCCAACCTCTCCGTGTGTACTTCACTATTTATATTTTACTGCAAAGAATCCCAAGCTGGTAGAGTAACGGGTTCACTGGCAGCTACTTTCTTTACTCGATCGCTAAGGTACTTCTTATTAATAACAGCCTCATAAGTATACTCTTCAAACCAATCTTGGGTCATTACAAAGTATCCGTTATCGCCATTATCTTTACCCCAACTGTTTTCAATCTTCCATCGTGTAGGTTGATCATTTACCATGTCAAAGCCTGTTAATGTCATTGCATGAGAAACGACGGCTTGCTTAGTTTCCAAACGGTGCTTCTTATCCATTACAAAATCAACATCAAGCAATTCCTCTCGATGATATAATTTTGCATCCATCAAGCCTCGCTTACGGTCCATTTGTTGGAGAACATCATTCCCAACCCAAACTGTTTCACCAGCTTGCAATTGTTTGATGGCTCCTTCTTGTAATTCTGCAAAAGGAACATTAACAAATTTAATTGGCAAACCATCAACCACACTATCTTGCGCTGGCATTAAATAACTCCGATCCATTTCATGATCAGGAGCGTTAGTAACTACAACATAGTCACTTAAGTTTGTATCAAAGTATTCATGATAGAACTTTAATGGCGTTAAGCCAAGAACTTGGTGGAACTTTTTATCATCATCCCGATATTCAAGATCAAATTTTGCAGGCGGTTCACCAAATGAGTAGGCTGCAATCTTATAAACATCACCCATCATTCGTTCTTGTGCTTCCTGTAATTCCGTTGCACTGGCATTAGTTTGCACCATTGCCCGTAATTCAATTGCATCTTTGCGCATTAAGCTATCAAATACTTCGGCTACATCTGAAGTATCCTTCGTATTATGTGTGTCAGGCATTACATATTCTGGAACAACACCATATTTCTCAATAATAGAAGCGGCATTAGCCCATTGCCCACCATCATTTAATGCAAAACTAAGGTAGAAATCAACGGTTCGATCATGCAAAGGCTTATCAGCAGTTGCAATAATCTTCTGGAAAAACATATTTGCCCGTTCAATTCGATCCCAGAAAAATAGATAATTTTGTGACAATTCAAAGTCCTTGAACTTATATTTTGTTGCAAACTTATGACGTAATGTATTTAATGCTGCAAAAGACCAGCAACGTCCACTATGACGCTGGTTGGTTGGCTTCCCCGTCTTAATTTCATAAGAAAATGCTCGATGAAGACGTTCGCTTGCCGTTGGATCTTCACTCGCAGCTTTAATCCCATTTTTTTGTATTGCCCGGGCAATAATTTCTGCATCTTTACGTGAATGAAATTCTTTCTTTAATTTTTCAACCATTTTTGAGGTTAAATCGTGTTCTTCAGTCACAATAAATCCCTTCTTTGCCTAAAATTCTAAAATGACTTATACATTATTAATGATACCGCATTTTCTTCAAAATTATTGACTTAAAAGCTTTTCTATTTTAAACAAGCATCAATCCTTTACTACTTATAAAAAGTAAGCTAAGATTATATTTAGTAAGTCACTTTTAATTATAAATTATATGAACTGCGATAAAATTCTATCTAGGAGGTCGATTAATTATGAAGAAAGTATTTGTTGTTGGTGGTTCAGGCCGTGTTGCTACTGACTTAATTAAAGATTTAGTTGCCACTGGTAATGAAGTTACAGCTGGTGCTCGCCATCCGGAAAAAGTTATTAAGTTAAACCACGTTACTGCTGTTGAATTGAACCTACATGATAGTGTTGAAAAAATCGCTGAATTAATGAAGGACATGGATGCAATTTACTTTGTTGCCGGATCACGTGGCAAAGATTTACTGCAAGCTGATGCGATGGGAGCAGTTAAAACAATGCAAGCTGCTGAAAAAGACGGCATTAAACGTTACATTATGTTAAGTTCGCTATATGCTTTACAACCTGAAATGTGGTCAAAAGTTCCATCATTAGCTTCAATTATGGATTATAACATTGCCAAGTTCTTTGCTGATAATTATCTTATCTCAAATACAAATCTTGACTACACTATCCTTCAACCTGCTAATTTAACTGAAGAACCCGGTACCGGTAAAATCCAAATTGGTGAAGGCTCTGCAACTTCTAATCCGATTCCAGACGTTGCCCAGACTTTAGCCGATATTCTACAACACGATAATACAATCGGCCACGTCATCATGATGCGGAGTGGAGACACGCCGATTGAAGAAGCACTAGATCAAATTTAATTTTTTACAGGTTGTTGACCAGTCGAAATAGCGTAAGATTGGCCTACAACTTTTTTCTATTCTAAAATCAGGTAATAGTTTAGCTAATTCTTCTCATCAGCCGTATAATAAACATTAAAAACAAATTAAGAAGGGAATCTTTTACATGGCAAAACTCGAACGCTTTTATAATACTTTCCAACCTGACCATTATGATGTTTTTATCGATATTAATCGAGCAAAGAAAACTATTAATGGAAAAACAACTATCACTGGTAACGCGACTGATCCTCAAATTGCAATTAATCAAAAAAATTTGCAGGTCACTGGTGTTCAAGCAGACGGTCAAGAATTAGACTTTAATATTGATAATGATGCCGAGGCAGTTCGGATTACCCTTCCGCAAACTGGTAAAGTAACTTTTACTGTAACTTATAATACTAAGTTAACTGATTCGATGATGGGAATTTATCCATCATACTATGAGGTTGACGGGGAGAAAAAGCAAATTATCGGGACTCAATTTGAAACAACTTTTGCTCGGCAAGCTTTTCCCTGTGTCGATGAACCAGAGGCTAAGGCTACCTTCAGTCTAGCAATTAAATTTGATGAGCATCCTGGTGAAACCATTATCGCTAATATGCCAGAAGATCACGTTGAAAATGGCATCCACTACTTTGAACCCACTGTGCGAATGTCCACTTATCTTGTTGCCTTTGCATTTGGAGAACTCCAAAGTAAAATTACTGAAACAAAGGGTGGCGTTAAAGTAGGTGTATTCGCAACGAAAGCGCACCAACCAAAAGAACTTGATTTTGCATTAGATATTGCTAAGCGGGCAATCGAATTTTATGAGGATTTCTATCAAACTCCGTACCCTCTTCCCCATTCATGGCAGTTAGCTTTACCTGATTTCTCTGCCGGTGCAATGGAAAATTGGGGATTGGTAACCTACCGGGAAGCTTACTTATTACTCGATCCAGACAACACTTCCCTTGAAATGAAACAATTAGTTGCAACTGTCATCACACACGAACTAGCTCACCAGTGGTTTGGTGATCTTGTGACAATGAAGTGGTGGGATGACTTATGGCTTAATGAAAGTTTTGCTAATATGATGGAATATGTTGCCGTCGATGCTCTCCAGCCTGACTGGCACATTTGGGAACTTTTCCAAACTTCAGAAGCTCCAATGGCATTACAACGAGATGCAACTGATGGTGTTCAATCCGTTCATGTTGATGTTAACAATCCGGCTGAAATTGATGCCTTATTCGATGGTGCGATTGTTTATGCCAAAGGATCGCGAATGTTAGTAATGGTCCGGGCTCTTTTAGGTGACAAAGCGTTACGAGAAGGTCTTAAGAATTATTTTGCTGCTCACAAATACAGTAATGCAACCGGAGCTGACTTATGGAAAGCTCTTGGCAAAGCATCGGGGCTTAACATTGGAAAAATCATGAATTCATGGCTTGAACAACCAGGCTATCCTGTTGTAACAGCAAAGATTAATGATGATGGCGATTTAGTACTGTCACAAAAGCAATTTTTCATTGGTGATGGTAAAGATGTTGATCGTCAATGGCAAATCCCACTTAATAGCAACTATGATGAAGCTCCACAAATTATGGCGGAACAAGAACTCAACCTTGGAAATTATCAAGCATTGCACGATAAGAATGGTCAACCATTCCGTCTAAACCTTGGCAATAATTCACATTTCATCGTAAAATATGATGATACGCTACTAAACGATATTTTAAATCACACTGATGAATTAGACCCGATTACCCAGCGTCAACTTCTTCAGGATCTGCGGTTACTTGCCCAAGGACAACAAATATCTTATGCGTCATTAATCCCATTATTAAAGCAATTTAAAGATAGTCCTTCAGCAATTGTTAATGCCGAACTATACCAAATAGCTAATAGCCTTAAAATGTTTGCTAAACCTGATTCTCCTGCTGAACAAGAACTACGACAATTCTTTGATCTATTAAGTAAGGATCAAGTAAAGCGGCTTGGTTGGTTACCTAAAGATGATGAAAGCAACGATGACCAATTGACGCGCCCTTATATTCTTAGCACTTCACTATTTGCACGCAATAATGATTCAATTACTCAAGCTCATCAAATCTTTACTGAAAATCAGGATAAATTAGAGTCTCTTTCGGCGGATATTCGTGGTTTAGTTCTTAAAAATGAAGTTCAAAACTTCGGGAGTGCTGAATTATTTGATAAATTAATCAAAGCTTACCAACAAACAGCGGACGCAAGCTTTAAACAAGACTTGCGAATGGCAATACCAAATACAACTGATCCAGCATTAATTGCAAAAGTTGTTAGTTACTTTGAAGATGCTGACGTCATTAAGCCACAAGATTTACGAGCATGGTATCGTGGCCTTCTTGCCAATAAAGCAGGTCAACAAGCTGCCTGGAATTGGCTTCGTGATGAATGGCAATGGTTAAATGATACAGTTGGTGGCGATATGGAATTTGCTACCTTTATCACTGTCACTTCCGGCGTTTTCCATACTCCAGAACGATTGAACGAATTTAAAGACTTCTTTGAACCTAAACTTAATACACCAGGTTTAACTCGGGAAATTAAAATGGACATTAGTGTAATTGAAAGCAAGGTCAATTTAATTAACAAAGAGCAAACAGCTGTTAATGATGCAATTGCGCAACAATAATTAACTGTAAAGCCCTATAAAAAACGCAACTAAGGATTTTTCCTCAGTTGCGTTTTTATTTTAAATCTGCTTCTTTAATAAATCTAACTTTGTACTTTGGCGTTGTAGAATATCGTCGATTACATCTGCTAATGAAATTTGCTTCATCTCATTAAAAGCTGCTGCTTGAATCTGATCATAATACTTTTCTAATGACGCCTGAATATTTCCACCAACAATACACTTCAAATTAGTTTTTGGATCAACATGAAGTAAATCATGATCCATATTTATTGCCTGGTAGATATCAAACAGGTTAATCTCTCGTGGCTTTTTAGCTAATCGCGGTTCAGCAGCCCCCTTTCTAGTTACGATCAAACCAGCAGTCCTCAAATCTGACATTAATTGACGAACAACACTCGGATTCGACTCAATACTATCAGCAATCGCTTTACTAGATAAGTCACCATCCTGATAAATGTGCAAATAGCTTAATAAGTGAACAGCATCACTTAGTTTATATGAATATTTCATACTCCTATTTTATCTTGTTGTTTTATAACATTCAAGCGCTATAGCATTAATTTATAGTTTTCACTTTTAATAACTACGCTTGTTAAATAATTTTAATTCTAGCAAAATAAATACATGATAAAAATAAAATCACATGTTTGAGCTTGATTAATAAATATATTTAGCATATATTACTACTGTTGGGGTAGGAATCTCAGAGTTATTGTCTAACGGAACGGAATGTGAACGTTAGAAGGAGGCTTATAACTAGCTGCTTTGTTATTCCGCATTCACCATGAACGGAAACGTCAATGTGTTCCCTAACAAAATTTTCAAAAGGGAGTGGATTGATATGTCTACGTTATCATTTGCCGGACCGCGTTTTACTACAAAGAATTTGACTTTAGCTGCTATGCTGGTCGCACTGCAGGTAATCTTAAATAAACTTTCAATTGGAGATCCAGCGGTTTTAAAATTTAGTTTTGGTTTTATTGCCACTGCACTTATTGGTTACTGTATTGGACCATGGATTGGTGGATGGCCAATGGTCGTATCTGATATCATAAGTAATACTATTTTAAATTCAGGAAGCTTATTCTTTCCTGGCTTTACCTTATGAGCTTAAGTTCCAGTAGTACCGGCCATACTTTCATGGCTCTCCTCTTCATTCGTTTGCCAAAAGAGTTGATTACCTGGCCGATTGAAACCTTGCTTGTACTAGTTATCCTGCGGCAATTATCACGATTAAATTTAATTGCAAAAAAGAGCGAAAAATAAATTTATTTAAAAAAGTACGCGAATTGCTAGTTCGTAATATTTAAAAAAGCCTAACAAGGTTAGACTCAAAGTAGACTAAAAAAGGAGTCCTAACCATGCTAAGCTAATCTCAGTCTAGTCTTAATCATATGGATTTCCAAGCCCGTTTTGATCATCAAAGGGCTCAATTTAAAATACTAATTGATTGGTTCGTTCCTTGTTGGTTCACCGATCGTCGTAACGGCAATAACACGAAGCTTGCCGATGAAGACTTATTGGCCCTCATGTGCCTAAAAGTTCACTATCAACTTACCACTTGGATGGCCCTCTATCGTTTGGTTAAGCATGCTTTGCCTGAATTAGCGATGATTGAGTATTCTCGTTTTACTCGGCGCATCAAGCAACTGGGACCGGTATTACAGGCTATTCGTCAGGGGTTATTATCTTGGACAACCCCCGGATCAATCGCCATCATTGACAGTTATCCTTTACCGTTATGCCAATATGTGCGCAACTTTCATGCCTGTGCGTTTGCCGGCTATGCTGACATAGGTTACAACGCTACAAAGAAACAACATTTTTATGGGTTTAAGGTCCATATGGCAGTGACGCCATCCGGACTAATCCTCAATTATGTTGTAACTCCCGCCTCGTTGTCAGATGTTAAAGTAGCTTTAACGGTAACGCAAGGTTGCCCTTACCCAAATATTCTGGCTGATGTAGATCTTCGGGCTAAATTTGCGCGACGAGGTTATAACTTCTGGACGCCATATCGATCAAATATGAAAGGGGCTAAGGAACACAATAATCCAACTTTAAAGCGGACTAGACGTCTGATCGAGACAACCTTTGCCAAGCTTACTGCAGTAGGAAGCGAACAAACTTGTACTCGGAGCTTAGCCGGTTTACGAGCGCAAATTGAATCAATCATCTTGGCCCATAATCTGGAAATTTTAGGCAACGGCATAGCAATTCGCGTATAATTCAACTTTCCACTTGACAGGGTCCAGTCTAGGAAAGGGGCTTGATCGTTGATCAGCCTCTTTTTTCGTGTAATAAGTGAAAAAAGCAAGAAATTAAGTTAGAATTAACTTGAAGCAGAGTGGCCATTGGTTAAATTATCCTTAAAATAAGGGGGAGAAAAATGGAACATAAATATCAAATGATTGCTGACCGGCTGTACCGGGTCAAGTTAGTTAAGAAAGGAAACCATTGGATTGCGATTGGCTTAACCGCGTTTACCTTAACCGCATTTACCTTAGGCTTAGGCCCAACCACGATTGATGCGGCGAGCTTGTTACCATGGCGAGCGACGACGCCGGCGGAGATCGCGCCCCGCATTGCGCCAACGGATCAAACCTATACTTTCCGGGCGGGTGACACTTTGTGGGCCTTGGCGCAAGTTTTGGGGATTGATTACCATACTTTGATGGAGTGGAATGGTTTGCACGAAGGAGATCAGTACCACATTCCGGTGGGAACGGTCGTAAAGATTCGCGGCAACCACGTGACGATGACTACGCCGGATGGTCGGAAACTGATTGATCGAAACTTGCCACCGCAAGCCTGGCGGACCCAAATCGGAACGACCAATACGATCCTGTGGCCGCAAGTCAGTTCAGGCCGGAGCAGTGAGCCGATCGGGACTTTTGGTGGCCTGGGAACGGCGGCCACCTCGCTTGATCAAGGGAGTCAGCCAACCACGAAGGGTGACAAGCCAACGGTCAGTGTAACGCCAGGCGGGGAAGTACCCGCCACGTCAGCTAGTGGCGCAGCCGGTGAAACACCAACGTCCGGGACGGACACGCCGGCCACGAGTGGTAACAACTCAACGACCAGTGTAACGCCAGGTGGGGAAGTACCCGCTACGTCAGCTAGTGGCTCAGCGAGCGAAACGCCAACATCCGGAACGGATACGCCGGTAACGAGCGGCGACAAGCCAACGTCCAGTGCAACGCTAGGCGGGGAAGCACCAGCCACGTCAGCTAGTGGCGCAGCGGGCGAAACGCCAACATCCGGAACGGATACGCCGGTGACGAGCGGCGACAATCCAACGACCAGCGCGACGCCAGGTGGGAAAACACCAGCCACGTCGGATAGTGGTACAGCCAGCGAAACACCAACGTCCGGAACGGACACACCGGTAACGAGCGGTGACAACCCAACGTCAAGTGCAACGCCAGGTGGGAAAACACCAGCCACGTCGGATAGTGGTACAGCCAGCGAAACGCCAACATCCGGAACGGACACACCGGTAACGAGCGGCGACAACCCAACGACCAGTGTAACGCCAGGTAGGGAAGCACCGGCAACGTCGG
Organism: Limosilactobacillus sp. DJ3M12; assembly: GCF_947381695.1. Taxonomy (NCBI): domain Bacteria; kingdom Bacillati; phylum Bacillota; class Bacilli; order Lactobacillales; family Lactobacillaceae; genus Limosilactobacillus; species Limosilactobacillus sp. DJ3M12. The sequence goes on along the minus strand of NZ_CANCWY010000004.1, from coordinate 793 downwards.
ACAGTAGCACAGCCAGCGAAACGCCAACATCCGGAACGGATACGCCGGTAACGAGCGGCGACAACCCAACGTCAAGTGTAACGCCAGGTAGGGAAACACCGGCAACGTCGGACAGTAGCACAGCCAGCGAAACGCCAACGTCCGGGACGGACACACCGGTAACGAGCGGTGACAACCCAACGACCAGTGTAACGCCAGGCAGGGAAGCACCGGCAACGTCCGGCAGTGCCTCAGCGGGTGAAACGCCAAGCTCCGGGACGGAAACGCCGGCCACGAGCGGTGACAACCCAACGACCAGTGTAACGCCAGGCAGGGAAGCACCGACAACGTCGGACAGTAGCACAACCAGCGAAACGCCAACATCCGGGACGGACACACCGGTAACGAGCGGCGACAATCCAACGACCAGTGCAACGTCAGGCGGGAAAGCACCGGCAACGTCAGCTAGTGGCTCAGCGAGCGAAACGCCAACATCCGGAACGGATACGCCGGTAACGAGCGGCGACAAGCCAACGTCCAGTGCAACGCTAGGCGGGGAAGTACCCGCCACGTCAGCTAGTGGCGCAGCCGGTGAAACACCAACGTCCGGGACGGACACGCCGGCCACGAGTGGTAACAACTCAACGACCAGTGTAACGCCAGGTGGGGAAGTACCCGCTACGTCAGCTAGTGGCTCAGCGAGCGAAACGCCAACATCCGGAACGGATACGCCGGTAACGAGCGGCGACAAGCCAACGTCCAGTGCAACGCTAGGCGGGGAAGCACCAGCCACGTCAGCTAGTGGCGCAGCGGG
>NZ_CANCWY010000003.1:0-114053 GCF_947381695.1 Limosilactobacillus sp. DJ3M12 | reverse complement strand
TAACGAAACAGCTAGATTTCCGCAATCTTCCTGATGAATTGGTAACCCAACTGATGAGTAAGCGAAATAACCTGCCCCGTAAATCACTAGGCTATCGAACTCCATATGAAGTATTCATGTCTTACGTCACTGATGAGCAACTATTTTCTTTCTAACTTAAATTGACATTTCGGGTAATAAAAAACTGCTATCTCTTCTACTATAGAAGTGATAACAGTTTTTCAACTTATCGGAATTACAAGATTTGAACTTGCGACCTCTGCGTCCCGAACGCAGCGCTCTACCAAGCTGAGCTAAATTCCGAAAAAATAAGCGTAACAGTTAAACTGTCACGCTTACTATAATTAGTGCACCCAGAAGGAGTCGAACCTTCAACCTTCTGATTCGTAGTCAGACACTCTATCCAATTGCGCTATGGGTGCATATAAGCGGAAGACGGGATTCGAACCCGCGACCCCCACCATGGCAAGGTGATGTTCTACCACTGAACTACTTCCGCATGTCTTTGATAAGTTATTCCCTATCAACGATTATTAATATTACACGAAAATCTCATCAATGTCAACAAGAATTTTCAAAAAATATTAAATGCGGATGAAGGGACTTGAACCCTTACATCAAAATGATACAAGATCCTAAATCTTGCGCGTCTGCCAATTCCGCCACATCCGCAAATTAATGGAGGATACAGGGCTCGAACCTGTGACCCCCTGCTTGTAAGGCAGATGCTCTCCCAACTGAGCTAATCCTCCATAAATAGGCTTGCTATATAAATCAGCCTATTTAATATATCATCTATATAATTTTTTGTCAAATCCTATTTAAGATTTAATTCAATTAATTTTTCATCAATCATGGCTAAGACCTTCTTAGCAGCAGCCGGATCTTCAACAAAATCATATTTATCACCATTAATAACCATCTTAGGACTTTCATTATAATCCTCATACCATTGAACATAACGTTCGTTTAAGTTTTTATAATATGAATATAATGAAGGATCATTAGCAATTTGTTCAAATGAACGTCCCCGTTTCTTAATCCGTTCAAGCATTGTCTCAAACGAAATCCTAATTGTAATTAAAAGGTTGGGGGCTTTTTGGTGTGGTTGCTCTGGTAATTCTTCCATCATGTTACCTAATAATGAAGAATAAATATTTGACTCCGTTTCCGTAGCTCGACCCATATCTGCGTTTAACTTGAATAATAAGGCATCTTCAAAAATTGAACGGTCCAAAACATTTAAATCATTTGAGTATGAATCTTTAATCTCATCAAGCCGCTTGTTTAAAAAGTAAATCTGTAATAAGAAACCATATTTTTTAGGATCTTTATAAAAAAGCGGCAAAATTTTATTGTCGTCAACAGATTCATAGAAGGCCTGGCTATTAAGATGGTCTGCCAACAGCTTTGTCAAACTGGTCTTTCCTGCACCGATTGTCCCGGCTATAGCAATCATTAGTTATTTCCCCCTGTTTCAAATTCAAAAAGTAACGAAAACAATTCTAACATTTAAAATAAAAAGGAGCGAGTATTTTCTCGTTCCCTTTTTATTTTATTAATCATCTTCCGGTTCGTACGATTCACCCTTTGTTCGCCTTGATAAATCAACCTTATCAAGCGGAATCAAGTGCGTCTTGTAACGAATCTTGTAGTAGAAGAAAAGAATTAAGAATAATGGAATTCCCATGTAAGTAATTAAAATGTTTTGCCAATCCATTTTTACAAAAGCATCAATGTTTTGACCACAAATAACGACAATACATAGAGTAAGCGCGAATACTGGGCCAAATGGGAACCCTGTTGCATGATACTTCAATTCAGACAGTGTATGGCCTTGCTTAAGAAATGCCCTCCTAAAGCGGTAGTGGGAAATTGCAATTCCTAACCATGCAATAAATCCACACAATCCAGATGCACCAATTAAGTAGTTATAAGCTTTGGGACCAATGAATTGGGTTGCATAGGCTGCTAATGAAACAACCATTGTTCCCAGCAAAGCATAAATAGGAATACCATGCCGGTTTACATAACCAAAAATCCGCCATGCATATCCTTCACGCGCTTGTGAATAAAGCATCCGGGTTGAAGCATATAAACCAGAGTTAGCAGCAGAAATGACGGCAGTTAAGATAACCGCATTCATTGCACTAGCCGCAAATGCTAATCCTGCCCGCTTAAACACAATCGTAAATGGACTCATTGTAATATTTGAAACGTCTTGATTCAATAAGTTCTTATCTGTGTAAGGAAGGATGCAGGCAATAACAAAAATAGCAAAAATATAAAAAAGTAAAATTCGCCAGAAAGTTGAATGGATTGCCTTTGAGACAGACTTTTCTGGTGTAGCAGCTTCACCAGCAGTAATTCCAACTAATTCTGTTCCTTGGAATGAGAACCCAGCAACCAAGAAAACACTAATAATTGCTGGCACACCTCCAACAAACGGTGCCTGCTTATAGTGGAAGTTGCTTAATCCAACTGGCTTACCACCCATAATTCCAAAAATAATTGCAACACCGACAATTAAAAATACGATAACTGTGACAACTTTGATTAAAGCAAGCCAAAATTCAGTTTCACCATAAGATCGTACTGATAAATAATTGATTAAGAAAATTAATACCATCACTGTTACACTAAAAATCCAGCCTGGAACATTAGGAAGCCAATAATTCATTACAATTCCCGCAGTTGTAACATCTACGGGGATTGTAATCGCCCAGTTAAACCAATAATTCCAACCAAGAGCAAAACCTAGTGCTGGATCAACAAATTTTGTTGAATAAGCTGAAAATGACCCAGTTAATGGCATATATGTTGCCATTTCCCCTAGACTCGTCATTAGGAAATAAACCATAATTCCCATAATTCCATATGCAACTAACGCTCCGCCAGGTCCCGCAGTTGAAATAGCGGATCCACTGGCAATAAAAAGTCCCGTACCGATTGTTCCACCAAGAGCAATCATGGACAAGTGACGTGTCTGTAATGTCCGTTCCATATGACCCGTCGACTTAGATTCATCTGCCATAAATATATTTCCTCCAAATTTGTGTGCCTTAACGTCAACATTTTCGAAGAGGATAAATTAAAAGGGTCTTCTGATCGGTAACCCCACCAGAAGACCCAACTTAATACCTATAATTAATCGTTGAATCAATTTAGGAAGCGCCCCGCAATTATTGCGACAGTCTATAGCCTATTGTGACTATAGCCCAACATCTACCAGAAATAAGCTAAGTAGTGTTTCGGCATATTTTCCTTTTACTAATACTCCGGTGCTTATTCACCTAATACTAGTTACTGATAAAATATGCAACCTCTTCATCGAATGAAATTATACCCCACTCAAATAAAAATGCAAGTCCGATTATTTAATAATGCATTGCCATAAGTCATCCTTGTCATAAGTAAAACCACATTTAACAAGTACTCGCTGAGAACGATAATTGCTTTGTTTGCACTCCGCATGAATCGTAATTTTAGATGGCAAAATAGAAATAAATTTTTGAAGTGCAGTTGTCATTATGCCTTTATTCCATTGGTTTTGCTGCAAAAGATAACCTAATTCATAATGATGAGCAATTCTTTTTCCTTCATCCCCATACCAAGCACTTAATACAATCATCCCCACTACATCTTCATTTAGTTTCACTACCATTACATGATTCTGGCGAACAAACATCTTAATAGCTTGCACACGTTTTTCTCTTTGAAGTGGTAAAAGCAGTCCCACTGCTTGTGTTAAGTTTTCATTATCCAACAATTTAACTATTGCTCCTAAATTGTTATTAGTTTTTGCTGATTCAATTATAATTTCACTCATTTTTCTCCTATTTCCCGGGAAATAAAAAAGAGAAGCAACCAAAAAGATTGCCCTCCATCAATTTCGATTATTAAATTTCAATACTACGGAAGAACGGAATCCGTTGCAATCGTGGTGCCCAAGCGACATAGAGCCATTCAGCTACTTGTAACCATGCATAAGCTAATAACATTGCACCAATAGTATCAAAAGGCCAGTGAGCATAAAGATATACCCGCGATACCGCCAAAAAGAAGACTGCAAATATTAATAAAATTTGCAAAATTGTGCGGACAGATGCTTTTTGAATAAGCGGAATTACAATTAAGAATAAAATTGCTACTACCAAGAAGAATCCTAAAGTGTGACCACTAGGGAAACTATAGCCATCATCTGCTGCCAAGTGTTGTGCAGGACGGACCCGCTTAACGATGTGTTTAATAATTGTTCCAAGCACATCACCACCAAAAATCGTTCCTAATGACCATAAAGCCGGGATGCGATAGCCCTTCAACCATAAAACACCTGCAATAATAAATACCCATACTAAATCTAAGACCGGTTTAACTAAAAATGAAAGTAAGCTCATCAAAGCATGGAACCAACCAATTCCTTCCAGGCGCTGACTAGTAAATAACGACTGCAGAACAGCATCAATCATTGTTAGCACTGACGAATTAAACATAATTAATAGCATCAATGCGATAAAGAAACCACCGCTTAAGGCAAAGCGCCACCACCGATGATCATCACGTTCAATAAACATAATCAAGGATTCTCCTAACTTAAATTAATTAATCAAAAATAAGTATACCACAGTGTCAAAAATTCCATCGTGACTTTTTGATTAAATATTTATGAAGATAGTTCAAAACACGATTTAAAAGCTCTCCCAAACCAAAGCCAAGCGTAATTGCACCAACAATGACAACTACCTGGTAGAAATAAACATTAACAAGATGGTAATTACCAATAGCAAAATTACGAACCATTTTATAAGCCTGTCCTCCAGGCACAAATGGAACTAGCGCGGGCACATTAAAAACAATAATTGGCATTCGTTTTCGACGAGCTGCTGCCTGGCTTAATACCGAAATTAAGATTGCAGCAACTAAATTACTAAACGCAAGGCCAATGCCACTGCAATAATACATTATCCAGTAGACTACCCATACGCCTCCACCAATCATCCCCGCAGTATGATAGGCACGTTTAGGAATATTTAAGAGGATACCAAAACAAACTGTCGAAACATAGCATAAGAAAAATTGTAATAATAGGTTACCCCAATTCATCTCCTACCCTCCTAATTAAAGTGCAGAACAATTACAATTGCACTACCAATCGAAACGGCAGTTAGAATCGCCTCAATCCCTCTTGTAGGTCCACTAATTAAGTTTCCGGAAACTAAATCCCGTGCCGCATTAGTTAAGGGCACCCCAGGAACCAGAGGCATAACCGCACCAATAATAATATCATTAATATTATTAGCAAGGTGCATTTTAACAAAGATCACCGCCAAAATACCTATAATTAAGGAAGAACAAAACTCTCCTAAATATTGAATCTTAAACTTTCGTAAAAGGTATGAAAATGCTCCGTAACCTACGCCACCTGCAAGAAAGCCAGCCCAAGAATCAGAAACATTACCTGTAAAGACAATCATTAATGCACCACTTAAAATCGCAGCAGCAAATGATTCATACCAGTTTTGCCATCTTGACATCTTTTGGTGATCAATCTTTTTTAATTTAGCAAATGCTTGTGGAACATCAATTTTGCGCCGTGCTAGTTCACGAGAAACTTCATTGACATCCGCAATTTTACTTAAATTGTTTTTGCGATGACGAATAGTAATTACTTGGGCATCAGGTTCATTAATCGTCCCAACTACAATTCCAGTTACGGTTGTAAAAGCCTGAAAGCCATGAAGTCCTGCACTTTTTGCCATTCGGGATAAGGTGTCGTTAACTCGTTCCATATTTGATCCATTTTCAATTAAAAGTCTCCCAGCTAGCAAACAAGTCTTTAGTGCTAGTGCTTGTCGTCGTTTCGTTAACATCTTTTCGCCTTCTCTGTTCAAAGATATTTATTATTATCCTCTGTTTAGATAAGGAGCTCAATACAAAAAAACGGCCGGAAAAATCCAGTCGTTTTTTGTATTTAGTCTTTAACTACATTTGCAGCTTGAAGGCCACGTTCGCCTTCTTCAACTTCAAACGTAACATGTTGTCCTTCGCTCAATGACTTAAAGCCATCCCCTTGAATAGCAGAAAAATGAACAAACACGTCATCGCCGCTTTCACGAGTAATGAAGCCATACCCCTTATCGTCATTAAACCATTTAACAGTTCCTTGTTCCATGTTGGAAATCCTCCTGTGCATTAAGCACTAATATAATTTGTAATTCGTCTCAGGTGAAGAGATCCATTTGCAATGAAACAATCGAACCAACCGCACTTAAAAAAACTACAAAAACCATTGTATCACATAAGCAATCATTTACATAATTAACCTTTATTTTCTTGAGCTGTGTCCGGTTCAATAAAAATATTATGTGAGGCCTTATATGAAACATTAATTTCTTGGTCGTTATCCTCTTTTTGAATCACAATTGGTCCTTCAAAAGGCTCATGGCGAATTACAGTTACTTGTTCCTGAGGTCGTAATCCTAACTCTTCTAAGTAAGTGAGAAGTTCATGATTATCTAAGAATCGTTCTAGTTCAACTTTTTCCCCATCATCAGCATCTGCTAATAAACGATGTGTTACATCTGGGAACTTGCCATTAGCTGATGGAATTACTCCACCATGCGGACAATGATCAGGGTGTTGAAGAAAAGCATCTAAGGCCGTTGCTAGTCGATCACTTGTCTGATGTTCAAGAATTTCCGCTTCTGAATGGACGTCGGCAAAATTGTAGTGAAGCTTATCCACTAAAAATGTTTCCCATAAACGATGCTTTCGAACTAATTCTGCAGCATACTTTTGTCCCTTTTCAGTTAAAGAAATACCAGCATATGGTTCATGAACAACTAGCCCTTCGTCAGCCAACTTAGAAATCATCTCGGTTACTGATCCAGCGGCAATTCCTAGTCCAAGGGAAATCTCTTTATTAGAAACTTTTTTATGACTACCACCTAATTCAAAAATAATTTTTAGATAGTCTTCCTTCATTGGAGTCAAATTGTTTCACCTCTGGGTATTAAAATTTGGCCTACGATCGGTCATTATGTGTTTTTATATATTAACATTGAACCCAAATTGATTATAGCATATTATTAAAAGTGTAGTTTGGAAAGCCTAACTTTTTTGTTATAAGCTTTTTATAAACCCGCAATCGATCTTTACGGAGGAGTAGGTAAATCATGGACGAAAAAGTAACAGGGAAACGCTTTTTAGCAGTTACCCTCCTAAATGTATTAATTACAATTGTTGAAATCTTCGGAGGTATTCTTTCAGGAAGTTTAGCCTTACTATCAGATGCTTTTCATAATTTAGGGGATTCGCTTTCCATTGTACTAGGCTACTTTGCCCAGCATATTGGCGGGCAACCAGAGAATCAGCAACGAACTTATGGCTACCGTCGAGCTGAAATCCTCTCAGCATTAACTAATAGTATTTTTTTAATTGTTATCTCTGTCTTTTTAATTATTGAAGCTATTAAGCGGTTAGAGCATCCCCAGCATATTAACGGGGGCATTATGTTAACTGTAGCCGTGATTGGTCTGCTTGCCAACTTTATTTCTGCAGCCCTCTTACATGCCGGAAGCGAAGACAGCTTAAATGTCAAAGCAACTTATCTCCATATTCTAAGTGATGCACTTTCATCAGTTGCCGTTATCATTGGAGGAATCATTCTTACCTTTGTTAATGTTCCATGGCTTGATCCCGCCTTGACAATTGGGGTTGCCCTCTATATTGCTTATGAGGCTTGGCCAATTATTAATCAAACCATTAAAATTCTCATGCAGTCCTCCCCAGATCTTGATTATAATTCCATTGAAAATGATTTAAAGCAAATCGACGGAGTTACGGCAGTTCATCACGTCCATGCATGGATGATGGATGAACACCGAATCATTTTCTCTGCCCATCTTAATTGTGATGACTTGCCACTAAGGCAGGTTGAGCGAATCTATAGTCAAGTAGAAAAAATCTTGCATGAAAAATATGGGATCTGTCACGTTACTATTCAAGCAGAATATCACCGTGGGAAAGATGAAAAATTATTCAACACTCCTGTTGATGAAAAGAACGTTATTAATAACGATTTCAAAGAGGACTAAAATTAAAAGGAAGCAAAAAGTTGAGCGAAAACTCAGCCTCTTGCTTCCTATTTTTTTACATCGATTAAAATAATTTTCCGACTCCATAGTGAATCGTAATCGTAATCAAACCAATAATAATATTTCGAATAACTGCAATTTTTACAAGCCCGTTCCCGAGTTTAGAACTGATATAACCGGTTAGAGCGCTCGTAAAGGCAACTGCCAAAATCACGGCATACCACTTATATGCTTCGGGAGCAAAAGTCATCGCCATCAACGGAATTAATCCTCCGGCAGCTGCTGAAAAAAGAGAAGAAAATGCAGCATCCCAAGGGTTAAGATAGTGACCAAGCTCAACATCATACTTAATCCGAACAACTGTCTCGAGGGGCTTTTTATTAAGGAGATCCTTAGCAATTTTGATTGATGTTTCAGGAGTAACTCCTTTATTTACATAATAGTCTTTTACTGCCGCAAGTTCCCCTTCATAATCGTCCTTTAAGAGTTGCTCTTCTTTAGCAACGGCCGCTTTTTCTGTATCCTTTTGAGTAGATACAGAGGCATATTCGCCAGAAGCCATTGAAAATGCACAGGCAAGCAAATCAGATAAGCCAGCAATGAAGATAGTAAAACGGTCACTTGTCGCTGCTGCCACCGATACCAAAACACCGACAACAGTCAAAATCCCATCATTTGAACCTAGTACCCCTGCTCGTAACGTATTCAGTTTTTCTTCCATTGTTTGCTTCTGATGCTTTTTCACCTTAATACTCATTTAATCTCATCTCCCTACCGCGCAAATAATTGTCCAATCAGGTACGTAACCCCCATTGTTAATAATCCAGCAGCTGCATTCCTGATCATCGATTTAATCCGGTTAGATTTTCCTAAAACCGCCGCAAAATAACCAGTAATTAACAAGGCAATTAGAACTGCAATTGCGGTTGCTAAGATTCGAACATTTGCGGGAGAAACGGTAACCGCCACCATTGGTAAAATTGAACCAGTTGGAAAGGATATAAAGGAAGCAATCGCCGCAGCATATGGACTTGTAAACTCATTGGGATTAAAGCCATAGCGCTCTTGAACAGCTGTCCCTAAGGCATCTTTTTCCATTAATTCTTTCGTCGCTTGTTTAGCTAATTGCGAATCAATGTCTTGAGCTTCATATTTCTTTTGAACATAGTCAAATTCATGCTGGTATTGATTCTGAAGCCGCTGCTTTTCACTAATCAAAGCCATTTTTTGTGAGTCCTTTTGGGTCGAAACTGAGACGTACTCCCCCATACACATTGAGATCATACCGGCAAGTGTTCCGGACAAACCCGCGATTAAGATGGAACGGGCATTACTCGTTGCCGCTGCCACCCCGATAACAATTCCGGCAATTGAAATAATCCCATCATTAGCCCCCATCACACTTGCACGCAGAACGTTTACCTTTTGTGCTAGTGACATCTTTTTCTTGGACAAATTTATCCCTTCCCTCTTTTAGTTTAGAATCATTATAACATAGAGATAAGTAAAAACAACCAAATAATCTTCAAATGATATTCTATCTTAGAATCATTAAAAAATATATTTTCATGTAAAAAGCGATAGTCCTAATCAGAACTATCGCAATAATCTTAAAAATTAAATTATTTATTCATAAGCCTGAACAGTGTTTGTCCGAATAACAAATACTGACGTTCCAGCATGACGAGCCATGTATGATGCCTGAGAACCAACCGCCTTACGATTACCCTTCTTACCAATTGAACCAACAACTAATAAATCTGGCTGAAAAGCGGGGATAACATGATTACAAATCCGCTCAGCTGGCCGCTCCCCACGATCAACAATCGCCGTAATCTTTTCTGGATCAACGCCGTAATCAATTGCTGCTTGGACATATTCATTTACCCGTTGACGTAATTCGTCTTCACTGCTATGAACATAATCCTTATCTAAGATTTGATATACATTTACCCGGTCAGTTTCTAAAATTGATACAATTCCTAGCTCTGAACCATCACGTTTCGCCTTATCAACCGCGTATGAGAAAGCGGCACGGGCATCTGGTGCATCGTCAACACCAACGAGGATCTTCTTGAACTTCTTTGGCTTTATTTCGAACATTAGTATTCTCCTCCCTATGTTCTACACTTTAACGGTGAAGCATTACTCGCTCCTCTTCGTTAAATCATATTCTTCACTCCTTATGTTACTACTTATCTCGATTTTGTAAATAATTATTTTGGCCTTCCTAAAATAAAAGTGATTTATTAAAGAATTTTATAATTATTTTTTCAAATTCACTTCTACACAATTCTCATTTTGACGACTTATAGAACAATCGATATAATAAAAGTTACTTACTTCTTGATAATATCAACGAAATGGGGTTAATTATTTCATGTCAATGATTGAATTTCATAATGTACAAAAATATTATGGCAAGTTTCATGCATTAAAAGATATTAATTTAACAATCGATGATGGTGAAACAGTTGTTTTAATTGGGCCATCTGGCTCGGGAAAAAGTAGTTTAATCCGGACTGTTAATGGTTTAGATCCTATTAGAGACGGTCAATTAATCGTTAATGGGTTTGACCTTGCCGATAAGAAAACCAATGTAAATTTAATTCGAAAAGATGTCGGAATGGTCTTTCAACACTTTAACTTATACAACAATAAGAGTGTTATCGAAAACATAATGCTCGCACCACGAATTGTATTAAAGCGTCCGGAAGAAGAAAACCGTGAGTTAGCAATGAAACTGCTTGATAAAGTTGGCCTTGCAAATAAAGCTGAAAGTATGCCTGCTCAGCTATCTGGAGGGCAAAAACAACGAATTGCGATTGCCCGCAGTCTTGCTATGAAGCCTAAATGCCTCCTATTCGATGAACCAACAAGTGCTCTCGATCCTGAAATGATTGATGATGTTTTAGACGTTATGAAAGATATCGCTAAAAACTCCAACATGACAATGTTAGTAGTGACCCACGAAATGGGCTTTGCACGGGCAGTTGCTGACCGGGTTATTTTTATGGCAGATGGTCGGATCTTAGAAGACGATTCCACCGAAAAATTCTTTGGCGACCAGCCTTCTACAGAGCGTGCTCGCGAATTTATGAGTAAGATCAGTGGTCACTAAGGAGGAATTATAATGAAAAAGTATTGGCGATTGATTAGTCTTAGCGCCCTCCTCTTTGTTGCTCTCCTTACTCTTTCTGCCTGCGGTACCTCAATTGCAAAAAAAGATGTTCTGACCGAAGATATGCGTAGTCAACGAATTATCTGGGGAGTTAAAGCAGATACCCGCCTATTTGGGCTGGAAAATATCCGGACAGGAAAGCTAGAAGGATTTGAAATTGATCTTGCAACAGCTATTACAAAAAAGATCCTCGGCCCACAGGGAAAACCAATTTTTGTTCCTGTAACCAGCGGAACCCGGGTGCCCCTATTAAAAAATGGTAATATTGATGCGATTATGGCAACCATGACGATCACTCCTGAGCGAGAAAAGCAAGTTGACTTTACCCATTCTTACTTTGATGCTGGTCAATCTCTCCTAGTTAAAAAGGGAAGTCCAATCAAAAACATCAGCGATTTAAATCGACGAGGTGCTATAATTCTTGGGGTTTCTGGATCAAATTCAGTTAAAAACGTTGCGAAGTTTGCTCCTAAAGCACGTGCCCTTCAATTATCTGACTATGCTCAAGCGATGACGGCCCTTAAATCTAAACAGGGGGATGCCCTTACCACTGATAATGGGATTCTCTATGGGATGGCAGCTGAAAACCCAGGCTATGAAGTTGTCGGCGGTAACTTTACTAAAGAACCTTATGGAATCGCCGTTAACAAAAATCAAACACGTTTTCGCAATAAATTAAACTGGGCGTTAAGAGAAGTTGAAAAGGATGGAACCTACAACCGTCTTCTTCTTAAATGGTTTGGCAATGTTAAAGGATTTAATTATCAGGAGATGAAGCGCTAATGTTAAATTTAATTATAAATGAGTGGCATCCCCTTTTAACCGGCCTCTGGAATACTATTCTATGTAGCCTTATTGCACTAATCGGGAGCCTTATTATTGGAACCTTTTTTGCCCTTCTCGAAATTTCGCAGCATCGGGTTTTAAAAATCATCGGTCATGTCTATGTGGAGGTCTTTCGTAATATCCCACTATTGGTAATTACAATGGCTTTTTTCCTGATTATCCCAATGTATGTAGTGAAAATTAATGGATTTACTGCGGGAACAATTGGCTTAACTCTTTATACGTCTGCATTTATTGCTGAAACTGTGCGTGCTGGAATTAATTCAATTGATCCTGGTCAAATGGAAGGAGCCCTTGCCAATGGACTTACTTATGGACAAGCGATGCGCTACATTGTTTTACCACAAGCATTTCGCGTTGTTATTCCACCACTTGGCAATCAATTTATCAATTTGGTTAAAAACTCATCGGTCCTTGCCTTTGTCGCTGGCTTTGATCTTATGTACCAAGGAAATCTAATTGCAAACGATACCTTAGCAACTATGCCCACGTATTTCATTGTCGGGATCATGTACCTCATCATCACGCTTCCGTTGAGTTATTATATGCGACACCTTGAAAAGAAATTAGCCTAGGAGGGATGATCAATGCAAAACTTTATTGACGCTTATTCATGGATTAATATCCGTTTCCTCCTAGAAGGACTTTGGATTACGATTGAAGTTTCCGTAATTTCAATTATAATCAGTTTTATTTTGGGAACTTTTCTCGGAATTATTCGTTACGCTAACATCAAATACTTATCAGCAATTGTAGGATTCATTATCGATATTATCCGTAATCTTCCTCTCCTGCTAATAATTTTCTTCACCTACTTTGGCCTCCCCAATATCGAAATTAAACCAGAAATTATTCCTGCCGCAATTATGGCGCTTTCAATTTTCGAATCGGCAATGGTTGCTGAAATCGTTCGCTCAGGGATAAATTCGATTGATTACGGTCAAACGGAAGGGGCATTAGCTAATGGATTAACTAAGTGGCAAGCATTACGAATTATTGTCTTACCACAAGCAATTAAGAATATGATGCCGGCTCTCGTTAGTCAGTTCATTTCATTAGTTAAGGATACATCACTAGCAACAATCATCGTCTTGCCAGAGTTAATGTACCACGCCCAGATCATCTATGGTCAAAACACAAATTATATTATTCCGATGTTCGTTGCGTTAGCAGTCCTCTACTTTATTGTCTGCTACTCATTATCATTGGTTGCACGTTATTTGCATAAACACATTGCATAAGTATAAACAGAGGCTGAGAAAAACAACAGTTTTTTCTCAGCCTCGTTTTATATGAATATTGTTACGATATCGCGGAAATTAACCACAAGGCGGTTAATTTCCACTCACTTATTTAATACTGAATCATAAAGTCAAACCGTTGATGCTCTCCGGTCAAGCGATTAACATGCCGTTCCATCACTTGACGTCGTTGTCCAAACATCATCCAAACGGCGATTCCAATAAATACTACTAATTCTATTCCCGTCCCAATCCAATTTTGAACTGTTACTTTGCCAGTCATCAACGTTGAATCAGAAGCAATAAATGCCGTCCAATCTAATAGGAAGTGCATTACCATTGCTAGCCATAATTGACCAGTATAAACATAAACGGTTGCAAAAAATAGTCCAATCCCAGCTGCGCTAACTGCTTGTAAAACAGTCATTGACCATTCTTGAGGGCCATAGTTGGTAAGATGAACAATTCCGAATAAAATTGAACTCGTTGCCAATGCCAACGGAAGGCGTTGCTTAACATTGCGCCAAGCATAGAATAAGATGCCAAGAATAGCAAAACGGAATAAGGTCTCTTCCATTACCGCAGCCTCAAACGCCGAAAGGGTAAAATCCCAATTAGCACGGTGGAGCCTTGGCATTTCTCCCGTATTTAAGGCCATAAAGATAATATCAACAACAACTAATCCAGCAAATATCCCCCAATTAAAATCACCGCTCCAGTGTGGTTTTAATCCTGGCCATGATAAATGCCACGTCCGCATAACAGTTGTCGTAAGAATAAAGAAAGCAACTGCGCCAACTGCACCAGTCGATAATGCTAATAATAAGAAGTGATTATCAACCAAGTCTGTTGGTAAGGCAATCAATGGCGTAAAAACCACCTGAGCTAACCAGGCAATAAAGATTAGCCGTTCGATGCTCCAATGCATGAACTCACCAATTACGCTTGCAAATGGTGCAAACATAATAAAGTAATAAAAAATCATCATTGTCACAACGCCCCGGGATGGTAAATGTAATAGAACAATAATTTCTCGAACCATTACATCCCAAGCAAACACTAAAATTATCGGCTGGGCAATTACCTGCAGCCATGCATTCAACTTTTTAACTAACAAGGATACATTAGGTAAGAGTTCAAAGACTAAACCAATTCCTAAAATAATAACCATGATCAATAATGCTAATGCAACAGTCTGACGATTAAATTCGTAATTACGAATCATCATCATTGCCAAAATGACCAGGGTCGCCCCAATTTGAACCCGGTACCAGATCCTAAGATAATCGTTTCCGGTCATTTTTCCTCATCCTCTCTGGGAAATCTAAAATAATTGCTAAATATGATCATACCAAACAATCTCCTTAGTTTTAAGAACAAATCTTCTTTTTTTAGTTTAAACCACAAAAGAACCTGCAGGCAAAAAAACCGCAAGTTCTTTTATCGTTTATTTTGTGTTTCCAGTTGCAACTGGTTGCTTCTCTTTACTATTCTTCTTTTTAGAATGTTGCTGAGAGTTCCGGTGGGAATGATTATTTTGTCGTTCGTTTTTATGTGTTTGATTATTTTTATTGTTTGGTCGACGATAGTGTTGGTTTTCGGAACGATTATTACCGTTCAAAATTGTCACCATCGGAATAATCACTGGACGACGACCGGTGCGATCATAGAGTAATTTTTGTAAACGGCTGATAATTGTCCGGTTTAATACCCGTTGATCAATGTGTTTGTGATTCTTAAATGTATTAAGGATTGCCCAGAATACTTCATGATTGGCTGCCTTAATCAGCTCTTGTGATTCATGCATATAAACAAAGCCACGAGAAACAATATCAGGCCCCGCAACAATTTGATAATCCTTTAAGTCGACAACCGCAATCGCTGTTACGACACCTTCTTCTGAAAGCAAGCGTCGTTCGCGAATTTCTGGATTTCCAACCGTATCTCCCGCATCACGACCATCAATATAAACATCACTAACACTATCAATATGGTCCGCCACTCGACAAGAGTCTTTCGTAAGAGCTAAAACATCCCCATTTGCAAGGACAAAGCTATTTTCCTTTGGTACACCAGTCATTTCAGCTAACTTAGTGTGAATTTTTTGCATCCGGTATTCCCCGTGAACCGGCGCAAAGAATTTCGGCTTCATCAAGCGGAGCATAAACTCTTCATCAACTTGACCACCGTGCCCGGATGTATGGATATTGTTAACATAACCGTGAATAACATTAGCACCGTCTTCTTCAAGCTTATTGATCAAGGCATTAACGCTAGTCGTGTTACCCGGAATTGGGTTACTTGAGAAAACAACGGTATCCTCAGGCTGAATGGTAATCTGGCGGTGAGTTCCGTTAGCAATCCGACTAAGCGCCGCCATTGGTTCACCCTGCGATCCAGTACACATGATCAATACTTTTTCTGGTGGATAATTGTTAATTTCATTTTGGTCAATAAGTGAATCTTTAGGAATGTTAAGGTACCCTAATTCTTGACCGGCAGTGATTGCATTTTCCATACTGCGACCAAAAACCGCAATTTTTCGCCCTTGCGCAATTGCGGCATCAGATGCTTCACGCAATCGATAAACATTAGATGCAAATGAGGCAAAGATAATGCGTCCCTTAATTCGTTCAAAGATCCGGCGAATATGGATATCAACCCAGCGTTCAGACTTTGTAAATTCTGGTCGTTCAGCGTTTGTACTATCTGATGTTAAAAGGAGAACCCCATCGTCCCCTAACTTAGCCATTTGTTGAAGATTTGGACCAGGTAAATTACCAACCGGTGTCAAATCAAACTTAAAGTCCCCGGTTTGAACAATTGTCCCTTGCGGAGTATGAACTGCAATCCCTAATGTATCAGGAATTGAGTGGGTTGTCCGGAAGAAACTAACCCATAATTTCTTAAAGTGAACCTCATCAAATTCATTGATTTCATGCAATTCGGCATTTCTTAGTAAGTGTTTTTCTTCCAGTTTTCCTTTAATTAATGACATTGCAAATGGTCCAGCATAAATAGGTGCATTGACCTTTTGTAAGAAGAATGGTAATCCTCCAATGTGGTCTTCGTGACCGTGAGTAATAAAGATTCCCTTAATCTTATCTTTATTTTCAATGAGGTAATCATAATTTTGAATTACGTAATCCACTCCTAGTAATTCATCTTCGGGGAATAAAACTCCACAGTCAATAACAATAATTTCATCTTGGAATTGTACACAATACATATTTTTACCAATCTCACCAAGACCACCCATGGCGTAAAAGGCAACTTCATTGTTTTTAATCTTTAATTTTGTCATAATACCTTTCCTTCTATAGATTTTTATCATGTTAATTAACGGAATTTAAGTAAGCCAAAAGAACCGCTTTGTTCTGACAAGGTCGGTTATTGATATTCATTTTATTATTGGCACTTAATCTTAATTATTTAATCCGTACGTAAAACTAACTACTATTTTACCACATCTACAAAATTGAAGGTAGTAATTGCCTAATTCTTTGATTAAAAAAGAAGGTGGGAGAAAGTATTTATCTTTACTCCACCTTCCTTTTTAAATCCCACTAGTTGCTTGCCTAATCTTCTTCTGGTAACTGTTCCTCTTTTTGTTCCCAAGCCTTCATCCAATCAACAACCGGTTCCCCATCTTCATGAAATTTAACATTAGTCAATGCGGTTAAAATTTTTTGATAAGCTGGCTTACTTAGCCGCGTGCTTACATTAACTAATTCCTGATGACCCATAAAAGCATTATCGCACAAGATTTGATTAATTGTAGCCATTAATTCATTAGATACTTGTGAGCTAAGGATCTCTAAACTGCCCCTACGATATTGATCAACATAAAAATTAATAAAGGAATTAAGGGCAACTTCTTTAGCATCCTCGCTTAACTCACTATAACTTAAACCTGTTGTAGCCAATTGTTATTCTTCCTTTCTCAAATTAATTTACTTTGGTTATCCTCTACATTTTAACCTTAACACAAAGTTTATTATCCGTTAATTTTCCTTCCGATCCCGAATACGAAGACTAGTATTTTCACCATCAATCACTGCATATACTTCTTTTGTGGAATCTTCAGCTAATGCACCCAGCTTAACTTCTCCACTATCTTCTCCAGTTTGTTCTACCTCTTTGATACCGTCCGTAATAAAACGGGTAAAAATCTTATGAAGTTCGCGCCGTTTACGTTCCTTTTTTACAGCCATCGCTAAAGTAAAGCCTTGATCCAAAAATACTTTAATCGTTAATACCTGAAAAATTGTTGGAAAACTAAAATAGTGATTTTTATTCTGCTCATCTTGTTCAGATTTAATATAACCCTTTTTCTCCCAATATCTTAGTTGACTAGTAGAGACACCAGTTACACGTGCTACTTCACTCATATTAATCTTTAATTGTTTACTAGCGATCATTTTTCTAATTTTTTCAGAAAGCGGATCCATTATTTCCTCCAAAGTGTATATTTCAATCATAAATTACCAAAAATTCGATATCTTTGTCAAATAATTTGACAAAGATATCGAATAGTATTATATTTTTCACATTGTTAAAAACGTAGAGGAGGATTCTATTAGTGAATCAAGAGCAACAACCTGTTGATATTAATGGTCAAACTTATAATCGTTCCTTAATGATCTTCGTCCTATTAATTGGAGCTTTTTGTACCATTTTAAACCAAACTATTCTTTCAACAGCCTTTCCCGCATTAATGGATGCTTTTAATATTAGTACTGCCACCGTTCAGTGGTTAACTACTGGTTTCTTAATGGTTAATGGGATTATGATCCCCGTAAGTGCCTATTTAACCAGTCGTTTTAATACTAAGAGTCTTTTTATCATTGCTATGTCAACCTTTGAAGTTGGGACAATCTTAGCATGGATTGCTCCATCGTTTGCCGTTTTATTAGCCGGTCGTCTTATCCAAGCGGTCGGAGTAGGAATTAACATGCCCCTAATGCAGAATATTATGCTGACTGTTTATCCTCCTGAGAAACGTGGCGCTGCGATGGGAGTAAACGGCCTAGTTATTGGATTAGCCCCAGCAATCGGGCCTGCTCTATCTGGATGGGTTATCGATAGTTATAGCTGGCGGTGGCTTTTCGGAATGATCGCCCCCATTACTGCTTTAGTTATCATTGTTAGTTTTTTTGCAGTTAAAAATGTTATTCCTAATAAAAAGCCGCATCTTGACTGGCTTTCTGTTGTTATTTCAACATTAGGATTTGGGAGCATGCTTTACGGATTCTCAAGTGTCGGTGATAAGGGGTGGACAGATCCAGTTGTCCTTTCAACCATTATCATTGGGGTGATTTTAGTTGGAATTCTAATCATGCGTCAAAACAAGCTAGACGATCCGTTCCTTGAATTCAAGGTATTTGAAAGCAAAGAATTCTCCCTTGCGACCATTCTTAGTTCAATTGTAATGATGGCAATGGTTGGGGTAGAATTCGTCATCCCTCTTTACCTTCAAATCATTCATGGAATGTCCGCCTTCCATTCAGGTCTTACCCTTTTATTTGGAGCCCTTTTCATGGGAATTATGAGTCCAATTACTGGGAACTTATTTGACCGTCATGGTGCTAAACACTTAGCCTTTACGGGAATGTTTATCTTAACTGTTGGAACAATTCCTTTTGCCTTTATTACTCGTGATACCCCAACTATTTATATTGTCTTCTTATATGCAGTCCGGATGTTTGGTATTTCAATGGTAATGATGCCAGTTACTACGGCGGGAATGAATTCTCTTCCTTACAATCTAATTTCGCACGGTACAGCTGTTAACAATACCATTCGTCAAGTCGCTACTTCTGTGGGAACAGCGATCATGATCTCTGTTTTGACAAATATTACCAATAGCAATCGACCTGCTCATTCACTGCTGACACAATCCCCATTGCAATATAAAGCAAAGATGTTTGATGCTACTTTGATGGGGTACCATGCAGCATTCTGGTTTGCAATCGCCTTCTCACTCATTGGTTTATTCCTTACATTCTTTGTTACAAGTGGTAATGGAATTCACCTCCGCCTTGATAGCGAAGACATTGCAGAACCAACTGATAAAGGAGGGATGAAGTAATGGTTATTATTTTAACTTTTCTAGGAGCACTCGCCTTTTTTGCTTGCATGATGTTTATTCGGCAAAAAAGCCTGCGAATTATTTTAGCTACACTCACGGGAATTATCTTTGTGGGCTCAACTCTTTTGATGACACTAAATTACAGTCACCATTTTGGAATGCAAAAAGTTACGACAACAACCACCAAGCGGATTTACTCTGCTTCAAATTCCTCAATGCCCCTGGCAATTTATCAACCGGTTGGTAAAAGCGGCCGCGATGATGTTTATATTTATAACACCAAAGTTAAACAAAAAACGCCTTACCATACCCAAGCAAACGAATACACCACTAGTCGAATTAAATGGACTAATGGTTCTACCCCTCAGCTCGTAACAACTGAGACGCGCTGGCAATATCGTAATAATTTTTATAAAGTCCTATATGCATGGTCAGGAATGGACAATACATTGGTTAAGCGAACTAACGTGTTAGAATATCCACGAATGTATGTTAAACTCACAACGAGTCAGGCAGATAAACTTGCCAGAGTTGCTAAATCTGCTACGGGTGCCAAATTACAAGCACAAGCAGCAGAACAAGGACGCGCTTTTGTTACATCAAAGGTTCAAGCAGCAATGGCCAAGAATCCTAACATGACTGCTAAACAAATTCAAGAAGTATCCGCACAAGCAGAACAAGAATTTCAGGCCCAAAGCGTTCAACAAATTTTAAAACAAGTTAAGTAAAAAATAGAGACTAAGAGAAAAAGCAATCTCTCCTAGTCTCTATTTTATATTTAATCTAATTCAAAAATACTGGTGGCAATTCTGAGGTAAATGTCCTTTGTTTAAGGGTAAAGGGATCGTTAAAACTAATTTTACTTGCATGAAGCAACTGATGATCATACTTACTAGTATCGCCGCCATAAAGATGGTCACCAATTAGGGGATGACCAATAGCAGCAAAGTGAACCCTGATCTGGTGTGTGCGTCCAGTGTGAAGTCTTACCCGTACTCGTGTCCACTTTGCGCCTCGTTCTTCAACCCAATACTCGGTCAAAGCTCGTTGCCCATTCTCGTCAATTACCCGTGCAGCCTGCCCATCCTTTCTTCCAATCGGCTTGTTAATCTCGCCATGCTCGTCCATAACCTGTCCTTCTACTAAAGCGGTATATTCCTTCAGCATTTGATGTTGCTGCACTTGCTGACTGATCATACTGGAGGCAATATGATGCTTAGCGACAAGAAGTAGTCCCCCCGTAAAGCGATCCAGTCGTGTAATTAAATGAGGGCGGAGATCTACAGAATTATTTGCGATTAAGTATCCCTTTACCCGATTTAAAACTGTATCATTTTGAACAGTTGGTCCTGGGATAGAAGTCACACCTGCTGGCTTATCTATTACCAACCAATTATCATCTTCATAAACAACATTTAAGGGCTCATTACTAATTCCAACAGTATCATCAGCTAACTCTGGCTGAGCCTTAATGGTTAAAGGTTGATTAGGAAGAATCTGGGTTGTTGGCCGTACCTTCCGATGATCAACAAGGAATTCCCCTTCACCGTTTTTAAGATCGTTAAATAAACGATGCCCCATCCCTAATGACTGAAGATACTTCTTTATTTTAATTGGTTCGGTTCCTCGGTATATCCACGTATTTTCCATCTTAATTTCCTCCATCAACATTGAAAAAGATACAAAAAAAGAGCTGATGACCTAAATCACAGCTCCTTAATATTGAACGGTCCGTACGAGACTCGAACTCGTGATCTCATCCGTGACAGGGATGCGTCCTAAACCAACTAGACCAACGGACCAACTTGACAACAAATAAAAGTATACGAGATTTATCGAAATTAGTCAACAAAAATTTGTGATTTATTTTTGATTTTTCGTTTTTCCTATCTATACCGTAAAAATTATCAATAGTTTATAATGAAAGTACTAGCTATTATTAAGGAGGAGTTTTTAATGCAGCAGTTGGGCAAGCGCCTATTAAACTGGTGGTCTAAGTATTCAAAAATCATAAAAGTAGTGTTTGTAACCTCAGTCCTAGTCTTTGTTATTCTCGCGTTAGGTAACTTTTTTAAAACAGTTAAATGGCATGAAGTAGGAGTTGGTTTAGCAAACCTGTCTTGGAAAAGTATCATCCTGCTACTAATTACGGGATGCATCGCAGTCATCCCTATGTTGGGGTATGATTTTGCAATCACTCATTTATTACCCGGGAAATTTAAGAAATCATATATTATCCGCTGTGGATGGATTACTAATACTTTAACAAATATTGCCGGATTTGGCGGAATTCTTGGTTCTACTTTACGAGCATACTTCTATCGAAAGAACGCAACTAAGAAAGAGATTCTACTTGCCATCTCTAAAATCGCTGTTTTCTTACTCTCTGGTTTATCTGTTCTTTGTTGGGTAGCTTTGATCATCATGTTTGTGTTTCACGATGGCGGCCACTTCAACCAATACGCACTTTGGCTTGTGGGGGGCGGATTATATTTTCCAATCGTTTTTTATTTTACTGTTATTCATAATAGTAAAATATTTAAGAATATCACGCCCAAAGTAGGGACCTTTTTAGTCACCAGTTCAACTTGTGAATGGCTATTTGTAGCACTTTTTTTCTTACTAGTCGGTTGGTGCTTAGACGTTCGGCATAGCCTTATTAGCGTTCTGCCATTATACGTTGTTGCCCAAGTTCTCGGGGTTCTTTCAATGATTCCGGGGGCACTTGGTTCGTTTGACCTTTTAATGATGTTAGAACTGTCATTACTTGGCGTTTCCCAAACTACCTCTGTTATTTGGTTATTACTATTCCGAATTTTTTACTACATCGTTCCCTTAATTATTGCCGGATTCATGTTCTTGCACTCTCTGGCATCCCAAGTTAACCAGTTTTTCGACGGATTACCATTGCTAATGGTCCGCAAACTTGCTTACTATTTAATTACAACATTTATGTATGTTTCTGGGATTCTGATGCTTATTACTGCCTCAATTCCAGACATCACAGCACAAAATAAGATTATCGCGAACCTTTATCCCTATACCTTCTTCTTCCTCCACCAATTGACAACCATCTTATTTGCACTGGCTATGCTTGCCTGTGCTCGCGGTCTTCAATCAAAGGTGAAAAAGGCATACCTTCCTACTTTAATATTATTGGTAATTGGAATTGCTAATACCATTTGGAACCTGGGAACATTGAGCTTAACAATTTACCTCGTCATTGTTTTGATACTTGTTTTACTCTCTCGCCATGTGTTATACCGGAAGAAATTGGAATATTCAATTGGAAAATTCGCAATTGATAGTCTTATCTTTGCTGGGGCATGTATCCTCTATGTAATTGTCGGGGTTATTAATGCTCCTCAATATTCCAGTAAGCACCACATCCCTGATTTTCTATTTTTCCCTGGTGAAAAGATTTGGATTTCCGGACTTTTCGGATTAATCCTCGGCCTCTTATTAATTTTCGTTATTCTGCGCTACTTTATGGCCGGGACTGATCCTTTCAATATTCCAAACGTATTTGATGCTGAACGGATCCGCAATGTTATTAAAGAATATGGAGGAAATGAAACTAGTCACCTCGCCTTCTTAAAAGATAAAAGTATCTATTATTACAGTGTTGACGATCATGATAAGCTCTTTTTCATGTATCGCCGTAAATATGATCGCTTGGTCGTAATAGGCGATCCAGTTGGAGATAAGGATAGTTGGCGACCAGCTCTTCGACAATTTGTCTTAGAAGCTGATAAGTATGGCTATCAGCTTGTCTTTTATGAAGTCTCCAGCGATATGACAATGCTTCTTCATGAATTTGGCTTCGACTTTATTAAAACCGGTGAAACTGGCCTTGTTAAGCTGGCAGACTTTACGCTTGCTGGTAAGCGACAACGATCACAACGAGCATTGATGCATAAATTTGATCGTGAAGGCTATACCTTCTCTGTTGAAAAGCCACCATTTAGTAAAGAATTAATGCAGGAGATGAAACAAGTCTCCGATAGCTGGTTAGGAAACGAAACAGAAAAAGGATTCTCTCTCGGTTTCTTTGACTCCTACTACATTAATCAAGCACCTGTTGGCATTATCCGTGATAAAGACGGCAAAATGTTCGCCTTTGCAACGTTTATGCCGACAGGGGGTAAAAAGATTTTAACAATTGACCTCATGCGTCATAGTAAAGATGCCCCTTCTGGAATCATGGATAAAATTTTCATTAGTATGTTCCAGTACGGGCAGGAAAACGGTTATACCTACTTTGATCTCGGAATGGCACCTCTTTCGAATGTTGGTGAATATCAATTTAGCTTTATTGAAGAAAAAGCTGCACACTTCATCTATGAATATGGATATCATTTGTATGGCTTTCAAGGATTACGGCGATACAAAGATAAATATGCGACAGTTTGGTATTCACGTTATACTGCCTTCCGCAAGAAGAATTCAATTATTGCCACAATGATGATTCTAGTTAGTGTCGTTAACCAACGTGTTGATCAGCAAAACCACCGTTCAATCTTCTGGTGGTTGATTAAATAATGTTAAGAGGGTGAGGAAAAACTTTTTCGTTTTTCCTCACCCTCTTTACTTTTATCTATTATTTCTGATCCATTAAATAGTCGTATAGCATCTCATGCTTAATCTTATCAGTGTTATATCCTAATACCTCTGCAATCTGATAAGCAAAGGCTAAGGCAGTTGCGGGTCCACGACTGGTAATGATTTTTCCATCATTATCAACAACCGTAATATCCTCTTTAAAATTTGCTGTTGGGGCAACCTTAGCAATTTCCTCGTTAATTCCCGGGAAGCAAGTATAGTTATGATTATCAAGCAAGCCATACCGAGCCAAGGCAATCGGAGCAGCACACATTGCGGCATCCCACTTATTTTCTGCATTGCGTTTTTGCATCAATTTCATCAACTTATCATTATCGCGAAGCTTTTGGGCACCCCCGCGACCACCAGGAAAGGCCACCACATCATAATTGAGGAGCCGATCACTCATTACCTCATCACAAGTTAATTCAATTCCATGAGCGCCAGGAACATGAAGATCCTCTAATCCGACCATTGTGGTTTCAATCCTCATTCGCCGGAGAACGTCCACAATTGTAAGTCCTTCTACTTCTTCACAACCTGGTGCAAACACTACAGCAACTTTAGCCAAAATATCACCCCATCAATTATTAATTGTTGCAACTACCCGTTTCATTACACCCTTTGCTTCTGGAATTTGATAAAGCGGGTAAATATGAAACAGTCCACGACCCGTATATGAGTTTACAGTGATCCCAGCGTCACGCAATTTTTGAACAAACAAGGTCACATCAGGATACATTATTTCCCTTGTCCCTACAAAAACAGTCACATCGCGCAACTGATCAAGATTCCCATACAAGGGACTTAAGCGATAGTCTTGATGATCTGTATCACCGGCCCACATCGTACCAATTTTTCGCAAACCGTTCACTGCTAGTGTAACATCTTTATCTTCATATTTGCTAATGAGAGGATTTGTGAGGTCAAGGTCAAGCCAAGGAGAAAATAGAATGAGATGACCAGGCTGTGGAAGTCCCTTTTTACCAAGATATTCACAAAAACCAGCTGCTAATCCTCCGCCAGCTGAATCGCCCATAATAGTTACTTTACTAGCAGGCATAAGGGTATAAATTTTACTATAAAGACTAGCAATTTCTTGATAGGCGGTACGGAAAGTAGTATGCGGAACCAATGAATAAATTGGGACATAAATCTTCGCATCCGTGGCGATTGCCAACCGATTTAAATATTGCCAATGAGTCTTATCGGGACGCTGAATATAGGCTCCACCGGTTAGATACATGATTATTCGTTGATTATTCCCGTGATCATTTAAGACATATGTTGTTACTTCCTGTTCTTGACGCTGAACATCAACCGTCATCTCAGCAGCAGGTAAGTAGTAATCAGCTTCATTGTCAATCCATGCATTACCCACTAAGGCATTAAATTTATTATTTTCTGCAAGATCATTTTTAAACCCGCTTAATTGAATTCCCATTTCAGTAAAGGTTGCTTTACTAGAACGATGAGCACCACATCGCCGTAACTCTCGCAAACTATTCTCAAGATTATTAGCCAAATGACTAGCAATTTGAGTATTAAATTTTTTTATTTTCTCCACTGAAACGATCGCTCCTCATTTAAAATCTTACTATTATACTATCATGATTTAAGATTTTGTGTCTTTAAGATTACCTAAAGCCATTAGGTCGCGTTGGTGACAATGATTTCGCCAGCCTAAAATCACAACCAAAATTAAGGCAATAACGATTAAAATTACTGCCGCAATGATAATATCGCGATACCCATTATAAAGTATCGTACGCATGGTTGGTAAAAGCTTATTTGGAAGACTATTAGCAGTTTGGGCATTAGATAATTTGTTTAGCATTCTTAAGGTAATTCCGTGATGCGTTTGAACACCCTGGAATAGCTCTTGATTAAGAATAACGCCATAAACCGCGGACATAAGGGTCTGACTCAAAATTCGTAATAAGTATCCGAGTGAAGTAGCAATTGGCACATCCCGTAATTCAGCATCTGTTTGAACATTAATCTGTAAAATATTAAAGACAAGACCAACACCGAATCCTTCAAAAGCACCCATGAATAAAATAAGCCAGAATGGTGTTTTTTGCCCCCCAATCATTATTCCTAAATAAGCAATAAAAATTGAAGCCGCCCCACAGGTAACAATCCAGTATTTTCCCCATCGCTCCTGCAATACCGGTACTAATTCTGAACCAATAAAGTTAGTAACCGCACCTGGAATTTGCGTCATTCCGCCAAGCAGCGCACTTAAACCTAAAATTCCCTGAGCCCACATTGGAATATAAGTGACAAATGCAATAAATGAACCCCAGATTATAACGAATAAAGTAAAATCAATTACCAATTCGCGATTTTTAAACAGACGGCTAGGAACGATTGGGTCGACCGCCTTACTGTCAACTTTTATCATTCCGCCAAGCAATAAGAGACCAACAACTAATAAACAGCCCACTACTAAGCCAGAAGCTGAACCAATCAATTGAACAGCTACTAAAATTATTACTAAACTGACTACCAGTAAAGTTGCTCCAAGATAATCAACTGGCTTACCTGCAGCTTGCTTTTTCACATTCTTATAGAACAAGCTAATGATCGTAATCGCAATTAAGGCAATCGGTACATTAACATAGAAAACCCAGTGCCAACTCAACGCGTCAACAATCCATCCACCGAGTAGAGGACCAATAATCGAAGCAGTTCCAAAACAAGCACTGGCAATTCCTAATACTTGGGCTCGTTTTTTTAGGTTGTCGTACAATTCAGCAAAAACGATAAACGGGATTGTATTCATTCCGCCAGCACCAATTCCCATTACAGTTCGCGCAATAATAAACCATAAAATATTAGGGGCTAATCCTTGAAAGATGGCTCCGACTAAAAACATGGAGGTAGCAGTAATATAGGCTTGCTTATTTCCCTTATGCTCACCAAACTTACTCCATAATGGGGTTGCAACAGCCATTCCCAAAAGAAAAGTTGCGATGATCCACCCCATATATTGCAACCCATGAAGGTCACTGGTAATAGCTGGCAAGGCCGTATTTACAATCGTACCATCCATCCCCGCCATGATGTTAGATAGTAACAACGCACCAGTAACAATTGTTCGTCGTTGTTGTAATTCCACTTTTTCATCTCCCTTAATTCTCTACGTACTAAAGAGGATGGAACAGAGCATCAAAGTGCGTTGTCCCATCCTCTTGAATTACAAACTGTTTCCCATTATACGACCTTTGTCACAAAAAGTATAATGGTTATTTTTTCATTTTCTTAATGTCCTGCCCTAACCGTTGCCAGTCAGCTTTAATAGTAGGCTCCAATCGGCGGGCATAGAGTACTGCGGCCGGATGATACATCGGCATAATCCAATGCTTATCAGTCGTCAACTCATAACCATCATGCGCATCATTAGTCCGTTGAATCTTTTCGTGGAGAAGTTGCCCATGAAGCTTACCAATATTGGCCTGACTACCAAGCAGCCGTTGTAAAGCCGTATTGCCAAGCGTAACAATAATTTTCGGCTTAACTTGAGCCAGTTCCCAATCAAACAAAGGAGCAAATGCTAAGACTTCTTTTTTAGTTGGCGTCCGGTTAGGCCGTTTTTCAATTACTTCACCTGTCTTCTTATCAATTGCCTTCTTAATACTATAAGGCCGTTGACGAACTACACTAGTAATATAAACGGTTGAACGCGAGTATCCGATTGATTCAATCAATTTCATCAGTTCCTGACCGGAAGCACCAGAAAAAGGAATATTTACCTTTTCTTCGTAACGACCAGGAGCCTCTCCTACTAACATCAAATCTGGATTAAGCGGTCCTTGACCTGGAGTAAAACCTGTTAATTGCCGATCCTTCGTTTTTCCTTTTACCTCTGCCAGTAGCGTTGGCGGATATTCTGCAATCATGTTCGTAATCTCCTATCCATTATGTCGCCACTTAGAATCTGTAAGAATACGAGCAGCGATCAATCCCATTGGCAAGAATACAACAATCATAAGCGCCTTGGTCATCCAAAGCGTTCCTACACTAATCGAAGTTAAACCGATATTATACATTGCCCGATACATATAGAGTCCCGGGACCATAATAACAATCGACGGAACCGTGATTGAAATTTGTGGATATTGGATTTTACGTTTAACAATCGATGCCAATAACCCGGCAACTAACGCCCCTAAAAATGCGGCTGCCCCTGCCGGTATTCCGGTCAAGTCCGTTAATTCTAAGCGTAAAGTATTAGCAATCGCCCCAATACAACCGGCAATAGCCGCCATTTTAGGCGTACTGTTAAACATTATTGAGAAGCCAAACACCCCACAAAAGCTGGCTGGCAACCGGAGTAAAAAGAGCATTAATGCAGATAGCGGCAATGCTTGAAAATTCTCAGGACGCAGGTTAACCATTAATGCTACAATCCACCCGACCAAGGTAGCAACTGTAATAATTGCGATTGCATAGGTCATCCGTTCAAGCCCGGACCGCATATCAAGTTTTGAAATATCAAGGCCACTAGTAATAAATGGAAATCCTGGAATAATAAACAGCATTGCGCCGATATACCCTGCTTCATGACGCGAACTCACATTAAACGTTAATTGCATCAAACTTAAAGCCAACAGGTAAGAAAGGCACGCAACTGCAACCGCAACCGCTACTCCCGCAAATAAGGTAATGTGATGGTCAATCATCTTACGACGGACATAGTTTCCGAGGCCAGCCCCGATAAAACTACAAAACATTTCAACTGGTCCACCACCGAGTAAAAAGACGAAGGCGCTACATGCCAGAGCGGCTGCTAATCCTACTTGGTAAGGAGCGTAATTCCCTTTTGAGTGGGCAATTTCCTCCAAACGGGAGTGAATTTCTCCAATTGTCATCTCACTCCCATTCTGGTCAAATTCTTTAATAAATCGTTCCATCTGCGAAAGTTTTGTCGTATTTACACTTGTGCTTGGCAAAGATATTGCCTGCGTATAGCTATGATGGGCATCCATACAGGTATACTCGAGGGAAACTAACCCAATATCGACCGAACAAGTCATTTTTAGCGTCCGGGCAACTGTATTCATTGAATCACGGACTCGCCATGCCCCTGTTCCATAAGAAAGCATCATTAATCCAATTCGCCCGACAATCGCTGCTCGTTCTACTAAATTAGCCTCATACGCAGGGGTGAAATTATCATTTGTAAAAAAGTCATGCCATGGAATCGCCATATGATGCTTATCAGACAAATGTTCAGTCGGCTCAAAATCATTCGCTGAGATCTCTTTATCCTTACTCAAAACCCATCAAGCTCCTCTTATCAATTCTCTTAACTATTTAATTATACGGCGACTGTCAAGCGACGGGAGTAATTTCTTTTAATTTAGTGATTAGTTGCTGCTCATCATCGCTTAAAATGTAATCCTCCCGTGTAGCAAGCGAAATAAAAAATTTTTCCGGAATTGGGTCTTTAATATCGAGGGCGACAATTCCTGGTTCATCCTTTACCGCATCTTTAACCATCAAACTAATTCCCTTATTTTGCCGTACCAACTCTTTAATCCAGGAAACATTTGGCACCTTATAAATTGCCGTTTGTGGATTAATTTGGGCATAGGTAGAATAGGCTTGAAAGGCAGCTTTATGCACATATTGCTGGTCATAATTAATAAAGATTTCGTTAGTTAAGTCTTGAAAACTGACTTCCTTTTTCTTTGCAAGCGGATGATCAGCACTTACGATGATACTAAATGGTCGCGCAGTTATTAATTCCGCAAAAATACCGGTTTGATCAATTGGTGCAATCGAACCCAGCATGGCAATATCGATCTTTCCTGCTTGTAATTCACTTAGCAATTCATGCGACCCCACAGAAACGATTTTTATTCGTTGAAGAAGCTGCTTAGAAAGATTGCCGATAATATGTGAAATATACATTTTTCCAATAATTGGCGGAAGACCGAATTTTATTTGTCGCTGATCAGACCGTGCTATTTCTTGATGGGCAATGTCTATTTTTTTGTTTATCGCCAACGCTTTTTCATATAGTAACTGCCCACTGCGCGTAATCATTTCATCCCTATGAACACGATCTTTGCGCACTAATTTTGTGTCAAATTCTTGCTCAAGGCGACGAATTGCCTGGGTAATACTAGGTTGAGAAACATTAAAATACTTTGCTACTTGTGTATAATTT
The DNA here is from genome assembly GCF_947381695.1 of Limosilactobacillus sp. DJ3M12. NCBI lineage: Bacteria > Bacillati > Bacillota > Bacilli > Lactobacillales > Lactobacillaceae > Limosilactobacillus > Limosilactobacillus sp. DJ3M12. Next base: position 83,815 of record NZ_CANCWY010000003.1, on the reverse strand, counting down.
TTTAATTTAACTAGCATGGCAAAGTATTGCAAATCACGAGTATTCATCGTCTTAACCCTTTCTATGTCGAAATAATATCTTTATCTTACGTCAATTTATACTTGAATACAAAAGAATGTTCGCAAAAGAAATCAATCTTTTCAACAAGACGGTCGGCTAAACTATCTTCATGTTATCTTGTTATTTAAAATAATAAGGCTGGGGGAATTTTTCATTTCTCCCAGCTTCCGCACTAATCTTAAGCTATTCAAGTAAATATTAAATTATTGATGTTCTTTTAAGTAATTGTCCATTATTTTATTAAATTTGTTTGCCTGTTCTGCCATTATTACATGACCACTTTGATCAACAGCTTGATGCGAGATAAACTGTGGATTAGCTTGTCTCATAACATCCGCAAATTTACCATTAAAATATGGACTTTGATTTGCGGTAACTAATAATGTTGGAATATTAATTTTTTCAAGTGTTAATCGCCAATCCCGTTTAGCGTGATCATAGAGTAAGGGAAGATTTTCGGCCCTAATAAATGGAAACATTTCTTTTTCTGGCTCTAATTTTGATATTACTTGAGATGGTACCCCATTTAATGTCTCTCTAACATTACCATGCTCTTTCAATTTTAATTTATACGATGCCCTTGTGATATCCATATATCCATAAGGCCATTGAACCGTATTAAACATCTTTGGAGATTGATCAATTGCTATTACACCACTTAACGGAAAATCAGTATAATATGATAAAAATCCATATATTACAGATGCTCCCATAGAATGCCCTATTAGAAAAGGTTTTGTTACATTCAAATGATTTAATAGTTTATACAAATCCTTTATTAAAGGCTCAATAGAATCTAACTGCTCATCTCTAGTTGATGCTCCATGATTTCGCTGATCATACGTAATTACTTGATAACCTTGCTGAATTAAGTTTTTAATTTGTAAACACCATATTTGTTGATAGCCGCCAAAGCCATGAATTAAAACAACTGGTTTCCCAGTACCATAAACATAGTAATTAATTCTTATCCCATCACTTGTTTTGAAGTCCATCAGGTAAACCTTCCTTCACTAAAGCTAAAAAGATAGTAACTATTAATAAATCAGCAGTACCTCCAAGGCTTAAATTTTGCTGAGTAAATTTTTCTTCAATTTCAGTTAATTTTTGTTGCCCAGCTTTAGTCCTTATTCCACCAAGATTTAAACACTCTTTAATTTCTTTATTTTTCCATTCTTGAATAGCCGGATCCCCCGCTCTTTTAATTAAGGTCGAATCTTCAATATGTAAAGCTAATTCTAAAAAAGTTATTAAAATTCGACTATTCCAATCATAGTTTGATGTTAATAAGGTCGGTAACCCATACTTAAAAACCGTCGGGTATCCAGCGTGTGCTTCTCCTCGAATACCAGAAAGGCCGTATTTTAAATATTGTTTCTCACCCGCAGTTAGAATTTTTTTCGATGAAAGATGTTTTAGATCATCATTAATCAAATTTTTTAACATCTTTTTAATCACGTTTTTAATATCATTTGCATCAAATCGTTTTAGATGCTGTAAGCTGTAGGCTGTTGCTGTAACAAATACTCCCAATGAAAAAACTGCTCCTTTATGAGTATTAACATTATTTGTAGCAACAAACATTGTTTTCTCAGCTTTTTTACCATATTCACGTAACTTTTCAAATATCAATGATAAATTAGCAGAACGACTCATTATTCCCAGTAATGCTGCTTGATGAAGATAGTTACGCAAACTAATAGAACTATTAATAAACGTAAATATGTCCATATCTAAGTGTGCTCCATGTTCAACTGGATCCACTAATCCGGGCTTAGGCCAAGCAGATACTTCATATAAAAGAGCTCGCTGTGCAAGTTGAGTTAACCAATTTGCAATGTTTTCTTTTTCTTGATATACCAATTCTACGCAAACTAGCTGACTAACTTTTTCTTGTAACTCTTCAACCGAATGTCGACGGGAGCGACCACATTCTTTAGCTGGGCGACCACAAATTAAACACTTTCTAGCAGGTTGATTTACATCTGACCTTGATAGTGATTTTATTGTTCCACTATCATTAGCCAGCACATCTAAGTCAAATAAACGATAACTTGGCTTCAATTCTTCAAAATGACTTGTAATCTCTTTTACTAAAATTGCTCCTGTATCAACAAGATAGAAGCGTTCTGGACCGGTTTTCTTATCCAGCCACTCTTTTTTTGAAATAAAAACAATTCCAGCATCTAATAACATTTTTTCAAATTCATTGAGACCAGCTATAAAAAATGACTCTATCTTTTTATTATTCTTTATTGGACCAGGAATATTTAATTTAGCTGCTACAACAGTCATTGATGGATTAGTTTTCAATAACTGGTTTTGTATTTTTACACGCTCATCCTTATTTTTTAAAACGGCAAGAATGTCTTGGTATTCACCGTGATCAAAAATAGTTTGCATACTAACTCCTCAAATCAAACTTTAACATTAATTATAGCAATAATGGGTATAAAAAACGGTACTAGAAAATTCCAGTACCGCAATTTCTATTCGTAATTAGTCCTTAATTTGTTTAATTTCATCAATTAAAGTACCATCACGATATTCAACAAGTGCAACTGTTCGATCAGTATATTCAATCTTTTCTGGCTTACCAACAATCTTTTCTGCACGTTGTTGTAATTCTTCAATTGAAATCAATGGAATACTTGGCACATTCTTGAATGCTTCAATTAAATCTTTACGTGCAGGATTTACAGCAACCCCTACTTCAGTAACAACAACATCAATTGATGAACCTGGGGTAGTTACTGAATTAACAGCTGGTACAATTGTTGCAATCCGACCACGAGTTAATGGTGCAGAAATAATTGTCATCTTTGCAGTACCAGCATCTTGGTGTCCACCAACAGCACCACGAATTTCACCATTAGATCCAGTTAAAACATTAACATTGAAATCAGTATCGATTTCCAAAGCAGAAAGAATTGCAATGTCCAGTTGATCAACCATTGCTCCCTTGTTATCAGGATCAGCATACCATGATCCGTCAATTTCAATTTGACCAGGATTACTCTTCATACTTGAAGCAGCACCCTTGTCAAAATCTTGAACATCCATAACTTTCTTTACTAATCCCTCTTCTAAAAGTTTAACGATTGGCGAAGTAGTTCCCCCACAAGTAAAGGAAGCAGTAATGTTGTTATCAATCATTGCTTGACGAAGGAAACGGGTAACAGCTAAAGCAGCTCCACCAGTACCAGTTTGGAATGAGAAACCTTCTTTAAAGTATGGAGAATTTACAATTACATCATTAACCATCTTTGCAATCTTCAATTCTTTAGGATCCTTAGTGAAACGTGTTGCACCACTACCAATACGGTCTGGATCCCCAACTTTATCAACTTTTACAACGTAATCTACTTGTGTTTGTTGGATTGATGCAGGCGTATTAGGATAATCAGCAATTGTATCTGTTACAAGAACAACTTTATCTGCGTACTTGGCATCAACTAATGCATAACCTAATGATCCCAAAGCTGATTCACCATTCATACCATTAGCATTTCCCATTCGATCTGAGTTAGGAACACCAATAAAGGCCACATCAATTTTAATGTTTCCATTTTCAATTGAACGTGCACGATTACCATGTGAACGGAAAATAACCGGATTCTTTAATAAACCGTGAGAAACGGCTTCTCCAAGACTTCCACGCATACCAGAACTAGTAATGTTAGTAATTGTACCAGCCTTAATAGCTTCGATTACCTTATCATTCATTACCCCAGTTAACGATGATGGAGCCAAGGTTAAGTCTTTGTAACCCATCTTGATGATTTTATCCATAACCATGTTAAATACAAAGTCACCATTACGGAAGTGGTGGTGGAACGAAATTGTCATCCCGTCCTTCAAGTTATTCTTGATAACATCATCTAATGAATCTACTAACTTATCGTCACCCTTGGTAACACGAACATCATGACCAGTATAGTGAACAATTGGATGACCAATTTCAGTAGTTTCAAATGGCTTGTAGTTTGTTGAATCTAAAATTTTATCTGAAATTTCGCGTCCGACTTTATTTTTCAATGTATTCGCCCTCCTCATTGATCAAGTTAGAAGCCTTTGCTAAACGAATTACCCGTTGTGCACGTAATACAACTGGGCGGTCAACCATTTGACCGTTCATTGAGATAACACCTGAACCCTTTTGGTGTGCTTCTTCAATTGCAGCTTCAACGTCCAATGCATTTTCAATTTCTTTCTTGGTTGGTTCATAAATCTTATTTACCCAATCAATTTGACGAGGGTTAACAAGAGATTTACCGTCAAATCCTAATTCGTGAATGTGTTCAGTCTCACGTTTAAAGCCTTCTACATCATTCATATTAGTAAAGACAGTATCAAAGGCTGCAATGCCAGCGGCACGTGCTGCGTGAAGAATCATGTTACGAGCAAATTCGAGTTCTGCTCCATCTGGGTAACGATGAGTCTTCATATCAGTCGTATAGTCTTCAGCAGAAAGTGCCAAACCAATCATCCGGTCAGTACTTGCAGCAATTTCTGGTGCATTAAGTACTCCCTTAGCACTTTCAATAGCTGCCATAACATGCGTTGTTCCTGGCTTAATACCAAATTTGTTTTCAGCTTCTTCTACTACTTTTACAAGATCTAGCATCATTTGAGCTGATTCTACTTTTGGCAAACGAACAACTTGAATACCAGCTTTTACCATTGCGAAAACATCATTCTTAAAAAATGGTGTATCAATTCCATTAACACGAACAACTAATTCTGAATCACCATAATCTTGTGTTTGAAGAGCTTGATAAACTAACATCCGGGCAGCATCTTTTTCTGCCATTGAAACCGAATCTTCCAAGTCAAACATAATGGAGTCGGCACCATAAATACCAGCATCCTTTACCATTCCGGCATTGTTACCTGGAACAAACATCATTGTCCGACGTAAACGTTCTTCCATTATTAAAATACCTCCCAGTCTGGTTGATCTGCTGTATCAAGAGCACGTTGAGCAGCAGCCATTGTCCGTGCTTTAATTACACAATCTAAAGCTCCTTTATCCACAGCTTTAACATTGGCATTATCAATTCCATAAGCAGTTAAAGTATCAGTAATCACCTTACGAATTTGATTACCATAAAGTTCTTCCACAGAGGAATCTAAGTCAATGTTGATACCATTATTACCTTGGCTCAAAGTAATTTGAATATCGGAAGATTCCAAAGTTCCTGCTAATGCAGTCTTCTTAATATCCATTATTTAATACTTCCTTCCTTTATCCGAGTTTGAAGCTCAGACCAGTTGTTTTTAATAAATTCGAGCGTTGTATCTGGAACATACTTTTTTACTAACTCAATATTATCATTAGCAATTGCTGCTCGTACCTTCGTTGCTGAAATAATATCCTGATCCTTGTTTTTCTTTCGATCAATAATCTTTACTTCAACATCAGGTGGTAGAACCCTATTTAACTCTTCATTATATATATTTGTTGTTTTGGAATATGGTTCATTCCCAAGATATCGAGATGTTATATTAAGTGGTTTTGCAATTTGTTCCTTAAAAAGGGTTGCATCCAAGGAAGCTTGAAATCTTCCAACATTTTGATCATCTTTTAAAAAGTATGCTGGAAACGTAGCATAACTAACCATGTATTCCTTACCTGGTACTACTATAACATTTGGTAAATCAGCCACTCCAGCTTTAACTAATTTAAAGCGTTCAGAAAATGAAAAAATAGAAACATCTTCACTAACAACGAAAACATACACATGATCATTTTCTTTACTAGCAGTTTCAACTAGGTAACGATGTCCGTTTGTAAAAGGATTGGCATTCATAACTATTCCTGCAATCTTACTTTCCTTTTGATCATTAAAGTTCGGTAAAGAAGAAATATAGTCATGAATATCAGGAGTACCACTTTCTAATACAGTTCCTTGTTTTACTTTTGCTAATTCATGAAATCCAACATACTGGAAACTTTGACTATATTGTGGTTTCGTAAAAACAAACAAATGAAAGCGCCCCATCATTGCAGCTTCGTTTTCTAATTTACTAACCAAACTGTTAAATGTTTCACCATGTCCCTGAACTTTTGAACAAATTGCAATATACTTCAATACATTACCAGCAATTGATCCAGTTGCTAAAATCTCACCATTTTCTTCCCATACAAAAGTCTTATCAATAGAAGATGTTTCTTTTTCAGAAAAAACTTCAATTCCATTGAACCGCAAGAACTTTTGCCACTTGGTCAAATTGCGTTTTAAATGAATGTTAATTTCACGAACTTCCATTAATATTCTCCTAATCGTTATTCTTTTGACTTGCATAATGTTGAACAGCTTTAGCTACTGTATTTACTACACCATCATCAAATACTCCAGGAACAATTTTTTCAGCTGTTGGATTAGAAATCATATTTGCTAATGCAGAAGCAATTGCTTTTTCAAGGCCGAAATCGACTTTATTTAAATCAGCTGATAATAATCCTTTATATAACCCGGGAAATACCAAAATATTATTTACTTGATTTGGGTATTGACTTGAGCCAGTTGCCATTACTGCTGCATCTGCATCTTTTGCAATTTGAGGATCAATCTCAGGCTTTGGATTTGCAAGTGCAAAAATAATTGGATTCTTAGCCATTGTCTTTACTTGTTCACTTGTTAAAACATCTGCATCAGAAAGACCGATAAAAACATCCCGATCCTTTACCGCTTCACTTAAATTCTTATAAGGAGTTTGATCAGCACTTTGTTTTACTAAATCTGTTTGATAATGATTATAATTTTGACTATCAACATGCACTGGTCCATCAATATCAACAAATGTAATATTTTTAATACCTGCCGCAAAAAGTAATCGAGCTGTTGCAACTCCTGACGCTCCAACTCCATTAATTATGACTTTCAAATCTTTCAGATTTTTCTTTACTACTCTAGCAGCATTAATTAATCCAGCCAAAACAACAATTGCTGTTCCTTCTTGATCATCATGATAAACTGGAATATTAACTACTTTAGACAATTTCTCTTCGATTTCAAAACAACGAGGTGCTTTAATATCTTCTAAATGAAAACCCGCAAAAGATTCCTGCATATTCTTTAATGTTGCTACAAATTCATTAACAGGAACTTGCTCAACAGTTAAAGGTAGTGCATTAACATTAGCCAAATCCTTATAAAGTAATGCTTTCCCCTCAACAACTGGAAGACCACCGGCTGGGCCAATGTTTCCTAATCCCAAAACAGCAGAGCCATCTGTTACTAATGCTACAAGTTTTCCACTAAGAGTATATTTATCCTTTAGTTCGGGATAACGTTCTATAAGCTTAGAGATTATCGCAACTCCTGGAGTATACGCTTCACCTAATTCTTTTCGATTTTTCACTTCAAATTGAGGTGCAATATTAAGTACTCCTTGGTTCTTAGCATGCATTGAGAGTATTTCTTTATCTTCCATTTATCGAAAGCCTCCTCATTTCATTATTAATATCTTACCACCTTTTTTAAAAAAATTAAAATAATTACTGTATTTTTTAAATATTTAAAAAATAATGATATACTTAAAACAACATTGAGCATGAAAGGAATAAAAATAATGAACTCACAGCATCAACAATTACTCGGTAACCTTGCACAAGATTATTACCTTAGCAAAATGGCAATTAGTGATATTTCTAAAAAATATAATCTTAGTCGCTACCTCATTATGAAATACCTTGATGAAGCATTTTCAAGCGGGATTGTTGATATAAGCATTCATACAGATTATGACCGAAATGCCCAACTAGAACGCGAATTATCAAATAGTTTTGATATAAAAAATGTCTATGTTATTAAAGATCCAAGCAACCCCTTGGACCGCGATAAAATCATTGCTAACTTTGCAGCTAATCAGATCCAATCTCTTATTAAAGAATATAAAATAATCGGATTATCGTGGGGGGAAACAATTTATACTATTCTTGATCATTTCAGCAAACACTCTTCCCGCAATTTAGTTTTCACACAATTTATGGGTGAAAATATGAAATATAAATCTTCTGCCGCATCAATGCGAATGGTACAAAAAGCTGCATCCAAATATGATTGTCCTTATTACACCATTCCCGGACCACTTTATATTCTTAATGACGAAGCAAGAAATGACCTATATTCCGAACCGGCTTTTACAGAAGCATTTAAGGTTGCCAATAAAATGGAAATGATTGTTTGTGGATTAGGCACTCTCCAATCAATAGACAGTATCCCTGCTTGGCATGATTATAAAAAGAGGTTATTTAAAGGAGTTAGTTTAAACCAAATTGCTGGAATGGCATTTGGTCGTCCATATGATATTAACGGTAACTTTCTAATTCATCCCACTAACGATAAAACTCTCTCTATCCCTTTAAATAAAATTCTTAACGTTCCTATACGCTTTGCTATTGTTCAACGCAAATCAAAATATCAAGCCGCTTTAGGAGCCCTTCGTGGAGGTTTATTTACTGATATGATACTTACAGAATCAATCGCTTTACGAATTATTGAAGAGTTAAGATAAAATAAAAATCCGAATTCCCGTTACGAGAATTCGGATTTTTTATTTACTTCTTCTACCAAATGCCAATTAGGCGCATCCAGAAGGTTCCAATAATACCGTAAACAAGTAAGTAGAAGATACCTAATATAAAGTTCATCTTCCACCATTCGCTCTGAGTAACGTAACCAGATGATGATAAAATCGAAGCTGGTCCGTTAGCATAGTGAGTAGTAGAACCCATGATAGCAGAAGTGAAGGCAAGGAGCATTGCAGTTAACATTGCTGGTGCTCCAGCAGCAATCGCTACAGAAACGAAAGCCGTGTACATTGCAGTAACGTGAGCAGTAGCACTGGCAAAGAAATAGTGAGCGTAGAAGTAGACAACTACTAATACAACTAATACCCAAATCCAGCTAACTCCGTGAAGGGCACCTTCAATACTGTTAGAGAACCATTTAATGAAGCCTAACTTAGTCAATTCACTAGCCATGAATACTAAGATTGAAAGCCAAATCAATACATTCCAAGCACCAGATTCGTTCAAGACGTCCTTAGTTTCCAACACGCCAGTAATAAGCAGAAGAGCAATTGCTAAGAAAGCCACAAAAGTCGCGTTAATAGCAGGAATAAAACTAGTCAACATCCATAAAACAAGAGTCAATAAGAAAATAAGCCCCATGAGCTTTTCAGAAAGCTTCATGCTACCCATCTTTTCAAGTTCGCTATTAGCCCAAGTCTTAGCGTTTGGTGTTTCTTTGATTTCTGGTGGGTACATCTTGTAGATAATGTATGGCACAGCAATTAAACAAAGTACACTAGGAAGAACTCCGGCTACAAACCATCCAACCCAAGTAATATTAATGTTTAATGTCTTAGCTAAGGCAACTACAACCAAGTTTGGTGCCATAGCCGTCATGAAGGTTGCGGAAGTAATCAAATTACTGTGGAATTCAGTGAAAACTAGGAAAGAACCTATCTTTTTCCGAGTACCTTTCTTTGGGTCAGACCCATAAGTTTCAGCTAAGGACTTAATAATTGGATAAACTACCCCACCAGCCCGGGCAGTATTACTTGGAATGGCTGGTGAAGTAACCAAATCAATTCCCATAATGGAGTATGCTAACCCCAAACTATGTTGCCCAAAACTACGAACAAAGACCAAAGCAATTCGCCGACCTAATCCCGTTTTAATAAAACCACGGGAAAGTAGGAAGGCCATTGCAATCAGCCATGATGACGAATTTTCAAAGGCCTTTAATGCCTCTTCCATCGGTACAATGCCAACCAAGGCCATAATTGTGAACCCAACTAAAGTCGTTCCGGCAATCGGTAACGGCTGGGTGATACATCCCACAATCGTTGCTACGAAAATAGCAAACATATGCCAAGCAGCCATAGAAACGCCATCAGGACGGATCGGACCGCAGAACCATAAGATTAAGCCAACAGCAACGGGCCATGCCCATGCCTTAGCTTTAAATTTAGCTAATCCCATTATATTAAACCCTCTTTCAATTAATTCTTAATAACCACACCATCTAAGACATCTTTCATCTTAGCAGCAGAGTATTTTAGTTTTTCGATTTCTGTATCCGAAAGTCCGTAATCAACGACTTTTTCTATTCCTGTTCGATTAACAATTGCAGGTATTCCAAGATACAAATCATTAATCCCATATTGTCCCATTAAAGGGGCTGATATTGGGAGCATGATATTACGATTTTCAATAATCGCTTTTACAATATAAGCAAGATATTTAGCTACTCCATAGAAAGTAGCTCCTTTTCCTTCGATAATCTTACCACCACGTTCTTTAACTGCTTTTTCAAGTTCGCTATAGTCCTGAGCAGTTAAATCAGTAACTTCTTTTAACGGTTTTCCATTAATAGTGGCTTCATCGAATGCACCAAACGATGTATCTCCATGTTCCCCTAAAACTAAAGCATCAATTTCATTTACTGGAACATTTAACTTTTCAGATAAAAGTACATTCAATCGAGCCGTGTCTAATGAAGTACCAGTTCCGATAACACGATGCTTAGGGAATCCAGAGAGTTGTTGTGTCACTGTAGTTAAAATATCAACAGGATTACTTGATACAACAAAAATACCGTTGAATCCACTTTCAACAATTGGGTTAACAATAGTTGAAAGAATCTTTGTGTTCCTTGAAACAAGATCCAAACGAGTCTCTCCTGGCTTGCGTGGAACTCCAGCAGTAATAACTACAACATCAGCATCAGCAGCATCAGAATAATCCCCCGCATGAATGTTGACTGGACTAGTTAGTGGAGTAATATCTTGTAAATCCAATGATTCTCCTGTTGCCTTCTCTTTCTTTAGGTCAACAATAACTAATTCATCAATTTCTTGTGTTGTTTGAAGGAGTGAGAATACGAATGATGATCCTACAGCTCCATCACCAACAAGCACAACTTTATGATGATATCCTAACATAAAATTTTCCTCCAAATAATATACAAATAATTGCTCTAGGCAGTTTCTCACTGCCCATTATTTTTTTACTTTAAGCCACGGGCGTAAACAGTTACTTGTTGACCTGCTTGACGTCCAAAGACAATTGTTTCTGCAATTGAGTTACCACCAACACGGTTATTACCATGTAAACCACCAGCAACTTCACCTGCAGCATATAATCCCTTGATTACATCCCCATTACCATCAAGCACTTGAGTCTTTGTATTAATATGAATACCACCCATAGTGTAGTGAATTGCAGGTGCAATATGGATTGCAAAGAATCCTGGCTTAGTAATTCCACGATCCATTCCTGTTGTCCGATGGAATTCTTTATCGTCATGATTTTCAACAGCTTCATTCCATGTTGCAACTGTCTTCTTTAAGTTCTCAGTATCCATGTTGAGGTTCTTTGCAAGATCCTCAATCGTATCGCCATGAACAACAAGACCAACTTTATCGTAAAATTCAATTGCCTTAGCATGGTCACGAATACCTTGGTCAAAAATTAAGTAAGCACTGTGTTCTGGAAGGGAAGTAATTGCATTAGAAACAATCTTTCGAGTGTTTAATTCGTTAACAAACCGATTACCTTCAGCATTAACTAAGATTGCACCTTCACCACGGACAGCCTCACCAATAAGGTAAACATGAGGATTATCTTGTTGAACAGTTGGGTGAACTTGTACAAGATCCATTTGCATTAATTCACCGCCAACGCCTTCAGCAAGCTTCAAGCCATCACCAGTTGCTCCTGATTGATTGGTAGTCTTGTAATCAGCAAGGTCAGGGCGGAACCGCTTCATGTATTCCTTAGAAGCACCAAATCCACCAGTAGCTAAGATAACAGCCTTTGCGTGGATGGTTTTAATTAGGCCATCAGCATTAGCTTCAACACCGATTACCTTACCCTCATCATCTTGTAAGAGCTTGTTAACTTTAACCTTATTAAATACTGGAATGTTTTCCTTTTGAACAACTTCCAATAAACTTTTTACTAAGAAACCACCAATTGGCGCCATACTTGCTGGACGGTGAGTACGCTTACGAGACATTCCACCAGTAATTGTAATGTCATCAAGCTTAATCCCATGATCAGCTAACCAGTCGATTGCTGGAGCTGTGTGATATACAAAGTAACCTAGCATATCCTTGTCGTTTAGACGTCCACCATCTTGGTATGTTTCGTGGTAGAAATCGGCAACGTTATCAATTACTCCATGTTGTAATTGCACATTGGTTTCAGCGGCGTTCATTCCTGAAGAAGCCCGGTTAGTATTTCCACCAAGTTCTTCTTCCTTTTCAAGAACGACCGTCTTCATTCCCAATTCGTTTGCTTGAATTGCTGCGGAAAGACCTGTTCCACCAGAACCAATTACAATAACATCGTAATCATTATCTAATTTACTTACAGATAATGGTTGGAATTTTTCAGCCATGATATTGCTCTCCTTTTAATTATATTTAAATGTATTAACAGTCAAAAAGAGTGGAACAAGTTCTTTTTATTGCTTATTTCCACTCTTGCCAAAATTGGCATTACTTTTAACTCAATTCTTATTTATCACGATCAACGTTGGTCATCTTAAGCATGTCCATCCATTCATCGTATTGTTCTTCCGTAAGCTTACCAGACTTCAAAGCAGCTTCTTTTAATGTGCTACCAGCTTTATCAGCAGCTTGAGCAATCTTAGCACTGTCATGGTAACCAATGTGTGGTGACAAAGCAGTAACAGTCATCAATGAATTATCAACTAATTCTTCCATCCGCTTTTCATTAACTGTCATTCCGTGGATCATCTTGTCAGCAAATCCAGTAATTGTTCCAGTTAATAAGTCAGCTGATTCGAGGAATGCATCGATTAATACTGGCTTGTAAACATTCATTTCGAAGTTACCTTGTGATGAAGCCATTGTTACTACAGTATCGTTACCGAATACCCGTAAAGCAGCCATTGTTACAGCTTCTGCTTGAGTTGGGTTAACCTTACCTGGCATGATTGATGAACCTGGTTCGTTAGCTGGGATATTTAATTCACCGTAACCAGCACGCGGACCAGAAGCTAAGAAACGAATATCTTGAGCAAGCTTGAACATGTCAGCTGCTAATGTCTTCAAAGCACCGTGAACAACATCTAAACCAGAGTGGTTAGCTAAACCGTAGAACTTGTTTGAATCAGCAGTCAAGTTTAAGCCGTAAACTTCGCTAAGCTTTTCAGCAATCTTTTCAGGCATTCCTTCTGCAGCATTCAAACCAGTACCAACAGCAGTACCACCAATTGCCAATTCATCTAATGTTGATTCCAAAGTCTTAATGTAATCAAGGTCATGTTCTAAGGAAGCAATGTAACCAGAAAGTTCTTGACCAAATGTCAATGGAACAGCATCTTGCAAGTGAGTACGTCCAACTTTAACAGTCTTCATGTACTTCTCTTCCTTAACCTTTAATTCATCAATTAAATGTTGAACAGCTGGCTTCAACTTATCAAGCGCTTCTAAAGCAACTACATTCATAGCAGTTGGGAATGTATCGTTTGAACTTTGACCCTTGTTAACATCATCATTTGGTAAGATTTCAATGTTAGGGTTAATTTCATGAGCCTTGTGCGCAACAACTTCATTAGTATTCATGTTGGTTTGGGTACCAGAACCAGTTTGGTAAACCTTTAATGGGAAGTCCTTCCGCAATTCTTCATCACTTAATGCGAGTAATTCATCAATCGCCTTAACGATTAAATTACCCTTTTCTTCAGAGATAGCTTTAGTTTCCATATTAGCTTGAGCCGCTGCCTTTTTAATGTTCAATAAAGCACGGATAATTGCTAATGGCATGTATTGACCGGTTGGGAAGTTATTCCGACTCCGTTCTGTTTGTGGTCCCCATAATGCTTCAGCAGGGATTTTAACAGGACCTAACGTATCTTCTTCAGTACGGTATTCTGACATCTCAAAAACCTCCAATATATTAATTGAGCAATTTTGTCTTGTGAAATGTTACACATCATTTACACGTATATCCTACCTTGTAAGTAAAGCTATAGTCAAATCTTTAATTTTCAATAAATTTCACTTATAGCTATTGCCTTGCCAACTGTTATAATAGCTTTTTTCAATTACGTTTGCAAAAGTTTCACAAACTTCGATACAAAAAAACACCTAAGATTTTTTAATTTCTTAGATGCTTTTCTATTTTTGTCTAATAATCTGGTTTTATTATTCACAAAGATGAAAGCTGCTTGATTAATATTGAGGCTTCCAAATTTTTTCTGCTACTACGCTCTTCGCATCAGTAATTCCGTCGCCGGCTAGGCCTTGATCGATAGCAGATTCAGCTACTCGTTCAGCCACTCGCTTAGAAAATTCTGTTAACTTAGAAACAGGAGGTAATACAGCTGCTCCTGGTTTTTCTGGGTCAACTAAGCCACTTAAAGCATGAGCAGCTGCAGCAAGCATATTATCATTTAACACTTTAGCTTCAGCAGCCAAGGCGCCAAAACCAACTCCAGGATAAATTAACGCATTGTTAGCTTGCCCAATTTGATAAACGGTTCCATTATACTCGATATCTTTAACCGGAATTCCCGTCGCAATTAATGCCTTTCCATCAGTCCATTTGAGAAGGTCGGCTGCTTTTGCCTCTGCTAACTTAGTTGGGTTAGAGAGTGGGAAGATAACAGGCCGTAGAGTATGGGCTGCCATTTCCTTTACAACCGCTTCATCAAAACTTCCTGGCTGAGTGGACGTACCAATCATTACTGTTGGATGAACAGCCTTAACAACTGCAAGTAAATTAGTTAATTCATCAGCATTAGCAAATTCGCTTCGTTGACGGGTAAATGGCTTTTGCTTTGGTGTTAAGCCGGGCGTATCGTCAAACAATAATCCTTGCTTGTCAACAAGGTAGAAGTGCTTCTTTGCTTCTTCGGGTGTCAGGCCTTGACGGATCAATTCGTCATAAAGCATCTTAGCGATTCCCATTCCAGCAGTACCCGCACCAAATGTTAAGAATGTTTGATCCGTTAACTTTTCTTTTGAGATATTCATGGCTCCTAGCACACCAGCTAAGGCAATAATTCCGGTTCCTTGAATATCATCATTAAAGGTCAAAATTTTATCCTGGTACTTATCAAGAATCCGTGCAGCCGTTCCCCGACCAAAATCTTCAAAGTGTAATAAACTCTTAGGGAACAATCCTTCAACTGCATCAACAAACTTATCGATGAAGTCAAAGTAAGGTTGTCCTTCAACCCGCTTCATCCGATTGCCAAGATAGTGCGGATCCTTAAGTAATTTTTCATTATTCGTCCCAGCATCAATAGAAACCGGGAGCACTTGGGATGGATCAATCCCAGCCGCTGCTGTGTAAACCATTAATTTCCCAACAGAAATGTCAACCCCATTTACACCCCAGTCACCAATACCAAGGATTCCTTCAGCATCTGTAACAACGATAAGGCGAATATCACGACCATCAACGGCATCAGCAAGTTCCTCTTTAATTAAGTCAGGATGCTCAATGCTCAAATATGCAGCATCTTGCGGCTTAATGTAACGTTCATTATATTGCTCAATCGCCTCAGCAATTACGGGATCATACACAACTGGCATAAATTCCGCAATATGTTTTTCCATTAAGTAGAAGAAAAGCGTACGGTTAGTATTGAATACTTCCATCAATAGGTGACGTTGTTCAATCCGTGAGTTCTTAGATTGATATAACCGGTAGATTTCGTCTGCCTGTTCCTCAATCGTTCTTACACAAGATGGTAACAAGCCTAATAAACCATACTTTTTTCGTTCTTCAATTGTAAAAGCAGTTCCCTTATTCTTAAAGGGATCATTTAATATTTGCATTCCTTTACGCAACATTATCGCCTATCCTTTACCTTTTTTCTGTTTCAACATTCTTAGAGTAATTCCAGCGCTAGTTTATAGTCAAATATATGCTATGATATAAATAAAATTAATAATACCCCTTATAATCACTGATAGAGAGGCATTTACTATGAAATTAAACGACCTAAAATATTATCAAGCACTGGTAAAATATAAAAATTTTTCGCAAGTTGCAGCAAAATTTAATGTCAGTCAACCTACTATTACAATGGCTATCCAACGACTAGAAAAAGATTTTGGGACGTCATTTTTTGTTCGTGACCATGTCCATAAACAATTGCATATCACGCCGACTGGTAAGCAATTCGCCATTCACGTTGACGTTATTTTAAACGAATTAAAGATTGCTCACCAAGAAATCAATCAAGCTGAATCATCCAGTATTCGCTTTGGGCTGCCACCTATTATCGGCAATTACTACTTTCCGCCATTAACCCCGCTATTAATGCGAGAAGGCCTTTTAAGCCACTTGGAAACCTCTGAGCATGGTTCTAAGGAAATTCTCAAGATGCTTAAACACGGTCACCTTGATTTGGCATTGCTTGGATCGCTTAACCCCCTAAAGGAAGTGGGGCTAAAAACTACTGAACTGGCTGAGTATCCCTTTAAGATTATTGTTAGCAAGCGTCATCCCCTCGCTGCTAAAAAGGAGATTGATTTTGCTACGCTTAAAAATGAACGCTTTATTGTTCCTGATACTGAATTCTTTCATGAGCAAGCTTTTAAGCAAATTTCTCATTTAGCTCATTTTCGTCCCCAAGTCATCTACCGAACCGCTGACATTCACGTTATCAAAACCATGGTTGCAGAAAATCTTGGAATTGCTTATTTAACAAGTTTGGCGATTACCCCAGAAGATAATATCCATTCCATAAATGTTACTAGCCCGTTAAAACAATCGTTCCGTCTGTCAGCTGTTACTCGTTCAACTGAATTATTAACAGCTCCCAAGCAAAAACTATGGGATCTCTTAACTACAAAAAAGGAATGACAAATAACCGTCTAATACGGTGGCTATTTGTCATTCCTTTTTATTATTTCTCTTTTTCAATCTTAATTGTCTTAATAATAACGTCTTTTTCAGGCTTATCCATCGCATCTCGCTTAACTTTGCTGATCTTTTCGACAACATCCATTCCGGATAATACTTGGCCAAATACGGTGTGATGGAAGTCAAGCCACGGTGTACCACCATGTTTTTCGTAATAATCAATAATCTCCTGCGGGTATCCAACAGCCTTCATTTGATCAATCATATTTTCTGGAACATGTTCATTAGTGACAATAAAGAATTGACTGCCATTTGTGTTCGGACCAGCATTAGCCATTGACAGAGCACCAGTGAAGTTAAATAATTCTTCAGAAAATTCGTCTTCAAATGGGTGACCATAAATACTTTCGCCACCACGTCCGGTTCCAGTTGGGTCACCACCTTGAATCATAAAATCAGGAATAACCCGGTGAAAAATTACATCGTCATAATAATTTTTCTCTGCTAATTTAACAAAGTTTTCAACCGTTTTAGGTGCGTACTTTGGAAAAAGTTGGGCCGTAATTGTTCCCATTGTAGTTTCAATTACTGCTTTTGGTCCTTTAACCTCATCCAATGATAATTGGGGATATTTCATAAAAAAGCCTCCTCTTTTCTCTTCTAAACCTCTCTAACTATCTTAGCAGGAATATGAAGGAAAAGACAATTATTAGTCCTCACTAACACGTAATACACAAGCTCCCTTAATATCGCCATGTTTAACATAGCGTAATGCTTCATCAGCCTTTGCTAGTGGATATTCGTGTACTTCAGGATGGATATTGAGACGGTCAGCTAATGTTAAGAATTCTTCCCCATCACGACGGGTATTGCTCTCAACACTCGTTAATGTCTTTTCGTGGAATATTTCTTTTTGGTAATTCATCATTGGAATATCAGTCATATGAATGCCAGCTAAGGCCAAAGTCCCGCCTGGAACTAGACTAGCTAAGGCCGGTAATACCATATCACCAACTGGCGCAAAGATGATTGACGAATCCAAAGGAACCGGCGCAGGGTCATAGGATCCTTGAACAGAAGCACAACCCAATTCCAGGGCGAATTTCTTTGCATCCTCACCACGCGTAAAGACATGCACTTCAATTCCCTGTGCAAGTGCAATCTGGGCCGTAATGTGCGCTGAGCCACCAAAGCCATATAGCCCTAGGCGGCCACCAGCGGGAACATTGGCACGTTCAAAAGCCCGATAACCAATAATCCCGGCACATAATAATGGAGCTGCCTCTAGGGAATCAAACTTTTCCGGAAGCCGATATGCAAATCCTTCTGGAACCGTGACATATTCTGCATAACCACCATCATGATCCCAACCGGTATAAAGTGAATGAGGACAGAGATTCTCATGACCCGAGCGACAAAACTTGCATACCCCACAAGCATGCCGGAACCATGGAACCCCAATTCGCTCCCCAAGCTTAAATCGTTGTGTTTCTGGTCCAAAACCGACAACTTTACCAACAATCTCATGACCAGGAGTAACGTGTTCGTGGTGAACCGGCAAATCTCCTTCTGTCACATGCAAGTCTGTATGACATACCCCACACGTTAATACCTTAACAAGGACTTCTCCCCGTTTAGGAGTCGGCACGGGCTTTTCGGTAAATTCAATTGGTGATTTCTTACCATCAATCGGCCCAGGAGTTGTGACTGCCCAAGCCTTCATTTTTTTCGGAATAGCATTTTCGCGTTTTTCCATCCTTAAAGACCTCGATTAATTAAATATTTCATTCTCTATTGTAGTGCTTTTTATTCATAAGAGTGTCGTATTTTTTCAATTTGACGAGACCATTGACCCTTAAATTTTGGAATGTTTAACGGCTCATTAATAGCTGGATCATCTTTTGCCGCTTGAGTCAGCCCTTCTACTCCTCCAATATCATCTAAGATTCCATTTCCAAAACCGCTAACAATTTGGGGACTAGTATGAGCTGGAAGTCGTTTCGGCTTTACTTCCTCAAACTTAATTTTAAAGTTCCACATATCACCAAAGTCATATATTAGGTTATATTCATGGTCAAGATTACAATCGCCTACCCAACTTTGAGTAATATCTTTTGATTGACCAAAGCCACTATCAAGAATCGGCAACTGATAGTGAGTATTTCCTTGATGCAGTTCAAATAAGTGGTGTCCGTCCGCGTTAAATGCTGCTAAAATTGCAAAGCACAACATGTCCAGGCGCATATCACCGCTGACGGTAAATCGCCGCCACATTTTAGGATGATAATCACTTAGCTCAACATAAATAGTATATTGTTTATTAACATATTGGATTGCATGCTCGCGTTGATTTCTTACTTGCCGCTGCATATCACGAATTATACGTTGTAGGTGGTACATCCGCTGTTTAGAACCAAGATCTTTTAGCCCCTGACTAATTGCTTGAACAAACAAATCGTAGTCCTCACTAGAGAAAAGATCTTCTGCCCGTAAAAACTTTCCAAATTCGCGAAAGGCATCACTTTTAGAATGAAAGCCGGTATCAGTCGGACGATCATTATGTAGTTTTTCATAGTTAATTAAATAGTGATAGACCAAGGTAATATCGTCAAGAACAGATTCACCGAGTGCCTCACAGTAGCCGATATAATCTGCAGCACAATCTAAATCTCGATCAACGATGCTCTCGCTCTTCCCACGACTTTCTAAATAATCTTGATAATCATCTAAAATCTTTTCTCCGACCGCCGTTGCATTCATGATATCGTTAATTGAAAGTGAGCGGTAAAGATAGCGACGGTTATGTTCATTAAGTTTAGGGTGAGTAGCCACCTTAAAGTCCGTAACTGAATAGTCTTCAAAAATATCCATTACAACATATTCTTCATCCATTGTCTTATTGGTAATACGTGTCTGTTCCGCTAATTGAAGCGCAATTTCAGCATTGGTCGGGTCTTTTTCCCAATCAATAATTGAATTAGGCCCCATCATGAGGTTCTGATACATCTGCAATTGCTGTTGAGTTTCTGGCTGAATTTGGCGTGTAAATACTACTTTGCTAAATTGGGCGTCACGAATCATCCTAATTTTTGCATGAGGAATTGGCGAAACTTCTAATAAACTTAAGAATTCACGCTTAAATGCCGCAATAAAAGATCGTGAGTCATTAAAGCGTTGAGGATAGCGTACAATAATTGGCAACGACATTAAGTTATTCATAATAATCATGAATTCACCAGTAACACGAATTGTCCAAACATTTGTCTCTAATAGATCAGATGGTGCAATCACCTGTGAATTAATATGCAAATGTTGGGCAAGTGAATTTTCCACTGCAATAATCACCCTATCAACCCCTCCTATAATTTCGCTTATATTAATTTTATTTTGAAAAGCATTATTTATCAACTTAATCAAACCATATTTACTGAAAATTATAGGCAGAAAGCCTGTGACTTTAGTCATGGGATGAATGCCTTCCAAAGCAGCCATGAGACTGCTTTTTCTTACTAAAAAGTCTGTAAAATCTCGTTTTTGCCCCTGCAAATTTAGTAAAATTAAAGTATAAAGAAGGTGAAAACATGACCACAGTTTTGAAAGGGATCAAGCTTCGCTTGTATCCCAACAAGCAACAACAAGCTCAACTATGTCAAATGTTTGGCAATGACCCCTTTGTTTGGAACCAGATGCTTGATATGGCAAAACAACGTTATCAAAACAATCCTAATAGCCAGTTTGTTGATCAATATGGCATGGATGTATTGTTGAAACCTTTGAAGCAGGAATATCCATTTCTAAAACGTAGTGATTCTACCAGTCTCCAAGTTGTTAATCATAACTTATATCAGGCCTTTCAAAGATTATTTAAGCATCTGGGTGGTTACCCACGCTTTAAATCCAGACGGTCTGCTAAGCAGTCCTATACTGGTAAAAGCAAAATTCAAATAGTGGCGAACCGCTATTTGAATTTACCCAAAATTGGCTATATTAAAACCAGCAAAACTCGCCAGTTAACTCATTGTAAGATCAAACGCTATACGGTTAGTTACGATCCGTCAGGTCGTTATTACCTGTCACTACAGGTTGAGACCACAGTACAGCCACTATCGAAGACTAGTCAACAGGTCGGCATTGACGTTGGCGCAACTAATTTAGCCATTACTAGTGACGGCCATAAGTATGCTAAATTTGACGCTGTCTGGTTAACTCAACAGGCGCAACATTGGCAGTCTAAGTATAGTCACCGCCGTCATCAAGCCACGGTGAGTGTCCGTCAATGGAACCATAACCATCAGGACGTCAAAGAGGAACTGAATGACTACCAGAACTGGCAACGAGCTCGAATTCAGAAAGCTCGCTATCAACGACGAGTCGCTGATCAGCGGCGCGATTACCTGCATAAGCTGACGATGGCATTGGTCACGCAATACGATGTGATTGTCATTGAAGATTTGAAAGTCAAGAATCTGCAAAAGAATCATCATCTTGCCGCGGCCATTGCCAACGCTAGTTGGCATCAATTCCGTACCATGCTGGGATACAAGTGTGACTGGTATGGTAAACAGCTCATTACTGTCAAGCCCAACTATACCAGTCAAATCTGTAGTCATTGTGACTACCATAGTGGGTCCAAACCGCTCGCAATTCGTGAATGGACGTGTCCAAAGTGTGGGGCCCATCACGATCGGGATATTAATGCGGCAGTTAATATTCTGCATAAAGGGTTAAAAGCCGTTGGCTAGGGACTAGCCGTGGTAAAAGAACTAAGTTCTGTAAGTTAGGTATTTGGAATACCAATGTAACAGCCTAAATACTACTTCGCGTTCCCAGAAACCGCCGACTTTAGTCGGTGTGTAGTTCATAAATAAAATAGAAGATTTAAAATAAGACATAAGTATTGTCTCTGAAAGGATGCGCAACTTTTGATCAATCAAAATCTCGATATCTTTGACTTACGAAAAATTCAAATCAATAAAACTAAAGCTGAATTGGAAAATAATGGTAAGCGGCAGCAAAAAGAAGTCTCTAGTGACATGTTAGGAACCTTCATGCCAGTTGATCGCGACCCCGTCAAGATAATCCAGATCACTGAAGCTAACATGATCCCCGAGTTGCTTCCATTGCGCCACCAAAGAATACTTGCCAGTCGCTTTTCATTTTTCCGCGGCACTGCTGAATTAATGGAACATGACCTTAAACGACAAGCCCAAAGCAATCTTCCCATAATTATCTGTGGGGATGCTCATGTAAACAATTTTGGCTTTTACGCCTCCCCTGAACGCAAGCTTCTCTTTGGCCTTAATGACTTTGATGAAGCCCGAATCGGAAATTGGGAAAGTGATTTAAAACGGTTATTAGTTAGTGCTGAACTAGCGGGCGAAGAGAACGGTTTTGATCGCAATGACCTTTACCACCTCCTTCAATTAACGACTAAGACCTACCGCCATACTATCAAAAGCGCCAATAAGATGAGCCTTTCCCAACTGTTTTATTTTTCATTTGCCTATGAAGACATGGGGAAAGCGATTGAGTCTTTTGGGGATGTTTCAACACAGATGCAAATAGTCCTTAATAATGTTCTGAAAAAAAGCCAGCGTAGTAATTCAGAAGAAATAATTCAAAAAATGGCAACTATCAATAATCAAGGGCACCTTGTTTTTCGGGATAACCCACCACGTGCACGCCATCTTAGCGCCGTGCGTTATCAACAGATTGTTAAAGGATACAATAAATATCGCGAAAATGTTCGTCAAGATGTTCGGGTTCTTCTCGCAAACTTTCACATTTCCGATATTATCCGCTATAGTGTCGGGGTTGGCAGTTTTGGAACACGATGTTTCTTAATCATGCTTACTGGCAATGATAATAGTCATATTGTTTTACAAGTTAAAGAAGCTATGCCATTGCGTTATAATTTACTTTCCCTCCCCGTACAACAAGCAATTAGAAATGGGGGAATCGCTGGTCAAAGAATTGTAACAGCACAACGGGTTCTCCAATCCTCATCCGATCGTTTTTTAGGAAGTACAACTTTTGGTGGCCGTAGTTATTACATTCGACAGTTCCGGGATATGAAAAAATCAATTAATGTTAATAAACTTGACTTTGAAAGTTTTCAATTCTACTGCCAGACGTGCGCTTATTTGCTAGCGATGGCTCATTTTCAAAGCCCCACCGCACCAATGATCCGTGGTTATTTAAAGCATCAGAAGATATTAGATACTCTTTTACCAAATTGGGCTTTAAAGTATGTCGATCAAGTCACAGCAGACTATGGACAATTCAAATTGGCAATCGCTAAAGGAAAATTAATAAATTAACTATAATTAAAAAGGGCTTGCATTCATCGTTTTGCAAGTCCTTCTTTAATACTATTTTTCAGACTTTTTTCGCTGATCACTTCCATAACGGTCTTGTTCCTTGATTACACTACTTTTACGGCGATGCTTATTAATAAAATCTTGCTCAGCAGCGAAAATCATTAAAAAGTCGATAAAATTTTTACTAAAATTCTTTTTAAATTTGTCCCATCTATTTTTGGTCATTTTATATACCTCATAAATATCATTCATCTTTACTTTTATTCATTCTAGCATATCTATTTTTGTGCAAACGATTGCGTAATTTTAAAATAAAATTGTGGTAAAATAGAATTTGTAAAAGCGCTTACTTCAAGGAGGAAATATTTTATGGAAATATCTAAAGTACCATTTGGAACCTACAAAGGCGATCCAGTAACAAAATACATTTTAACGAACGATAATGGTGTTCAAGTAGGAATTCTTGATTTTGCCGGTTTACTTCAATCTTTTAAAGTTCCAACAAAAGATGGTGGTAAGGCCGATATGATTTTGACCTCTGAAAACCTCGACGAATTTACTAATAATGGCTTTTGTACTAATCGCTTAATCGGCCGGGTTGCTGGACGAATTGCAGATGGTAAGTTCAGTATTAACGGTAACGATTACCAAATCGAACAAAACGAAGGTAAAAATGCTCTTCATGGTGGAACTAATGGTTTTTACAGTCACATTTGGCATGTTGATAGCACGAAAGCAACTGATGATTCTGTTTCCATCACTCTTAGTTTAACCTTAAGTCCTGAAGTTGATACATACCCTGGTAAGATGCATGTTACTGCAACCTACACTTTAACTAATGACGACTTTCTTTCACTTAAGATGGCGGCTACTACTGATGCAGATACGTTGTTCAATCCTACCAACCACACTTACTGGAATATGGCAGCAGCAAATGTTCCAACGGTTGATCAATTAAAGCTTTATGTCAACTCCGAAAATCACTTAGCTGTTGACGACGGCAAGATTCCAACTGGTGAAAAGATCGCTAACGAAGGAACTCCATTTGACTTTAGTACCCCAACTACAATGGGCGATGCACTAGAAAAAATGAGTTCAACTAAGGAAAACGGTTTTGACGATATTTGGGAAGTTACTCCTAGTCTCACAAAGCCAGTTGCCACACTTGAAGATCCAGAAAGCGGCCGAAAGATGAGTCTTTACTCCGATCGTAACGGATTAGTTATGTATACGATGAACTCAGATGATGCAGCGGTTTACAATCACGGACAAGTTCATCCCCACCTTGGATTAGCAATGGAAGCGCAAAATCTTTCGGATGCACCTCATCACCCAGAATTTGGCGATATTACTTTACATCCGGGCGAAGAAAAAGCATACACCATTAAATGGCACGTTGAATACTAATTAAATTACCAAGTGAAATGCACTAAAAAAAGAGATCGACAATTTGCCGATCTCTTTTTATGTGTTAGGAATTATAAATTAGTCTTTGTCATCTGGGTTATACTTCCCAGCCTTTTGAAGGATTCCCTTTGCCTTTTCAAGGTAGTGGTGTTCTGCACGGAATGCCTTGATCTTGCCACCTTCATCATCGGTAAGAGCTGCTAGCTTTTCATCAAGTTCCTTAAATTCCTTGTTAAGGTCCTTAATAACGCCTTCTTCATCTTCCATGTAAACATAGTGATTTTCTGCTGGATCTTTACGACCTTCACCAGCACGTTCTTCAAGCTTTACTGAGTCCTTATCTACTTTCCAAGCATGCTTAAGGATTGACTTAATATCCTTAATTGTTTCGTGTTGAGCAGTACGGTGCTTCTCATTGTCAACACTATCTTCAATCTTTGTTAAGTGTCCTTCAGCATCTGCAATCTTCTTTGCAATACGATCCAAAGCCTTAAGTTGACGTTTTGCGTAATCAGCCATAAATAATTACCTCCTAATATAATAGCTATAATTCCTAATTCACTTTTATTATATTTTTATAATTTAAATTATAAAAATAATGCGTCTTAAAATTATAGTTAATTTTATTCTGAGGTAATTTCAGCGCTTAAATAAATAGATGATTGATAGAAATTCTCCTATTCAATCATCTATTTATTAAAACATCGACTTTTTAGCAACGCTTTGGCTTGTACTTACTGGAATATTAAAATCAGGCAACCCTGGAATATGCAACTCAATTGAGCCAACTTGTTGATTTTTCTTTAGCGGCGCAGTTAGTTGTTTTTGATCATCTCCCTGCACTCGTAATGTTGGTTTAGTTGCTTGTAATTTTATATTCTTTGGAAGCCAAACGGTAGTCTTCTTTGTTAGCTTAATATTAGCCTTATTTTTATTTTTACCATTCTTTACTTTTACACTAGTAAGCTTGGCCGAAAGATCATTTACTTTTTTGATTTCAACCGGCTGGTACTCATCGATTAACTTATTATAAAAGTCTTGCTGCATCTTTGACTGATCATTCCATTCCCCTTTTGTATGTAAGGCAACTAAAATAATCCGGCGTCCTGCAAAGGTTCCTGTTGACACAATACATTTACCCGCACGATCAGTATTTCCAGTCTTTAAGCCGTCAATTTCCCCATCCTTAGGAGCGAAACCGTTTTGCGGCAAAAGAGCATTCACATTTGTCATTAAATATTGTTGGTCTTTAGTTACATCAAAGTTAGCAAATTTTTGTTTTGTAATGTCGAGAGTTTCAGGATAGTTTTCAACAAGATACTTTGAGATAAGAGCAACATCTTTAGCAGATAGTAAGTTTTCGGCATCTTTATCTACACCCTTAAGTTTGTGTTTTCCTAAGTCCCCGTTAGGCAACCCGATCATATTGTAGATTTTTATATCTGTAACTCCAGCTTTTTTCGCAAATGCCATCATCTTTTTATTAAAGGCTTCTGTACTGCCCGCGTCAGCTAATGCCAATGCTTCTGTACTTCCATCAGCAGATACGAGCATCATCGAATCAACTAACTGACGGACTGTGTATTCTTCCCCATTCATTAATGGGACATTTGAAAAGTGCCAATCATCCGCCATCTTGGCAACTGCTGGTGTAATCTTAATCTTTTGATCCCATTTTAAATGATGGTTTCGAATATCTTGTAAAATTACTCCTAAAGTTAAGATTTTAATTACAGATGCAATTGGATAGCGTTTAGTTGCATTTTTTTGGTATAGAACCTGGCCACTTTCTGCATCAATCGCATAAGCTGCTCGTGCATCCATCTGAAAAGCCGCAGTATCAGCATGAACTTTTGCGAACATCCCCAAGCCATTTAAACAGATACTAATTATTGCCGTCATTAATAATAATTTGGCAAAAAAAGATTTAACTTTTTTCATTATAACAATTTCTCTCCTTTACACATCTAACTATCATATCCTATTCTGTCTAAAAAAGGTGTAACGATTTGGTAACAATTCAAATGAAATCCTTATTTTTCATTAAATTAAGAAGTTGCACCTTTTAACTTTCAAAAATTATCTGTATTATTAATAAGTATGCTAATTTTAATCAGAAAGGGTCGGTTAAAAAATGCAAAGATCGCAACGTCATCGTCGTAAACCGCGCAGGCTTATCTTAATTATTATTGCTATTCTGCTTATTATTATGGGTGTTCGGCACTTCAGCTCGACAAGTGCCCGCCTAAAATCCGCATGGAATAAAATCATCTTCACTTCCAATAATAATGTCAGTATTGCGGTATATTCACCAAAGACCCACCAAATTTATACTTCTAGTAATGCACCCCAGCATAAGTTTCGAACTGCTAGTACAGTAAAGGTTAGTATTTTAGCAGGGATTCTTGCTAAACAACAAAGTCCCCTTACAAGCCATCAAAAATCACTTGCCACTAAAATGATTGAGCAGAGTGACAATGATTCAACTAGCGAATTATTTGAAGATTATCTTGGCGGAAAAAACGGTCTCCAACAAACTTTTGAAAAATTTGGCATGACCCAATCTCAGGCTAATAGCAGTTGGGGATTAACTGTTACTACTCCAAAAGATCAAGTTAAACTATTAAATAATATTTTCTATAAGTCTAAAGTTTTATCTGATGACGAAAGAAGTGAAATTCGTGATTTAATGGGTAATGTTGAAAGTGACCAAGCCTGGGGGATCTCAGCAAGTAGCGATAATTTTGCATTAAAAAATGGTTGGCTAAATTACGGTAAAGATGAATGGATCGTCAATAGTATTGGCTACGTAAAAAATAGCAACGGAAAAGACTACACAATTGCAGTTTATACTGATAAAAATCAATCAATGGCCGCGGGACAACAAGTAATTGAACAACTTGCTCGTGTAACAAAGCCAATATTAGACTAAATTGAAATGATAAACAAAATAGGGGCTGGAAGAAAACTTCAAATTTTCTTCCAGCCCCATTTTTATAGGTAGTTTATTGAGAGAGATAAAGCGTTTTGGAAAGGAATACTACCTATTTTGTTTTGAGAGAGATTACTAATTAATTTGATGACTATTTTTGTTCCATCACTTTTTCACCATTAGCTGTAATAGTGAAAGTCTTGTTAGCAGCATCAGCATCAAGAACAGCCACATTCTTGCCATCCTTATCTTTTCGCGTAACCTTGATAGTTGTTTCAGTTGGTGTTTCCACTTCAATTGAACCATCAAGATCAAAGGCTGCAAATTTATTCCGCCATGCAAGTAAGTCTAAGAGGTTCTTAACTACTGGACGTTGAACTTCTTGTGCAACTTCTTCTTTAGTGTAGTAGTGACGGTTGATGTTCCGACCTTCCTTAGTCTTTTCAAGTAATTCAAGGTCATTTGAACCAGCAAGTAAACCAACATAGTAAACCATTGGAATACCAGGTGCAAATACTTGGAATGCACGAGAAAGCAAGTAAGCTTTGTCATCGTCACCTAATGCAGAGTAGTAAGTAGAGTTAATTTGGTAAATATCCAAGTTGTTGTATTCAGCACTTGAGTATTTCCGCTTAACGTTAGCACCAACCTTGTATAATTCATTGGATGCATATTCGATTTCATCATCAGTTAAGATATCCTTAGCATCAACAACCCCAATACCATCATGAGTATCAAGAGTAGTAAATTGCTTCATTGGTGACATCTTTAACCACTTAGCAAGGCGGTTAGTCTTACCAGAGTAAAGGGTATAAAGAGTAGTCATTGGTAAGGTAAAGTCATAGATGAAGAAGTCATGTTGTGAAATCTTTTGTGGAATAGTGTAGTGTTCGTGAATTTCAGGAAGGATGATGGCCTTGTAAGGAGCCAAAATATCTTGAACTTCATTTAAGAGATCCCAGATTTCAGGTTCAACGAAGAAATCATTAGTACCAACTTTCTTAATAGCGTAAGCAAAGGCATCAAGACGAATCATATCTGCACCGTGCTTAACCATGTCAATTAATGTTTCCTTGAAGAATTCGTTAGCTACCTTACTCTTAACATTAATATCAATTTGTTCTTCACCGAAAGTGTTCCATAAGTTTTCAGTAGTACCATCATCAAAGGTAATTTCTTGCTTAGGAGCCTTATCCTTTCGCTTGTAAATTAAGTCAACATCTTCTTGAGTTGGACGGTTCTTACCAGCTTTTTCCCAGAACTTTTCCCAACGAATAAAGAAGTCGTTGTACTTAGAATCATCGTGCTTCTTCTTGAAGTCTTGGTACATTTCAGACTTCTTGGAAATATGGTTAATCATGAAGTCAAACATTAAGTAGTAGTCTTCACCTAATGCTTCAACATCATCCCAGTTACCAAAAGCAGAATCAACAACATCGTAACGGTATGGTGCGAAACCACGGTCACCAGTTGATGGGAAGAATGGAAGTAAGTGAACACCGCCGATTGCATCACCGATATAGTTCTTTAATACTTCATGAGTTTCTTTAATATTTTTACCCATTGAGTCAGAGTAAGTAATTAACATTGCTTCATTTTTGATTGGCATAATGATATCCTCCAATAATTTTAAATTTAGTTAACTTGTTTAGAATGACGAGTTGCAAAGAAAATAATTAAGGCAATAACTATTAGCATTACCCCGTAGATTGGGAATGGTGCGGCAAGATCAAGGCCACTCATTGGGCGACCAACTAACCGATTCATCCATTCAGCAATTGTTGGTGAGAAGAAAGCTCCAAAGTTAAAACCAATCAGTACCATTGAAGTTACTAATGGTTGACGCTTAGCAGGAGCTAAATCCGGCAACAAGTTAAAAATCAACGGAGAAACTAATTGTAGTGGGAAGCCGATTAAAAGCAAACCAATTACTAACATTGCAAAGTTGCCGTTTGCGAAGGCAAATAAGAAGTTTGAAATGGCCATTAACCCGAGACCAAGGTAAACAGTGTTAAAACCTAACACTTTATTAATTGATCCGTAGAATAAACCACCAAGCGTTGCCCCAATTAACATTAAGGAAAGGAACATTGATGAACCAGTATAGCTACTTCCCTTAATTGCAACGGTTAGGCCAGGGAAACGATTTTCCATTCCAACATAATCTACAACTAAGAGGAAGGCAAAGAGAACAAGGAGGTAAACTACTGGACTAATCTTTTTAATTGGTTCTTCCACTTCAGTTAATTCTTCAGCAAGATCGTCTTCTGCAACGTTATTATCTTGTGCTTTGCTATCGTCAGGAACACGAACTGCAAAGAAGAAAAGAACAACGAAAGCAAGAAGATAAACGGCAAATGATGCATGCCAACCTGCATAACTAAGAATTAATCCGGCAATTGCAAGGGTACAAGCTTGACCGATTTGTTCAGCCGCAGCACGCCAACCAAGCATTTGAGCTCGGGTTGTACCTTCATACCAAACTGAAATCATCGAAATTGCTTGAGAGTTATATAAACCAAATCCTGCTCCTAAAACTAACCGGGAAATCAAAATCGCAGTGTAGTCATTCGCAAACATAGGAACAATTCCGGCAAGACCAACAATTGTAACCCCGGCCATAATAATCTTTTTATCAGAAATATTGAACCATTGTTGAAGTAATGGTGAAAGGACAACAAAAATCATTACAGCAAATGATGGAGTTGTAACTAAATATTCTGACTGTGTCTGTGAGATTCCGAGTGCCGCCTTTAATTGCGGTAAAGAACCTTGAATGGCATAAGCACTCGTAACCATGAATGAAACTGACAGGAATGCCAATTTGGTAACAAGAGAATTTTTGTTATTCATAATTAGTAGGTACTCTTTCTATAGGTATTTGACAAACGTTTATCATTTTTGTACATCAATAATATACAATGAACTTTTTAAAATGTCAAACGTTTAACAAAGATTTATTACAAAAAATTGTAATCAATTACATTGTTATTATAACGCACTTTAAATGAAAATAGATGAAAACGGATGAGAACGCTATTTTAGCTCTTTTTTGAACGATTTGTGAACAACTATACATTATATTTTTATAATTTTTTTATTAAAAAAGAGTAAAGCAATGACTAATTCATCGTTTTACTCTTTTTTACTTAATCCACACAAAGCTTCTTGATTGCCTGCGCATAGATTTCCATCGCTTTATACATGTCTGGCAATGGCCACTGTTCATTAGCTTGATGCATATAATCGGGAGTTGTTGGTAACATTCCGCCAAAGGCAACACAATTATTCATGGTTCGAGCAAATGTTGCCCCACCAGAAATTTGTGGTTCAGCATCAACATCCCCAGTTTGTTCTTTATAAACTTTCATCAAAGTTTGCACTAATTTACTGTCTTTTGGAACGTACAGGGGTGCTAAATAATCAAAATGAACATACTTCAAATCATAAGCTGCCACCTGTTTACTTAGTTTTGCTAGTAAATTATCGCGATCGATCGTTACGGGAATTCGTAAATCAATCTGCATTCTTGTTTCATTTTCATTAATCTCAAGACTAGAAATATTGAAAGTTAATTGTCCAGACTCATCGCGAACATCACCGAGAACATTGCTCCCCGTTGCATCTTCCTTAAATAATTTGCCAATAAAATCAAGTGGCTTAAAATCAAAAACATCATCAAGCGCAATCGCTAACCGTAAAACAGCATTCGTTCCTTCCGGTGCCATCATCGCATGAACAGACTTACCAATAACAGTAATCGAATTGTCGTCACTTGTATATTCAAAGCCATGCTTATCTAAAGCCGCCTTCACTTCATCCTGCTTTGGGCCATCGTACACTGCACTATCAGGGACCGCATTAAACGCATTTTTCAAGTTAATCTTTAGTTGATCTGTTCCTGGACCAACGAGATAAGATTGTTGCAACCCCTTTTCAGCATAAATTAATGGAAATTCAGCATCAGGAGAAATTCCACTATCAATTGGCGCTTCCTTTTTATTATATTCAGCAATTCCACGCCATAGAATTTCTTCATCAGTTCCATAAATAAAACGAATTCGTTGATTGAAGTGATAACCTTGATCCATCAATGCTTTAACAGCATATAAAGCTGCAATTCCTGGACCTTTATCATCTTGTGACCCTCGTCCATAAACTGCATCATTGATTACTGTGCCTTTAAATGGATTATGTTTCCATTTGCCTAAATCGCCGGCAGGAACCGTATCAAGATGACAAATTACACCAAAAATTTTGTCCCCACTACCAACTTCTGCATAGCTATAGTACCCGTCTGGATCTTCATAGGTCTTAAAACCTAATTCATCACAAATCTTCATCATTTCATCGAGGGCGTTACGAATTCCTTTGCCAAATGGTGCGCCTTCTTCTACTGGTTGATTATATGATGGAACAGAAATTAGTCGTTCTAAAGTTTTAACAGCAGCTTTTTGTTCATCTTCTGTAATAATTTTATCCATTTAAATCCCCTCCTAGAGCAAGGCAGCAATTCCTAAGAACAAGCAAGTAGCAACAAAGAGATAAATCATTAATTTCAGCATCCACTTCCACCAAATGCCGACATTAATATGCGCAATTGCTAATGCTCCCATAACAACTCCCGAAGTTGGGGTAATAAGGTTAACCCAACCCGAAGCTGCTTGATAAGCAGTAATAACAAGGCTACCAGAAACATGCGCAAAATGTCCCATTGGTCCGATAATTCCCATCGTTGCCGCAGCTAACCCAGACGTTGATGGAATTAAGAATGACATTGGGATATAGAAAATGTAAGTCAAAATAATAAAGATCGTTTGTGATAATCCATGAAGGCCCAATTCTCCCCAGTGAAGAACTGTTCCAGTGATCATCCCATTATTCATTATTACTTGAATTCCCCGTGCAACTGCCACAATAATTGCAACGCTTAAGAAATCTCCCATTCCTGACATGAAAGCATCAATAAATTCGCTTTCCTTCATATGGTAAACAGCCATAATCAAGACCGACATAAAGAGGAAGAGCATGGTAATTTCATTGAAGTACCATGTTCCAAGGGGTGCCATATCATGCCCTAATAAGTCGCCTAGGAATGGAATATTAACCAACCACTTTGTAAATTTATCAAAAAATGTCCAATGGCTATTAAGGTTTGACCATGGAATTAGTCCTAGAATCATCACAACAAAAGTAATTCCGAATAGCCAAATAACTGTCTTTTGACGACCGGTCATCTTATGATCGTCATTAGGATCAGCCTTGACTAAAAAGTGCTTTTCATCTTCTGCTCGTTGATTGTAAACCAATGATTTAGTTGGATCTTTTTCAATTACCGATGCATAGTGGTAAACATAAATAATACTAATCGTTATCGTAATAATTAAAAGGATTACCCGGGAAACTAAACCATCACCAGGAGAAATATTTAACGTTTGAGAAGCTACTCCTGTGGCAAACGGGTTAACAGTTGATGCTAAACAACCAACTTGACTTCCCACTAAAGCAATCGCAACCGCTACAATTGAATCAAAGCCAACACCCATCATCACGGGGATCAAGAGAGGATAGAATGCAATCGTTTCTTCCCCCATTCCATATGTTGATCCACCAAGAGCAAACAGAAGCATTAAAATTGGAATCAATTGTTTTTCTCGTCCCTTATACTGGCGAACGATTGAACCGATTCCTTCGTTTAATGCATTTGTCTTATTAACCACTCCCAAGAATCCACCAATAACAAGAATAAATAGTGATACTGAGATGGCTCCATCTGTCTTTTTGTCACCGACCATCCCGATAACGGGTGCCATAAAGACATCCCAAATTCCCTGGGGTTTATTTGTCACCGCCTTATATGTGCCAGAAATAATATTTCCAGCTTTATCCGTCTCATATGTCCCTGCTGGTATAATCCACGTTAAAATTGCAATTAAAATAATAATTAAAAATAAAATTGTAAACGCAGAGGGCATATGAAAATGATGTTTTTTCTTCGTTTGTGTTTCCTGCACAATAACCGCCTCTTTTGTAAAATTAGTATCAATTTTATTTTAATTCGGTTTGAAAGCGGCTTCAACTCAATCTAAAAATTATCCTTAAAGAATGCTATAATTGCCTTGTAATAATTTTAAGGAGGCTGAAGCTAATGGTAATGAATCCTAATAAAGCACAAGACGTTTGGAAAGACGCCGGTGAACATGTCCAATTTACTGTATTAGAATTAAAACGAGAAAATCAAGCAAAGGAACAAGAAGCAATTCAAGAATTTGTTGAACGGTTCCAAGCAATTACTCGATCACTGCGAATTCGGGATAATAAGGGTAATCTTAAAGTTTCTTTAGGCTTTAGCAACGACGCATGGGACTATC
The DNA here is from genome assembly GCF_947381695.1 of Limosilactobacillus sp. DJ3M12. NCBI lineage: Bacteria > Bacillati > Bacillota > Bacilli > Lactobacillales > Lactobacillaceae > Limosilactobacillus > Limosilactobacillus sp. DJ3M12. Next base: position 49,858 of record NZ_CANCWY010000003.1, on the reverse strand, counting down.
TTTTCCCAAATGCCCCTAAACCCAAAGAATTAGAAACTTACCAAACATTAACCGGGCCAAAATACAAAATGCCTGCCGCAAAAGGAGATATTTTCCTCCATATTCGTGCAAACGATGAGGCTGCAGTTTATGAATTCATGGCTCAAGTAATGCTCTTTATTAGAGATATTACTAATGTTGTTGATGAAACAAAGGGCTTTCGCTATTTTGAAGGCCGGGCCATTATTGGCTTTATTGATGGAACTGAAAATCCGGAACCTCAGGATGCTGCTGAATACGCAATTATTGGTGATGAGGATCCTACGTTTGAAAATGGTTCATATGCCTTTGCACAAAAATGGCGGCATAACATGGACATTTGGAATAAGCTAACTACTGAAACGCAAGAAAAAGCTGTTGGACGAAAGAAGTTTTCTGACTTAGAATTAAGCGAAAAAGAGAAGTTTAAGAATGCTCATAATGTCGCTTCCCAAGCGGAAATTGATGGTATTGAACAGAAGATTGTGCGCATGAATGTTCCATATTCAGACCCTGCCGCTGATAATACTGGAACTTTCTTTATTGGTTATTCACGGCATTGGACTGTAACTAAGAAGATGCTTGAAAATATGCTTGAGCAAAACGATTATCTCCTAACTTTCTCTGATATTTTAGGTGGTCAACTCTTCTTTATTCCTTCGCGTCCAATGTTGGATCAAATTGCTGAAGGCGAATTAAATTAGTTGATTGACAAGTTGAAGGCAAATTGCTATATTATTAGCAGCAAATTTTAGGAGGGATCATCCATTGAAATTTTAATTCTACACAATTTAATGTATCTGGAACTGTGGATTCACGCAGAAAGGTACTACGGGTAGAATTATTTTTCAATGATTGATCAATAAATGAGAACTAATGGGCCAATACCATTAGTTTAAAAGTCTACCTGTAGTGGTGGGCTTTTTTTCGTTACCTTTTCTGCGAGTAACGAAAGGGTGGTTTTTTAATGGAACCAATCACGATAAATAATTTAACTTTTGCTTATCCGGGACAAGAACCGCTTTTTAATCATTGTGATCTTAATATTAGCAGCGATTGGAAACTTGGTCTTCTTGGACGAAACGGTCGGGGCAAAACCACACTACTCAAAATCTTGCAAAAGCAACTTTCCTTTCAAGGAAGTATTCAAACCAATCTTAAGTTTAACTATTATCCATTAGTAATTCGTGAACCGAATGATTACACAATGAATGTCCTTATGAGAAGTGGCTATCAAGGTGAGCAATGGCAAATCGAACGAGAATTAAATTTGATGGCAACTCCCACAGAATTACTATGGCAACCTTTCAGTAGTCTTAGTGGTGGCGAACAAACACATGTGATGCTAGCAACCCTTTTTGCCCAGGATGGATATTTCCCCCTGCTTGACGAACCGACTAATCACCTTGATCAGGATGGTCGAAAACAAATTGCTCAATATCTAAAAGCGAAAAAAAACGGCTTCATTATCACTAGCCATGACCGAGATTTTCTCGATAAAGTCATTGACCATTCATTAGTGATTGAACAACACCAGCTTGTTTTAACCCGTGGTAATTACAGTGATTATTTCGTTCATAAGGAGCAACGAGATTCTACGGCCATCAAGAAAAACGAAAATTTATTAAAAGATATTCATCATTTAAAGCAAACACGTCAGGCAAAATCTCAATGGGCTCAACAAGCAGAAAATGAAAAGAAGAATAATTCTCATGCGGATAAAGGCTTTATTGGTGCCAAAGCTGCAAAAATGATGAAAAAAGCAACCATAATGAAAGGACGCTTAGACACCGCAATCGAGGAACGAAAAGGACTTTTAAAAGAGATTGAAAATGTTGTTCCGCTAACAATTAATGTCCTCCCCACTAATCATCAACTATTGTTAAGCATTAATGATCTAACGTTATCGTATCCAACTAAACAACTCTGTTCTAATATCACTGCAACCATTGAAAAAAATGAGCAGGTCCTGCTCTGTGGGAATAATGGTACTGGAAAATCTAGTATTATTAATGCAATCATCGGGACATTCAGTGGTAAGCAAAGCGGAGATATACTTTTTAGCAGTGCCCTTAAAATCAGCACAGTACGTCAAGATTATTCTGATAATCATGGAAGTTTACGTAGTTTTGCATCTTCTTCTAAAATTAACTACGATCAATTTCTTAACCTTCTTCGTAAATTAGGGATGGAACGTGCTACTTTTAATGTTCCGATTGAAGAAATGAGTATGGGACAACAAAAGAAGGTTGAACTAGCACGGTCATTAGCTGAGCCCGCTCACCTTTATTTATGGGATGAGCCGCTAAATTATCTTGATACCTATAATCAGCAACAACTAATTCAGTTAATTCAAGAAAAGCGACCACCAATGCTAATTGTTGAACATGATCAAAATTTCATTAAGCAAACTGCCACAAAGAAAATTGAAATTTAATATTTCCTGGGAAATAATCAAATTTACCAACTTAATGTAAAAAAGGAGCTGTGACACAAGTTAGGTCACTTCCACAAAATACGAACAGCGCAGTACAACAATGGCCTTCATCGTCCGGCAAAGTCGAACGTTGAAGGCCTATTGTTGCTTGCGGGGGCTCGAAAACGAAGTCACGAGTGACTTCTGTCTCGCTCCCATAATTTTTAGCTAAATTAAATTCAATTCAGTTAACCACTCAAGAAATAGTGGGAACCACTTTCCCATATGATTATCTACCCGATCATTATTGACAATACCAGTATATTCGTTAGCTAATGCGATTCCATGTCCCCCAGTGCCAAACTCATGTAATTCATATGGAACATCATACTTGATTAACGCATCTGCATATACTTGGAGGTGATCAACAAAGGGAGTTAATTCATCTTTTGCCGATCCCCACATAAAGGTTGGTGGTGTTTGTGGATTTACCAATTCCGCTACATTTTCTGTTGTAACCCCCATGCGTTCATCAATCAAGGGTTGAATAACAGGATATCCTAATGCGGCAAATTTAGCGTGTGTTAGTTTTTCGTTACTATATGCAGCGGCAATTTGGCCTCCTGCAGAAAAGCCAATAATTCCCAGTCGATCAACGTCAACATCTAATTCATTTGCATGGTTAACAATATATTCAAATGCTTGGTGAACTGCTATTTTGGCTTCTTCATAATTTTTATGTTCAACTACTGGATACCGCATAACAAATGTTTGCCATGCATGGGTTGCAAACGTTAATGCCACCCGCTCAGAATCTCGTTCCATAATCTTGTTATAACTGCCTCCTGGCAAAATAACAAGGCCGGGTAAAGTTTTATCAGTATTACTATGATAAATATCTAGAGACGAATATGGTTGATCTAAGTTAACACTTTTAATTTCCATTTTCTCACCTCATTTTGATTTTGCTAAATGTTAAAATTACAAATAATAGTATAACCTCAATATGCAATAAACGATACAGGTAAAAAATTGTTATTAATTCACAAATTTCCCCTTGTTTATCATGATACATTTGTTAAAGTGATAAGGTATCAATTATTATTTGGGGGTTAGAAAATCTAATGAGTATTATGAAGACTAAGTCATTCTGGATTGCTGCTATTATGACCTTAATTTGTTCTGTTGCTGGGGTGCTTTTAGCAAAACTACCTTATGTCAACCTGATTGGAGCATTGGTTATTGCTTTATTATTAGGTATTGCCATGCAGTTGACTCCTGCTAGCTTGCGGAATGAGGCTCAAGGCGGCATCGGATTTATTTCTAACAAATTTTTACGGCTTGGTATTATTCTTCTTGGTTTCCGCTTAAACCTAGAAAAACTTGCTGCCGCTGGGGTTAAGACTATTTTGGTTGCGGCTATTGGGGTTACCGGAACGATTGTCCTCACTTATTGGCTTAGTCGAAAGTTTGGTGCAGAAGATGAATTAGCTATCCTTTCTGCTTGTGGCTGTGGTATTTGTGGAGCGGCTGCTGTAATGGGGGTTTCACCACAAATTGAAACTGACAACGAGGAGCGCAAACGAGAAAATGAAGTATTAGCTGTTGCTGTTGTTTGTGTAATGGGGACAGTTTTTACTTTAGTTGAAATTGGAATCAAGCCACTCCTCGGGCTTACTGATCCACAGTTTGGAATTGTTGCCGGTGGTTCATTACATGAAATTGCTCATGCCGTTGCAGCCGGGGGAGCTTTTGGTGAAGCAAGTTTAGATAACGCCCTTATTATGAAACTTTCACGGGTTCTTCTCTTAGCGCCAGTCGCTTTAATTGTTGGTTACTGGTATCAACACCGCCTTATAGTTGAAAGTGAAGAAGAACATACTAAAGAACCAAAGAAATTACCAATTCCTTGGTTCCTTGGTGGTTTTATTTTAACTAGTGTGTTAGGAACCTTTCTTCCATTCTCACCAGCCTTTCTTGATGCACTTGTTCAAGCAGCCTATATCTTTTTAGGAATGGCAATGGCTGCATTAGGTGTTTCAGTAAACTTTAAGGTTATTTTTAAACGTGGAGGGGCCGTTTTGGGTGCGGCTGTGATTAGCTCAACCTGTTTATTGGTATTTATGATTATTATGAGTAAAATATTCTTCTAAGTTATTAAAAGCGTTAAATTGAGGATTTATTTTAGTGGCATATAGCCATTCCTCCAATTTAACGCTTTTTATTTATATTCTTCTATTTAACCGTCTTTCCCAGCTGGTAAGCTTCTTCAACATGTTTAGCTAGTTTTTGATTATTCCAAGAATCAGCTGCGAGCACCTCTCCTACTTTATCCCAACGCATATATTCAAGCAATTGCTTAAAATATAAGTTAAGTGAAGCAAAGGCATCTTCTTGACCATAACCACTTACTAAAGTAATAGCTTTCTTTCCGCCGTGAAGTTCATGGTTATAGTTGTAGAAACGATCAATCACTGCTTTTAGCGCTGCATTGATCCCGTAATAATATAGCGAACTAACCAAGACTACCATGTCTGCCGCTAACAGCTTAGGCATTACTTCATTAGTAATAACATCATTCGGTTCAATCGCAACTTCTTGTCCGGGATGATTGTCTTCCAATTTAATCATCGAAAATTCATCGGTCCGGCGTCCAGCATCAAAGCGATAAACTTCATTTCCTGCTTCAGTTGCGCCCTTAACAAAGGCATCTGCTAATTGCTCAGAAGTTCCTGGATGATGGGGACTTCCTGTTAATACAATAATCTTCATCATGATCCCGTCCTTTCTTATTTAATTATAGTGATAGTTCGACTAAATTAGAAATAGAAACATTGAATATTAATAGATAACTAAAATGAATTAACGAGGCCAACTAAAGATTTTCAACCAATTTAACTTAGTACGCTCTCGTTTTTGTTCTTCCTTAATGTATGAACGATCCGTAATGAAATGAAAGATATTCATGCCTATTCCTCATAAATATGTTCACTAAGGTAGCGCTCGCTTGAATCAGGAAATACCGTGACTAAATTAGCCCCGTGTGGCAATTCTTTAGCAACTTCTAAACTTGCCGCAAGCGCAGCCCCACTAGAGCTACCAATAAAGAGGCCGAGATTTTTAGCAACCCAGCGAACATAATAGAATGCATCCTCATCACTGATTGTTTTTACCCCGGTATAATCTAAGTCCTTGAAAAACGGTGGAATAAACTCCACTCCAATTCCTTCTGTACGGTGACTATGGGCTGGACCCCCATTTAAAATCGATCCGGCTGGTTCAACAATATAGCCTTTTAATTCTGGGTAAGCATCTTGGAGCGCCTTTTGAATTCCCGCAAAAGTGCCACCACTTCCTGCACCAGCTACAAAGGCCGCCAGCGGTTTATTAGCAAGATCAGCTAAAATTTCCGGTCCCAAGGTGCGTTGATAAACATCAGCATTCGCTGGATTCTGGAATTGTAAAGGCACGTAAGCATCCCCGATTTCAGCAGCTAATTCTTTGGCGGCCGCAATTGCTCCTTTGATCCCTTCTTCACTCGGAGTATTAATCACTTCGGCTCCCAACGCACGCATTAATGTTTGCTTTTCAAAACTAAACTTTTCTGGTACCACTAATTTAACTGGTAAATGGTATTTTAGTGCTGCTAAAGCGACTCCAATCCCTGTATTTCCGGCAGTTGGCTCGATGATTGTCGTTGTATCTTTTATTTTTCCTTCTTCCATTCCTCGCTGGATTAGCGCCATCCCCAAACGATCCTTGATACTGCCGCCTGGGTTAAACATTTCGAGCTTAGCATAAATATTAACGTCATTCGGAGTCTTCATCGGCAAGTGCATCAAGGGGGTGTGACCAATCAAATCATAAGTATTTTCAACTAACATAATAGTTCCTTCTTCCTCAGAAAAGTAAGTGGGAATTAACCTCCTCGACAAGGCGGTGGGCTAAGGATAGAATGGTGATTAGCACGGCACGGGCTGATTATCGTTCGAACTTAGCCTCGAGCCTTGTGGTTAATTTCCACGATATCGTAACAATATACCTATAAAAAACGAGGCTGTTGAAAAAACAAAAGTTTTTTCTCAGCCTCGCCTTATGTGTTATCAACTTGATAGTAATTCAATTAAAAATGAGTATACCAAAAAGTGAGTCGCATAAGACGCGATTCACAACAACAAATATTTGCGTTAACAAAATAATTGTTTTCCATTGGTAATTTCCTCGTATTTCAAATTACAGTAATAATAACTAGTTAAAAGTAAGTTGTCAAGAAAATTTACATAGACAGGTGTAAAATAAAAAAGAATCATTTTATAAAACAGGAGCGCTACACATGAAAAAGAACGGACTATTATTAGTCAATCTCGGTTCACCCGATACGCCAACAACTCCCGACGTTAAGCGTTATTTGAAAGAATTTCTCAGCGATCGGAATGTTATCGAAATGCCACCAGCACTATGGCAACCACTCCTTCGCGGAATTATTCTTCCAACTCGGTCATGGCGATCAGCGACTTTTTATCGTAATTGTTGGACAAAAGATGGGTCTCCATTGATTGTCTACACAGAACGGTTGGTTGCTAAGGTCCAGAAATTGATGCCGGAGTGGATTGTCAAAATGGCAATGACCTATGGCAAGCCTAAAATTAGTGACACAATTGTCGAAATGAAAAAGGAATGTCAAAATATTACGGTTCTCCCTCTCTTCCCTTTTTTCACTAAAAGTACAACCCAAACGGTTATTGAGAAGGTAAAGGATGCTGATCCAGAAGCGAAAATAATTGATCGTTTCTCGGCAGAAGAAGATTATTTAGACTTATTGGCTAAGCAAATCCAAACGGCATGGGATAAAGGGAAATATGACAAATTACTCATTTCGTATCATGGAATTCCGACAGCCATGGTTAATCATGGTGATCCTTATCGTGATGAAACAGAAGCGGCCACCGCGGAACTGATTAAACGGCTGGACATTCCTGAAAAGCAAATTAAGATGGCTTACCAATCTAAGTTTGGCCCAATGCCATGGTTAAAACCTTACCTCCGGAATACGCTGCTTAATGAGGCACAACTCGGTCATCGTGATGTGTTAGTCGTTGCTCCATCATTTGTAGCGGACTGTTTAGAAACATTAGAAGAAGATCAAGTGCAGAACTATCAAGTCTTTCGTGAAAATGGCGGAAATAACCTTGTAATGGTCCCTTCGCTCAATGACTCACCAGAATTTGCTCAGTTTATTACTGATCTTGTGCAACGAAAGGGATAAAAATGGAACGGAAAAGTTTAGACGAAATCAATGGGAGTGTTGATGTACCAAATGTCTATCAAAGTGCATTTTGGCAGAAATTTCTCGCTTATAGTGGTCCCGGTGCTTTAGTCGCCGTTGGTTATATGGATCCAGGTAATTGGTTAACGTCGCTTGCTGGTGGTAGCCAATACCGCTATCAGCTATTAGTAGTCCTTTTTACTGCCATTTTAATCGCTATGTATATGCAATCTTTAGCAATCAAACTTGGCGTTACCACCCGAACCGACCTCGCCCAAGCAATTGCGCGGCGTTTACCTACTCCCCTGCGGATTGCCCTGTGGTTATTTAATGAAATAGCGATGATGGCAACGGACTTAACCGGAGTCGTTGGAACTGCTGTTGCCTTAAATATGTTATTCAAGCTGCCATTGCTTGTCGGGGTGCTATTAACAATTGCGGACGTTTTAGTAGTCCTTTTCTTCCTCCACTTTGGGATTCGCCGAATTGAATTTATCGTTTTAACTGCTATTCTGGTTGTCGGTGCCATCTTTGCGATTGAAGTATGTCGGGCCCACCCTGAATTTTCCGCGATCATGGACGGATTTATTCCCCGTTCCACTATTTTTACTAATCACAGTGAGTTGCTAATTAGTTTAGGGATTGTCGGCGCCACGATTATGCCCCATAATATTTATCTTCATTCCTCCCTGGCGCAAAGTCGACGCTATGATGAGCATGATCCAAAGCAAGTCAAAGAAACGCTCCGTTTTGCTAACTGGGATTCATTAATTCACCTTTTTGCAGCCTTCATCGTCAACGCCCTTCTGCTTGTACTAGGCGGAACCCTCTTCTTTCATGCGGCAAGTCTCGGTAGTCTTGAGGATGTCTTTTTCGGGCTAAAGAATCCCCATATCGTTGGTGCTCTAGCAAGCCCATTAATGAGTTGGTTGTTTGCCTTTGCCCTTTTGGTAACTGGTTTAATCTCCTCCATCACTAGTACCTTGGCTGGACAAATTGTCATGGAAGGATTTATCAACATTCGCCTCCCACTCTGGAAAAGGCGTCTCCTTACGCGGGCCGTAACCTTAGTACCAATCTTAATTATCGGCTTCATGATTAATTTCAACGAAGAACAATTTGAACAACTCATCATTTATGCGCAAATCGTCCTCAGTATCGCCTTGCCATTTACGCTCTATCCCCTTGTTGCTTTGACGGGCAATAAGAAACTGATGGGACCACATGTCAATTCACCATGGCAAACCGTCCTTGGATATGTTTTGGCTAGTTTGGTCACTGGATTAAACTTGCTGGTGTTGGTATAATTTTTGTTTATCATTATAAACCCAATAGATAGATACCCTTATTTTCAATTATCAGTGTTTAAAAAACTAATCAAATATTGTAAGATAATAATAAATTTTGTTGTAATTTTTGATGCAATAAAAGACTGGGCACTATTTACTTTTGGGATAGTAATTTGATATTAAAAATATTTTATCTTTGGTGTGACGCTTTTATCAATCTCATTTTACAACTGAATTAAAGAAGCAGGGCTGAACGATATTTATGTTCAAACCCTGCTTCTTTATTTTAGTTTCGTCGTGCAATCATCACGCGCTGTCCACCTATTTGTTTAACTTTAATGTCTTTAAACCGATAATATTCCAGTAGTTGACGATAGCGTTGTACAGTAGTAGCAGTAATCACGATGGTTCCCTTAAAAGCGAGGACCCTTATCGCCTCTTGCAAAACACGTCCTTGCGTAATTGCCGGTTTTACCTGCTGTAAATTACTAATCAGAACATAGTCAAACTGATGATCAGTGAAAGGCAAATTAGTGTTATCAGTCAATTCTACTTTCGCGCGATCAGCTACTGCCTCTTCTTTGATCAGTTCTTTCACTTGCTGTGCTTGCTTTTCATTTTTAACTATTCCCATAATTTTACCGGGAGCAGTCAATTGCTTGGCAAGGTTAGTAAACGTTTTTCCATTACCAATGCTCATGTCAAGGATTTGAACATCCCCGCATATCGATAAATCAGTACTTATCTTTTTCCAGACTTGTTGCCTTTGCCAGATCAACCATCCAATAATTCCAACAACTATAACAATTACGATCCCAATCACGACTATCAATTCTCTTCACCCATTATTTTAACTAACAATATCGTTTAGCTTCCGAATATCCTTTAACTGCCCAACAACTGTGATTTTATCGTGCGGTTGAATAACGTCATTAGCTTGCGGCATTTGATTAACTTCATCATCCTTACTAACAATGATAATCACATTGACATTATAACGATTACGAAAATCCAGTTCGTCTAAGGTCTTATTAAAGAACTTTGGATTATTAATATTTACTTCTGCCAAAGTTATTTCCTTACTCAAGGTGACATAATCAACGACGCTTGGATTTAGTTGTTGAAAAATAAGCCGCTTAGCTAAATCATGCTCTGGACGAACAACCATATCAGCGCCAATTCGTTCCAAAACGCGCGCATGATTAACATTTTCAGCCCGACAGATTACATCTGGTGCCCCGAGTTCTTTAGCAATTAGCGTGGCCATGATACTTGCTTCAACATTTTTTCCGATTGAAATATACACATGATCAAAACTACCGATATCAAGGTCACACAGAGCATCCTCATCTTGCGCATCCGCAATTACCGCCCGCATAACTGACCCCGCAAATTCATTTACCACTTCTTCACTAGAATCAATCGCCAATACTTCTTGACCAGCTTGAACTAAAGCTTCACATATCGAGGCCCCAAATTGTCCAATTCCAATAACAGCATAACTTTCTTTTTTAGCCAATTAACACACTCTCCTCTGGATAACGATAATTCTTCGCTGCTGTACTTGCATTTAGGATTGAGAACATTACAGTATAAATTCCTACCCGGCCCACAAACATTAAAAACATCATAATAAATTGACCTAATAAATTAAGGTGGGTTGTAATTCCCAACGATATTCCAGTTGTCCCAAAGGCTGCCACTGCCTCAAAAGTAACATACGCCAACGAATCATGTTTTGGCAAATCCTGTGTTTCAACAAGCACCAAAATTGATACAAGCAAAATAAATAAAGCAACAAACAGTAATGTCAAAGCACGATAAATATTTTCTTGGGTAAACCGGCGATGAGCAAATGTCGTGTCTCGCTGTCCACGCAAAGTTGTAAAACTCTGAATCGTTAATAGACCGATTGTTGTGGTTTTAACCCCACCAGCAGTTGACCCCGGCGTTCCTCCGATAAACATCAAAATAACCGTAAACGCGAGGCCGGCAGCACTTAAATCAGTATAAGGAAAAGTAATTAAACCGGCAGTTCGTGGCGTGATTGCCATAAAAATAGTATTGAGAATACGGTTGGGAAAACTTAATTTATCACTTAATTGTGCTAAGTTTTTCTCGGTAATAAAGTAAACAACCGCGGAAACAACGAATAAAACTGCTCCAGTACGTAACGCTAACTGAGTATGCAAGGATAGCCGGTGATATTTAGGATAATTGAGGATATCTTTCCATACTAAAAATCCTAATGATCCGGCAACAATCAAAACAGCAAGCACACATAGCATATAAGGGTCATTAGCATAATTTGCCATACTATTATCGAACAAGTCAAAGCCGGCATTACAAAAGGCTGAGATTGAATGAAAAATACTAAACCATATTCCCTTACCGAGTCCGTAACGCGGATAAAAGTCAAAAAATAAAAATATTCCACCCGCTAATTGGATAAGTACTGAAAGCCGAATAATAAGGTAAACCACGTTCAATTGGGATAAGTGGTCAAGATTAAGGGCTTCTTGAGTTAATAATCGTGTTGACATTCGCATTCGTTGCCGGATCAGTAACGACATCATGACTGCAAACGTCATAAAACCTAAGCCTCCCACTTCCATCAAGATTGCAATCACAATCTGGCCAAATAATGTCCAGTGATGAGCTGTACTAACAAGAGTTAATCCAGTTACGCAGGTTGCACTCGTTGAAGTGAAGAAAGCAGTCATAAAATTTGTCGTTTCTCCTGGTCGTGTTGCAAACGGCAAGGAGAGTAAAATCGTTCCCATAAAAATAACAATTAAGAACCCAAATGTAAGAATTTTGGGAAATGTATATTTATGTTTATTTATTTCAATCACTTTTATCCTTCCTCATATCAATATTACTCAACTAATTATAAGCGTTTTTGTTAAATTCTAAACCATTATTTTATTTCCCGGGAAATCATCTCGAGAAAGCGCTACAATATAACTGTAGATTACCTGATTGCTTTTCCTGAAAGGAGATCCTTTTATGTACTATTCAAACGGAAATTATGAAGCATTTGCTCGTCCCCGTAAGCCGGCGGGAGTGGATAAAAAACATGCTTACATTGTTGGCGCTGGTTTAGCAGGTCTTTCTGCGGCTGTCTTCCTAATTCGTGACGCCCAAATGCCAGGCGAAAACATCCATATTTTTGAAGAGTTACCAATCGCTGGTGGTTCCTTAGATGGTCAAGATCGCCCCGATGTTGGCTTTGTCACTCGTGGTGGCCGTGAGATGGAAAACCACTTTGAATGTATGTGGGATATGTATCGTTCAATTCCATCCTTGGAAATCCCTGGTGCATCTTATCTTGATGAATATTATTGGCTAGATAAGGATGATCCAAATAGTTCAAATTGTCGCTTAACTTATAAACGGGGCAATGAGGTTCCAACTGACGGCAAATACCTTCTCGGTAAGTCAACTAAGGAATTGATGAAACTGATCCTTACACCTGAAGACCAGCTCGGCGACTTAACGATCGGTGATTACTTCTCTGAGGACTTTTTCAAGAGTAACTTCTGGATTTATTGGTCAACCATGTTTGCTTTTGAGAAGTGGCATTCGTTAGCAGAAATGCGGCGATACGCAATGCGATTTATCCACCACATTGACGGCTTGCCTGACTTTACTGCTCTTAAATTCAATAAGTACAACCAGTATGAATCAATGACTAAACCATTGCTTGCATACCTTAAAGATCATGGTGTTAAGTTTGAATACGATACCCAAGTCCAAAACGTCCTGGTTGATACCAAGAATGGTGAAAAGCACGCTAAAAAGATTATTCTTAAGCAAGGCGGCGAAGATAAAGCCATCAACTTAACTGACGATGATCTGGTATTTGTTACTAATGGTTCAATCACGGAAAGTTCAAATTATGGGAGTCATCACCAGGTAGCACAACCAACCCGAGCCCTTGGCGGCAGCTGGAAATTATGGGAAAACCTTGCTAAACAATCGCCAGCATTCGGTCACCCGGATGTCTTTTGTAAAAACATTCCTAACCGCAGTTGGTTCATTTCTGCAACTGCGACCGTTAAGAATCCACAAATTGAACCATACATTGAACGACTAACTAAGCGTGACCTTCATGATGGAAAGGTAAACACTGGTGGAATTATCACCGTCACTGATTCTAATTGGATGATGAGTTGGACCATCCACCGGCAACCTCATTTTAAGAGTCAAAAGCCAAATGAAACCATTGTGTGGATTTATGGTCTCTATTCTGATACAGAAGGTAATTACATCAAGAAACGAATTGTTGATTGTACTGGGGAAGAAATTACTAAAGAATGGCTCTACCATCTCGGTGTTCCAGAAGCTTTAATTGACGATTTAGCAAAAGAAGAGTCGGTTAATACCGTCCCTGTTTATATGCCATTCGTTACTAGCTACTTTATGCCACGGGTAAAAGGCGATCGTCCTGATGTTATTCCTGAGGGGTCCGCTAACTTAGCCTTTATTGGTAACTTTGCCGAATCGCCAACTCGGGATACCGTCTTTACAACTGAATATTCAGTCCGGACGGCAATGGAAGCTGTTTATAGCCTCCTCAACGTTGATCGCGGGGTACCAGAAGTCTTTAATTCGATCTATGATATTCGCGAATTAATGCGAGCAATGTACTATATGAACGATAAAAAGCCGCTTGAAGAAATGGACTTGCCAATTCCAAAGATTGTTAAGAAACCACTGCTCAAGAAAATCAAGAAGAATTGGATTGGCGAATTAATGGAAGAACAACATTTACTTTAAAAAACTAGGGGAGTGAGGCATTAGGTATCTCTACTTTTGTCCCACTCCCTTCAATTTAATATAAAGGAGTCTTTTTTATGACCAATGAAACAATTAAGCACCAATTAAACCATCGTACAATTCGGGCCTTTAAGCCCACAAACCTTTCAGCAGAACAATTGAATACTCTTTACTCTGTTGCTAGTCATACGCCAACCAGTATGTTTATGCAGCAGATGTCAATTATGCACATTACTGATCCAGATAAACGGGCCGCAATCAGAGAAATTAGTAAGCAACCGTATGTCGGCGCAAACGGTGACCTGTTCATTTTGTTAGTTGATCTTTATCGTAACCAACAAATACGACAGCAAAAGGGCAAGGATGATGGCCGTTTACATACCGCTGATATTTTCTTCCAAGGCCTTGATGATGCAATCATGGCTGCCCAAAACATGATTACTGCTGCCGAGAGTATGGGTCTTGGCGTCGTTCCCCTTGGTTCAATCAAAAATGATACGCAAAAAATCATCGAAGTCCTTAATCTCCCTAAAATGACCTTCCCAGTTTTAGGCTTACAAATCGGTATACCTGACCAAGAACCTCAACTAAAGCCCCGCCTGCCATTAAAATTTATCGCATTTGATAATGACTATCCAAAAGAGATCAAGCTCAGTGACCTAAGCGATTATGATCAAGAGGTTACTACCTACTATGACCTTCGTGATGCCAACCGACGAATTGATTCCTTCACCAACCAGATTGCGGGGGCTAAACTCGATCGCCACTATACCAAGCGCGATGAAATTATGAAGGTGTTACACCGACAAGGTCTTTGCACTGATGAAGGAATTGATTAGTTCATCCCCTCAAGAGCAGCTAATGTCGTTAAGGTCGCATCATAATAATTTTTCTCTGTTAAGGGTTTACTGAAGATATGTTTCTGGCTAGCAAACAGATTATCATACCCTTCATTACGATTGCAGCTAACCGCATAAAAAATCGGCGCACTGAAACTATTTGATTGATATTTAACCAATCGGTGACCGTTTAATGAATAGCCAGCCGTAATATAATGCTGTTCACTGAAGAACCTCATCATTTTATTTAAGACTTTCTGAGCTCGTGGATCATTGCTTTTTGCCAACATCATTGGAACCCGACAAGCATTCGCACTATAGTCTCCATCATATTTTCCAGCAACCGTATTCGGCCCCACTGGCTTGGTACTCCCTGGTCGAGCCCAGGCAAAGTCAGGTACTAGTCCTGTTCGGTGCTGTTTACTTAATGCAGTCAGACGGTCAAGCATATTATTTTTGATCATCTGCCACCTTGAATCGTGAGTACAATCGTATAAATGATCAAAAACTGTCGGCATTACATCTGAAGTTCGCAATAAATAATAAAACTTAGAATCCTTCGTAACCCAATCACCCACTGTTAACATGTGCGTGGTTGGGTTATATTCATATTTCATAATATCAGTGGCAATCTGTTGCTCTAGCTTATGATAATAAGGTGCTTTTTGTGGCCAAACTTTTGCAGCCCGGTGAAGAGCCGCAGCAATGTAAAGATCACCATCAGTCGCACTATTATGATCATCAACCCATTGACCTTCTTTATTATAAGACTGACGCCAGGACATTAAGTAAGTTAGCTGGTCATGGTGTTTTCCAACATAATCGCGATGTGCAAGGTAATAGTTAAGTAACTTATCAAAGTCATTTTCACTTGCCCAGCCCTTTTCAGCAGCGCGAGATACTACTTGCAGCCCGTAGCCTTGTCCTTCCGATAATGCAACAGGATGTTTTTGGTCGTTGCTGGTATTAACATACGTTTGCTTATTATTTTTGCGGACCAAATATGTCTCCTGCCACCGCCGATAAGCTTCGTATTGAATATGTTCAGGATTCTTTATTCTTACAAACGCGAGCGTTGCAATATAAATAACTGCAACAACGAGCGTAAGAAGCCAAATATATACTGGACGTTTCATAACTAATCCCCTTATTAGTCAGCAAACCGCTTAGTCTTTACCCATTTTGTCCCGTCACGCCGTAATAGTCGATCAAGTGCAACTGAGATTACCGCATGAATCGAAACAATTATAAATAATTGCGAATAGGTAAAGTATGAAGCAAGCGCTAACCAGATTTGCTTATTCGTCGCTTGCCCAAATTGCGTAGCTGCTGCTGTTGTAATTTGTAAAATATACAAGATTATCATTAATAACCAATTAAAAAGCAAAAGTTGGGCGATTAGGATGTTACTTTCCCCGAATGTAAAGGGAATCATTACCTGTGGATTGAAAAGATGAACAATCCAAAAACCTACGTTCGCTAAAAAGATTGCATCAGAAAGGACGATTGCTGCATTAAACCAGAAAAAAGTACAGGAATAATAAAATGTTTCTAACTTTACTCGCCAATTGCTCTTTCTAAAGAGATACTTAAAATTTTTAAGGACAACTTGGTAGTTTCCCTTTGCCCACCGTAGACGCTGATAATAATAATCATGCAGACGTTCTGGTTCCTGTTGAAAAGCTTCCGAATTATAAGCTAACGCGATTAGTTTTCCACTTTGCATAATCTTAAATGAAATATCAGTATCTTCTGTTAAGGCTCCATTTGCCCAGCCCCCGATTGAACGGACATATTTACTTTGAATGATAAAGTTAGTTCCTGGAATCCGGCCAATCTTAAATAAATGCCAAATTGCACAGTGCTGGATCCGTTGGGTAACAACAATTTCTTGATTAATGCACTTCGTTAAAAAGTTTTGTTCGGCATTGCGTGTCTTATTCCGGCCAAATGCTGCAACGTACCGTGTTGGATTTTCGAG
The DNA here is from genome assembly GCF_947381695.1 of Limosilactobacillus sp. DJ3M12. NCBI lineage: Bacteria > Bacillati > Bacillota > Bacilli > Lactobacillales > Lactobacillaceae > Limosilactobacillus > Limosilactobacillus sp. DJ3M12. The sequence continues at coordinate 33,267 of NZ_CANCWY010000003.1, read as the reverse complement.
GATTTTTCGTACTAAGAAATAGAGGGCGTTTTTTTCCGGCATTGCATCGGCATCGTAAACACCAATATATTCACCATGAGCCATTTTAAGGGCATCGTTTAAGACACCGGCCTTCCCTCCGCTACCATGACGTTCTATCACCTTTGCTTTTCTTTTCTCATATTTATATTTTGGAAGCTGTAACACTGTTCGGGCCCGTTGAGCAGTTTGATCATTGCAATTATCCGCAAAGATTAATAATTCGACCTTATCTGCTGGATAGTTTAATTCAAGGATTGCTTGGGTCGTCTGCGCAATAACTACTGCTTCGTTATGAGCGGGAACAACAATCGTAATTAATGGATATCGTTTTAATGGGATAATATCCACAATTTTTCTACTATGTTCAAGCCAAAAGTGAACTGCCCCACCTAATGTAATAGATGACATTAATAGCGAACTCCAAATTGAGATCAGGGTCACAATCATTACAAACTCGGTCATTGCTTTTTCCTTTCCCTTTTTACATTTAGTGTTGTCTGTTCAACGCGAAAATAAATCACCCACTGAAGAACCGCAAATATTAATGCCTGAACAAAAAAGATCAGGGTAATCACGAGCGCTAACCAAAAGAAAATCCTTACCATTATCTCTGAACCCCTCTTAGGTACTCAACGACAAGGTCTGTTTCCATATCTCTTTCAATATGACGCATTACACTTTCCAGATTCTTAAATGAAGTCGCATTGATATCATCAACCTTCAAATGTCCCCATTTAAACTGAGGTTTTGAACTATTAATTTGTAATTCATCAAGTCCTGCACGCGTGCTTTGGTTCTGATAAGCAAATATAATATCTGGTAAATGATATGACAAAATTAAAAAAGTACCATCTTCTAAATAGTACAAGGCTTCAGATGGTAATCGTCGCCGTTTTAAGACTTTCGCAATTTTCTGAAGAGCATAGTTGTAATCATTATGATGAAATTGCCGTATTTGGTGATTATGAACCCAGTGAATCGCTGTAACATCAATCCACAAATCAGCAATTTGTTCTTTAATAATGAATTGAAGTTCCTTTTTATAAATCTTATTAGCATTATATGCCGTCTGAAGTTTTACTATTTGATTATAGTGGGTCGCATAGCTTTCTATCTCTGCGCGATTACGGTCAAGCCATCCCCATTCTCCAATAATATAACGACTAAAGTAAGCTAAACTTGCGGTAATTGGAAAGGCAAACAGTAGCATTATTTTGATCGAATTATCCATTACCACATAACCTAGCAATAAAATGGCACTACCAATCGTTGTTAGGCCGATTGCAAGCCAGGTTAAAATAATATTTGGTACTAAGCTCCCTACCATTAAGCCCAAAATGATCATAATCATCATGGCCGTCGTAATAAAATGGGCGTATTGGGATGCCCACCACATCATTAACACAATTGCAGTCAATATTACACAAAGCGCAATAAGCCCCGATTCTACAACATGTCGCCGAATCATAAGAATGTTCTCCCTTTCTTCCTATAAATTAGCAACTAATATCTTAGCACACCTTTTTTAGATTTCACTAGTTTAAAAGCTTGGTAAATAAGGAGTTATGCTTTGTTTGTAAAAATAATTTATCATTTTATAACAAGTAAATTCCCTTGAAAAAATTACTCTTTTCTATATTTAAATTTATAGACATTCATATTAGATATGTTTTATTTTTGTACGTTGATAAGCAAAAGCACAATAATTAAGGTAAACAAAAAAGCCTGATTTAACTGTGCAGGAAAAATCAGGCTTTTAATTTAGTAAACTCATCGATGAAACATAATGTTGCTGATGTTAATTGGATAAAGGGATGCATTGTTTCAATGAAGAGTCTTTTATCTAACTTAAAAACCAAGTGGATTTCTTGTTTATAAGTATTATAGCACACCTGTTGTGAAAATGTTAACTAAGATTTAGGATGATTAAATGTTTTTCGCAACAATTTCTTATTTGTCTACTATTTATCTTATTTTCCAGCAGTGATTATCATCACAATATCACATTATTTCTAATTAAATTTAGAAATAATAAATTACCTTGTCTGTCTCTGATTAAAATTCTCCTCGGTATTTTATAGATAATATCATTGCTTTTATTTAATAATTTTCATTATATCTAGTTCGTTATATTATAATTTATAAAAATAAATATTTTTATGTGATTGGTGTTAAAAAAAGCTAAGATAAGGGTGATAAATAAATTTTGATAAATTTGTTTAAAAGAAATGAATTTATTATTCCTGATCACACCCCATACGGTCAGCAGCGATGATTTTATAGCCATTTATAAACTACTATTTCATTGGATTTTATTTATCAATTTTTATAGAAAGGAGCAGAGTTTTTTTACTTTGTTAGCTAAGTTTAGGGGTATCATTTGAATTATTTAATTTACTTTATAGCTACTTTTCTTCCTTTATCAAATTGATTAAATTGCTTGGATTCATATCACTAATACTTTTAACCTAGTAATTCTCTTTTAGCGTTTCTCATTATTCTTAGAAGCGCTGTTGTTTGATCCAAAAATAGAATATTCATTAATACGCAATTACAAAGCAATCTCTATATTTAAGCTTTCTAATCAAAAAGCAACCTCAGCGTCATCCTTTGACCTCGAGATTGCTTTTTATTTGATTACTGATTTCCAGTTAATTTCCGACGGACTAACGTTGGGTCAGCCTTTCCTGGATTCAATTCGACCAGTTTCCCCGATCCACTGTAAATAATCCATTCTGCTAAGTTAACAATATGGTCTCCAGCGCGTTCTAAATTCCGGATAACGGCCAAATAGCTTTCATAGGCTTTTACATCTTCGCCACCTTTAACCAGTGCTTTCATGATTTCTTTTTGTAATTTCACATAAAGTAAATCAACTTTCAAGTCCTCGTTAGCAACCTCATAGGCAACCTGCTCATCAGTATAGACATAAGCATCAAGGATTCGTTCAAGCATTTTGCGAACAATCATCATCATCTGTTCAATTGGCTGTTCGATGTCTTCATGATGTTCAAATTTACTTAAGGTAATCGCAGCGCGGGCAATATGGGTGGAATAGTCTCCTAATCTTTCGATATCAGTACTAGCTTTTAAGATACTGATAATTTTCCGAAAGTCGGTTGCAACCGGGTTTTGCAATGCCATTAGCTTCAACGCCTGTTTTTCCAAATGAATTTCTTCATCGTTAATCTTTGTATCAGTTGTTAAAACCTTATCTGCTAAGTCCGCATCATGATCCGTAAATGCCTTTGTTGCTTGATAGATCTGCTCACTAGCGTCAATTCCCATTTCCATGAAGTGGCTCCGCAGCCGTTTTAATTCATCGTCAAAAATTGCTCCCATGTTTTCACTCCTAACCAAATTTTCCGCTAAGGTAATCCGCCGTTTGTTGTTGTTGAGGATTCATAAAGATATCTGTCGTCTGGTTAAATTCAATTAATTTTCCTTGGTGCATAAAAGCTGTCCAGTCTGCTGAACGTGATGCTTGCTGCATATTATGGGTAACCATAATAATCGTAAATTTCTCTTTTAATTGTACTAAAGTATCTTCAATTTGCGAAGTCGAAACTGGGTCAAGAGCACTTGTTGGTTCATCCATCAAGATAATTTCTGGTTGAACTGCCAGCGTCCGCGCGATACAAAGCCGTTGTTGCTGGCCTCCTGATAAGGCGAGCGCACTTTCTTTTAAGTGATCTTTGACTTCTTCCCACAAAGCAGCCTGACGCAAACTCTCCTCTACTCGTTGATCAAGGATTTGCCGATCCTTTACTCCGGCAAGCCGTAATCCATAAATAACATTCTCATAGATTGATAAGGGGAACGGTGTCGGTTGTTGAAAGACCATGCCAATTTGTTGACGAATCCGGTAAACATTAACTTTAGGCTGGTTAATATTCAAGTCATGAAAATTAATTTCACCTTTGACCGTTGCTAAGTCATCGTTCATCCGGTTAAGACTTCGTAACAATGTTGACTTTCCTGAACCAGAAGCCCCAATCATTGCCGTAATCTTATTGGCCGGAAATTTCATTGAAACATCATGAACAACGTGTTTGTCACCATATAATACTTGTAAATTTTTCACTTCAAGAGCAACTGAATTTTCCATTCTTTTATCCTCACTTTGCAAGTCGTCGCTTAATTAAATAACCAATATATCTAGCTAATAGGTTAAAGATTAAAATTGTTAGAATCAAAACCGCTGCTGAACCATTTGAAACAGCACGGGCATCTGGAACCAATCCCTCACTGTTAACTTTCCAGATATGGACAGCTAAAGTTTCGGCTGGTCGTAATGGATTTAAGAAACTGGTAGGACTAAATGGGTTCCAATCGGTATAGCTAATTGCCGGTGAACTCTGCCCGGCCGTGTAGATTAAGGCAGCAGCTTCCCCAAAGATACGGCCAGCACTTAGGATCGTTCCAGTAATAATTCCCGGTAAAGCAGCCGGTAAAACAATTTTAGTTGTTACGCGCCACTTTGACATTCCTAATCCCAATCCGGCCTGGCGTTGAAGATAAGGAACTTGGCAAAGGGCGTCTTCACATGCCCGCGTTAAAATCGGCAAGTTCAAAATTGTTAATGCTAGTGCCCCCGCAAGTAAGGAGAAGTCTAACCCCCATTGCAAAACAAAGACTAAGTAACCAAATAATCCCACTACTACTGATGGCAATGAACTTAAAACTTCAATCGCCAAGCGTAATAAGTTTGTCCACCGATTATCTGGTGCATACTCACTTAAGTAAATGGCAGCACACAATGCTAAAGGAATCGAAACGATTAATGTTAAAACAACCAGGTAAAGAGAATTAAATAATTGATCACGAATCCCCCCACCACTTCTAAATGATTCAGCGCTTGACGTTAAGAAATGCCAAGAAATATGGGGAATTCCTGATAGTAATAGGTACGCTAACAAGGCAAATAAAACTAACCCCACTAAACCGGTTAAAGTTAAAATAATCACGGTTGCCAACCGATCTACTTTTTCTGGACGCATTATTTTACCCCTTTCCGGCTAACGAGCCGCATTAAAAGATTGAAGGCCAAGGACATTACTAATAGAATTAAAGCTAAGGACCAGAGTGCATTGTTTGAGATCGTCCCCATGACTGTGTTTCCAATTCCGGTAGTCAAAACACTAGTCAAGGTTGCCGCTGAATGCATCAATCCCGTTGGCATTACCGTCGTGTTTCCAATTACCATTTGGACTGCTAAGGCCTCACCAAATGCCCGAGCCATCCCGAATACCATTGCAGTTAAAATCCCGCTTTTAGCACTCGGAATAATCACCCGCGAAATCGTCTGCCAGCGAGTTGCCCCCAGCCCTGCAGACGCATTGCGATATTGTTTAGGAACCGCCCTAAAACTATCAATTGTCATCGAGGTCATTGTTGGTAAAATCATCAAAAACAATACACAAGTAGCAGCGAGAATTCCAAAGCCAGTGCCGCCGAAAAAGCGACGTAAGAAGGGAACGATTACTGTTAAACCGACATAGCCATATACGACGGATGGAATTCCGACTAATAATTCAATGGTCGGTTGAAGAAGCTTATATGCGGTTGATGGCAAAATCTCTGTGATTGCAATAGCTACTACTAAGGCAAGCGGCAAAGCAATTACTCCTGACAAAAGAGTAACGCTAAAAGAAGTAGCGATCATCGGTAAGGCCCCGAATACATGATCACTTGGCCGCCATTTAATCCCACTTAGAAAATCCCACAATGAATAGTGATTGCCAGTAAAGAGGGCAATTCCTTTCCAAGTTAAAAAGATTAAGATCGTTGCCACTAGTCCCCCAATTAAAGTAATTGCAAGATAACTAATTACTTTCCCTGAGGCTTCCTGCTTACTTTCAACCGAGGGCTGTGTCAAACGTTGTCGTAAGTCTTCCATCGTACTATTTCCTTTCAGTTACTTTCCCAGTTGGTGTTTTTTCAACTTTCATATCATGAATGCTAATATAGTGAGCTTCTGTTACAAGCGTCTTTTGAACTTTCTCGCTTTGCATATACTTAATGAAATTTGCAGTTGATTGGGATGGCTGTTTTTGCGTATACATGTGCTCATATGACCATAATGGCCACTTATTAGTCGTAATGTTATCAGCAGTTGGCGCTACTCCATCAAGGCTAACTGACTGAACTTGGTCATTAAGATAAGCAAATGCAATATAGCTAATTGCCCCTGGTGTATTTCTAATAATTTCTTTGACTGTCCCGTTTGAATCTTGTTCTTGAGCATTTACTGCCTGCATCCCCGGTTTCAATACCGTCTGTTCAAACGCAACCCGTGTTCCACTCCCATGAGCACGATTAATAACTGTAATTGGCAAATCAGGTCCGCCAACTTCTTGCCAATTCGTAATTTGACCAGTAAAAATTTGTTGAAGCTGTTTCATTGTTAAATTCTTAATGCCAAGTTCTTCATTAACAATTGGTACTATTCCCGAAACAGCAACAATATTATCATCTAATTTATTGGCATTAATTCCATCTTGCTGGTCAGCAAAGATATCAGCAGATCCGATATTTACTGCTCCTGCTTGTACCTGACTAAGGCCGGTTCCTGAACCCCCACCCTGCACAATAATGCTGGTTTGGGGATGCTTAGTCCGGTAATCATTTGCAACTGCTTCAGCTAATGGTTGAAGAGCTGTTGAGCCGACAATGGTAATTTTTTCTTGTGATGGTTGTTGCTTAGCGAGTACCCATGACCCACCTAACCAACAAACTATTGCGACGATGACAACCCCGATAATCGTTTTTTTCATTACTATTCCTACCTGTTTATTAGTTGTTTTCATATATTTCGTATGGTACAAATAGAGAATAGCAAGTCGATGTAAATTTTTAATCTTTGTAACGTAAAGGTTATGTAAATTTTGGAGAAAGTATTATGACCAATAAATTTTTGCTAATGAGCCAGCAAGACGATCTCGTCCAACAGTTACAAGCTATTTGTAAAAAAGAACACTGGACCTATGAGCTCGTGACTACTCCGACTGGCTTAGTAGTAGCCTTAGAAAAAAATCAAATTAGCGGAATTTGGTGGGATATGACGGAAGTAAGCTTAGACACCACGATTGCTACCATGACCCTCATTCGGTCGCAAGTTCAAGGACCAATTACCGTTTTTGTTTCTCGCCTTACGGAACGCATTCAACGGAAATTATACCGGGCACATGTTGATGATGTGATTGCATTTCCTCTCCTTCCCAGTGTTTTTCGCCCCTTAATTCAGCAACGCTTGTGGACTTACCACTATCCACAGATGCATTCATTAGCTGATGATAATACAACCAAAAATGACCCAGTAATAACTACTGGATCATGGGAAATTAATCAAGAAACCTATACTGTTACTAAAAATGATAAAACAATTGCTTTAACACCCAAGGAATTTCAATTACTTTCTTACTTAGTTGATCATAAAGGACAGGTATTAAATCGGGATCAACTCGTTAATGGGGTCTGGGGGTATGATATTCTTGATACTTCACGGATCGTTGACATTCACATCAGTCACCTCCGAGATAAACTTGAAGATGACTCTCAACACCCTACTCATCTTCTCACAGTACGGGGATTTGGCTATAAATTTGTTTAAAATAATCATAACCACCCGTCAAACGGGTGGTTATGATTAGTGTAATTAATTTGATTTATTTTTTATACGTGTAGAGTTTAGTAAAACTAAATATACTGTTCAACCGTATTTCGATACTTTAATAGTTCTGTTTGATCCATGGAAGAATCAGGGAGAACAACTTGAGCGCTATCATTGCCACCGTTTTCATCCATTTGTTGACGTCCCCATACTCCCAAAGACATAACGAGACGGGCAAATTCTTGACCACCTTCCGTGAGAACAAAGCAACCAGCTTCTTTAATCGGACTGATCAAATATTTGGTTTGCAGTTCCTCAATTATGGTTATCAATTGATTATCATAAATATTAGTCAACAATTCATGTAATTCATCAAAGTCTAACGGTTTTATTCCTAGCCAGAAAATAGCTTTAGAGTAATCACTATTGTGCAAAAGGCTTAAAGAATAAGTAATGCCATGATTAGTTTCTTGATTCATCATTAACCCACTCTCGCGTACAAAATATTGTAATATTCATCACAAATTATAACATGAGGAAAAAGCAATCTCAAAAGAACCCCCCTATTTATTTATCAGATTATTAATCTTAAAGACACTTTTATAAATAAAGTCAATTTATACAATGAAATCGCTATCAATAACATTATATTGTATATTTACTTTTTAGTAAAATTTGTGCCTCTTTTATTCCAAAAAAATGTGATTTAGGACTACTCATCTTATGAGCGATCAATATTTGTTGCGCTTGTTCACACTGTACTTTTGCTAACTCATTTGGCTGGAATATTTGCAGATAGAATGATAATTGCCGTAATTTAATCGCTAACTGGCTCCGCGCCTTCGTCAAAGTCACATCCTTAAACTACTTATAATCATGAATCATGAAACGAGTTTTCCGGCGCTGTAAAGCATAGTTAATTGAATTGCTCTTAATCCGGTGAAGATCTTGAACTGTGAGGCCGTGTTGACGAAGAAGATAATTAAACATCGTAATCTGCTGGTCGACCTGTCGCCAATCCGTTGCAATATCATCTCGTAATTGTGTAATCTCTTCTTTGGTAAGACGGTGGGTAACTCCTTGTTTTAATTGGTGATATAAGGTTTGCAGATCTTGATAATCGCGTTGGTGGAGTGGAAGGTCAACCTGACTAAATAAGTTGCATCGCTGGTAAAGGATCGTCCCTTCGTGGTTCTTAAATCCCTGCTGGGCAACAACAAACTGGAATATCTTTTTTGGAAAACGCCGACCAGCTTGATAAGCCAAAAGAATACTATCCATATACAGGTTAATTTCATTAATGCCTGCCTGGATCTCCCTCGCGACTTTGTGGGGAATGCTTGCATGCTGCTGGAAGTGAGAGATGCCCAAAAATAGTTGCCGACCAGTTGTCCGTGAACGTAAGATAAATTGATTCTTTAAACGCCGACCACAATCACAATAGAGGTTGTCGCCAGGATGATCATGTTGTCGCTGATACCAAGGATCAATTACCATTCCCTGAAACTCCCAATCAGTCTGTTTAAGATAGTGATGAGTATGAAAACGCGATAGCATCGCATAACGTGTAAACTCACTCAACGCCTGCACCTGATTGGCCGTTAAATGTTGTAAAATAGCTTCTCGCTGTTGACGAGTCAACGCAATAATTTTATCCATCCTCTCATCCCTTTTCTTAAAATACTGTATTACTATATCAAAACAAATGTTCGATTTCAAATTGTCTATTTAATCCTTTTCTGGTAAAATATTTAATTACAAGGAGTGATATTATTTGGATTTAGACATACAGCCCGTGAGGTTGAGTTTAAAAGAATACAAACAAGTTAAACAATTATATATGCGCGCATTCCCGAAATACGAGCGAGAACCGTGGACGTGGTTGCTCATCAAGAGTAAGTATCAACGCGCTGACTTCATGGCCTTCTATGACCAGGAACAGTTTGTTGGATTTGCTTACGTTATTCACAGTCACGGTATGCATTATATTTTGTACCTCGCAGTTAATGATCAAATCCGTTCTCAAGGATACGGGACACGGATTATTAATGAACTTCGTCGCCTTTACCCTGAGGATTCGCTAGCCTTGGACGTTGAGCAGCCTAATCCCCAAGCGGCAAATAATCAGCAGCGGTTACGACGACTTAAATTTTATCGGCGCAATGGCTTTTTCCCAACTCCAAAACTTTTCAAAGAGGAAAAAGTCACATTCCAAGTTTTAGCAACCAATAAAAAAATCAACCAACGAAAGATTGATAAGGCCTTCGAGTGGTTCTCATGGCCGCTTGGTTGGTTGATTCAATAAATGTTTCAATTTTACTAGTTTGAGGCTGTTGAAAAAAGCTTTTTTGCTTTTTCAACAGCCTTTTTTACTGTCAAGAAAATAAGGTTTACAAAAGTGTTACAATTTATATAAGCGAATACATAAAGGAGTGATAACATTGGTAGAACCATTATTTTTAAATCCAGTCTTTCATGAGAAAATTTTTTTTGGAGGGGCGACACCTTGCAACTGATTTCAGTTACCAAATTCCAGAAGGGACAATTGGGGAGTGCTGGGCAATTTCTGGACATCCTCATGGTCCGAATATCATCATAAATGGTCAATACGAAGGCCAACTATTGCCAAAAGTTTATCAGCAACATCCCGAGCTATTTGGCAATCCCCGCTCTTCTGTTTTTCCATTATTAACAAAGATTCTTGATGCTAATGCTAGTTTATCAATTCAAGTTCACCCTGATGATGCTTACGCCGAAGAACATGAACATGAGCACGAGCTAGGCAAAACAGAGTGTTGGTATGTCATTCATGCAGAACCAGGGGCTTATTTAACATACGGCCATACCACAAAAACACGCGATGAACTTATTAAGATGATCGATAATCACCAATGGGCAAAACTCTTTAGTAAAAGGCCAGTAAAAACGGGGGACTTTGTCTATGTGCCAAGCGGAACTATCCATGCCTTAAATAAGGGAATTATCGTCTTAGAAACCCAGCAAAGTTCTGATACCACTTATCGGATCTACGACTATGACCGTCGAGATAAAAAACAGGTCAGCTACGCCAGCTTCATTTAAAACAAGCAAAAGACGTGACAACAGTGCCATTTACTGAGCCACAAATTAACCCCCGCATCGTCCATGATGATAGTTCAATAATTACTACTTTAATTTCTCAACCTGACTCACCATTCTTTACCGTCTACAAGTGGGAGATCAATGATTAAACCAGCTTGACCTGGTAAAGGAATTGGGCGCTACTGAAACAATTAATAACACGGCTGAAGATCCCGTCAAAGCAATTAAGGAAATCGTTCCGCGTGGTGTAACTTATGCAATCGATACTACCGGAAACACCGGTGTAATTAAGTCAGCAATTGATAGTCTTGCCACCGCTGGAGAATGTGTCCTCTTAGGAGTTGGCGGCGATATTACCTTAAACTTAATGAATGATATCTTATCAGAATCTAAGAAAATCTCTGGGGTTGTCGAAGGAGATAGCAATCCCCAAGAGTTTATTCCTCAACTAGTTAAGTACTACAAGCAAGGCAAGTTCCCCCTTGATAAGCTTGTTAAGTATTACGATTTCGCTGATATCAACCAAGTTATCGCTGACTCAACCAACGGAAAGGTTATTAAGCCAATCATCAAAATTGATCCTGAATTAGCTAAATAATTAGGTGGAGTGTTTTTATGAAAGTAATTTTTGTTTGCCTTGGTAATATTTGCCGCTCACCAATGACGGAAGCAATGTTCAAAAAAATGGTTGCAGAAGCTGGTCTTGCTGATCAAATTACTATTGATTCAGCCGGAACAAGTAACATTGCAGAAGGTTCACCTGCTGATAGTCGAACAAAAGCCATTCTCAATAAATATCACATTAAAGACGACGGAATGATTGCCCGTCAATTGCAGGACAGGGATTATTATGATGCCGATTATATTATCGCAATGGATCAGATGAATGTCCGGGACGCAAAAGATACGGCACCAGCTGGGTTAGAAAATAAGGTTCATGGAATCTTTGAAGCTACCCCAGAAAAAGAAAATTGCTATATCGTTGACCCCTGGATTACTCATCGATTCCAAGATACCTATGATAGCTTAAGTGAAGCCCTCCCCAATTGGCTTGCTAAGCTAAAGAAGGAAATTAAATAACTGGTTATCAAAAAACACGCCTGAAAATTTCAGCCGTGTTTTTTCTTTTTATTGGTAATTAAGATCGTCAAACTTCTTATCAGCGTTTTGTTGCGCCATATCCTTTGATTGGTAGTAAACAGCATCTACCCAATTTCCGGCACCCCCGGCTGATACAAGAACTTTAACCTGCTTTCCATCGATTGTTTCGGTCTTAACAGTATATGATGAACCGTCACCGGCATTTTGAACCCAACCACGGATATTTAACCATCGTGATCCATCCATGTTAAAGAAGCTGGCTTTCCCCCAGTTCTTAGTAGCGTTTTGGATTTCTTCGTTAGTATAGTTATCCTCGTCTTCACCCCACTCAGAATCCTGTTTAAAGAGTTGAGTTGTTGTACTGCTATTCTCGCCACTGTAGGTAAAGGTATGAGGACCAAATGTTATTGTTGAATCAGCATCATTATCTGCTGAATACCATGTTCCCTGCATTTCACTTGGAACATCAATAGTACCACTGCGGCCATACTTATGATCATTGCCAGAATTACTGGTGCTTGCTGAGGAATTGCTATCCCCACTGCGCTTATCGACTACCTGTGCCTTAGCAGCTAAGTCATTAACGAGCTTTCCCTGACCTTCTTGATTAACATAATTGGCCATTTCTGACTTTGAGATTGTGGCGAGTTTAGTACTCTTTTGATTTTCCTTGACATTTTGGTAGATGTTTACATCATCGTTATTAACAGTGTAAACCAAGCCCTGCGACTTTCCACCAGCAGTCACATCATAAGCTACTCCTTGTCCTCCATCACTCAATTGGTATTTAGAACTTGGGTAAAGATTTACCTGCAATCCCTCTTTTTGCGCTTCTTTAGCCATGGCAGCCCAATTCCCACCATAACGAAGGCCACAATACGTACTAATCAAACTAACAGCTTCTTGGGGGCTCATGTTATCACTATTAACTTTCACATTACTTTTAGCCACTAATAAACTACTGCTTGAGGCAGATGAAGAATTAGCCGCTTTATTGTTAGCCTGATTTCCACAACCAGCTAATAATAGGCCCATCCCCGTAACCATTAAAAATCCTATTTTCTTATTCATATTAATATACTCCTTAAAAAAATGAGGCTGGAGAAAATTTTTGTTTTCTCCAGCCTCAACTGTTTTTATGAACAATAGTAAGATAACATGGAAAATAACCACAAGGCTCAAGTCTAAGTACGGACGATAATCGCCGTCCTAGCTTAGTCCACCGCCTTGTCGAGGGGGTTATTTCCCACTTCCATATTTAACTAAGCCCGTGACTTGTAGCTACCATCAGTAGTGTTGATGATTAACTTGTCACCGTTCTTGATAAATGCAGGAACGTTAACAACTAAACCAGTTTCCATCGTAGCAGGCTTACCACCACCATCGATAGTAGCACCCTTAATCATTGGTTCAGTTTCAGCAACAGTTAATTCAACAGTAGTTGGTAATTCAACACCAATGATGTCGCCGTTAACAAAGTTTAAGATAACCTTCATGTTTTCAACAAGGTAGTTCTTGTCGTCACCAAGCAAGTCATGGTTTAAACTGTATTGTTCGTAGCTTTCAAGGTCCATAAATACGGCTGAGTCACCTTCATCATAAAGGTATTGAGCAGAACGCTTGTCAACGTTAACTTGTTCAACCTTTTCAGATGGACGCATAGTAGTGTGGACAATTGAACCTGAACGGAGATCTTGGATGTCCATTTGCATTAAAGTGTTACCCTTACCAGGCTTGTGGTGGTTGATTTGAAGAACCTTTAATAACTTACCGTCACGTTCAAAAACCATACCTTTTTTCAAATCAATTGTTTGAATCATAGTATAAAAACTCCTTCATATAAAACTGAACTCTTTTACCGATTAATGGGACTTTGCTTTAAAGCAAGCCTTAATCTTCGGCTTCGTTCCGTGCCGTTAATCATAGATAGTTACCATCTATAATTTACATTCACTGTCTATTGTATCACATTCCCTAATCACAACAATAGCAGTTGTTAGGATGTTTTATCAATAAAAAACTGTCTGCCTATTTCATAGTTTTCAATAGACAAACAGCTTTTTTCTTTGATCGATACTTCTAAACTAGCTCAAGATGTAATTGCTTTTCACCGATGAATCCAGCGCGCTTAAGAACAAGGTAAAGAGCAATTGAAAGAACAGCGGGTACTACCACGCCGAAAACCATGTATGTGCTGAACTGAGCCCAGCCGCGTGATAAGTAAGCAATTGGTGCAATCAAGGAGTTTAGTCCCAATCCTCCTAAGGTCGATGTTGAACGGAAATCAAACAGAACTGTTGCAATTGGTGCACAAACAGCTGCCGAAACAACCGTTGGAACTAAAAGATAAGGATTGATGAGGAGATTGGGAAATTGAACTTTAGGGGTAACAAGTCCTTGGGCGATATTTGCGCCAAGGTTATTTTGCCGAAATGACATCGCAGTAAAACCAACAAATTGAGCAGTAGTACCGATCAAGGCAGCCGCCGAAGAGATCGGATCAAGCATCAACGCAACGGCCAAGGCTGCAGAAGAGGCAGGCGTCATCAGAAATAGGGCCCACACAACGGAAATTACCATTGATCCTAAAACTGGTGAAACTTGCATCGAATGCGCAATGTAGGCGGACACAGCAAGAAGCGCCGGCGTAACAACTGCCGCAACGACTAGACCAAAACTGATCCCCACGGCTAACGCACCAAATGGAACAAGAACCATATCAAGTGGCGTCTTTCCGGTTAAATACTTACCGACAAGAACAGCAACAAGCGCCGCTAAAACAGCAGAAACAGGTTGGCCAGTAGTAAGAACCGGTGCTCCCGCTGCCGCCGCAGTTACTTGCCCTGTTGCAGTCATTCCTTTAACCGCCGTATCAGTAAAATGAACACCATTTGATCCAACGGTAGCCGCTACCATTGATGCAAATGTAACTAATGTATTTGTGTTCATCTGTGAAGCAACCGCAACCCCAATAGCAGGCGCTAATAATGCTTGAGCCTCACCACCAATTAGGGTAAGGACATGGATACCTGTCAAGTTACCAATTGTTTGAGTTAATAATCCTCCTCCTAGAACGACCAAAATAGCATTAGCCACCGCCGCAAAAATTCGATAGGCCACTTCCTTGACCTTTGATGAATTTTGATAAGTTGCATTAGCTTTAGAATTGCTAACTCGATTTTCCATCATTAACGCCTCCTTATAATTTATTTTTGTTTAATGATTGTTGTTAGTTTAATCGACTCAGAATTAAAAGTCAATTATATTTCTAATTATATTCTAATGTTAATAAAATCTCTTATTTAATAAACATTTCATTCTCAATCACATTAAAAGGAAACCTTTTCATAAAAATATATTAAAGTTTCATTAAAAAATGATAATTTTATCATTTGTTAATTGTTAAGTATTTCGTTCTTAATATATCACTAGGTAAAGAAATCAATCCTTTATTTAATCATTAAAATCAATTTTTATTATATTAAAAAATCGTTTATATTCTTCGTTATTTTATCGATATATAAACAACCCCCCACTATTTAGAGAATAATGAGGAGCTTGTTTAGCTTTATATATTTTTAATTACTTTTCTCGTTTTTTCTTCTTCAAACCAGTTAAACCAAGGATACTTGCCAGAGCAACAAATGCGAATCCTAATATAGAACCACTATTTTGATCATTACCAGTTTGCGGAAGAATATTAGCTTTTGACTTTTCTTTTGATGAAGTCTGAGTTAATTGGTGTGAGATAAAGTGTTGATTTGAAACCTGTTGTTTTTCTTGTTCAACCGGTTCAGTTGGTAATTGATTACCAGACATTACCTTATCACCATTATTTGTTGGTGCTATTGGTTTAGCCGGTACTGATGGTTCAGTCGGTTGTGCCGGTTGAGTTGGTGTTACCGGTTGATCAGGATTAGTCGGTGCCGTTGGCTGATCAGGCGTGATTGGCGTTACCGGCTTATCAGGTTCTACTGGTTGATTATTCTTAGTGTATTCAATCTCAATACTCTGATTTTCGTCACTAGGGATAACCAATTCAGCTGGAATAGAGACCTGACTAGCGGTATAGCCATTAATTTCTGGAGCCGGATATGCTGGCCATTCATTACTGCCATCAACTTGCCAAGCACTATAAGTTGCCTTGCCAGTAACCGCGTCAAATGTTGCCGTCCTGGTAAATTTAACAGTCTGTGTAATTATCTGGCGTTGTCCATCCGACAGCTTAACAGTAATAGTTCGTGTTATCTCTTTAGTTAAGGATTCCATCTTTTCGTAAGTAGTTGATGGATTACCAGGAACTTTTCCTGTTGGAGCTTTTTCTCCCGGTTTTACAGTAATCATTTGATGTTTGATCAAAATGACAACATCTGGAATTCCATCAGGAGTAGTCATGACTGTTGCTGGAATTGATTGGCCGGGGACAAGTTCCCAACCTGCTGGCAGAACTGGATTAATCGCAACTGCCTCACCTGTTTTACCTTGAAGCGCAGTTCGTGTAATTTCATTACCATTTTCGTCACGGTAAATGATAAATCCGGTCTGTTCGTTAGGAATGTAGTTAATTTCGACAATACTGTCACCACTAGCTGCTGTGACATCTATCTCAGGAACAATCCGCATATTTGTCGTGTACCCTGGTACGGTTGCAGGAGTAAAGGCCGCAAATTTACCATGATCCCATTTAACGTCAGTAACTTCGCCAGTGACTAAATTCTTAGTCCCAGTTCCGGTTAAGACAACTGTTTGCACGGTTTGTTTATCACCACTTGGCAGGTGCTCAACGATTATCCGCGTTACCGTCTTATGCTCTTGAACTGGCACAGTAACTGGCTCAATCACGATCACAGTTGTCCCGCCAGTAATCTTTACTGAATGAGGAAGGTCGCCAGTTGGTTGCCAATTAGTCGGAACTTCTGGCTTGAAGGAAACATCACTGTCTTCTTCACCAGTAACAGTTTGTGTATGGATTACTTGACCATTTGCATCTTGGTAACTAATAATTTCTTGGCCTTCCTGTGGTTCCGGAATCTTATCGTACGTGATGTCAACCGTTTCATTTGGTGTCTCAGGATTTACCGTCATTGCTGGCACAATCTTTTGACTAGGTACATAGCCCGTAACAGTTGTAGGTTGATAACTAGCCCATTGCGCAGTGCCTTGAGGAAGCCATTCAGTGTATTTAATTTCACCTGTTACTTCATCAAAGATCGCTGTCCGGGTAAATGTAACTTTTTGTGGAATCAACTGTTCTTCACCGCTTGGATATTTAATATTGATCGTCCGCGTTGGGGTAACTGTTAGTTGTTCCATTATCGGGTAGTTCTTGGATGGATCACCTGGAACTTTACCAGTCGGAATGTCAGTCGCAGGAGTTTCTGGAGTAACAACAACCGTCCCATGTTCAACCTTAACTATTATCGTTGGAATTCCGTTTGAAGTTACAGTAACAGTCTTTGGAATTTCTTGACCGGAAACTAATTGCCAGCCGGCGGGGATTTCTGGAGTAATAGTTATGGTTTCACCTGTCTTACCAGTGATTGTTGTTGATCCAATTTCCTTGCCAGCTGCATCTTGGTATGAAATTTTACCTGTTTGTTCATTAGCGATGTAAGTGATATTGACAGTCTCATCTTGTTGACCGTTCTTCACTTCAACAGCTGGCACGATGCTTTCACTTACCGTGTAACCAGGAATATTTTCTGGAGTATATGCATCCCATTTAGCCGTTGACCATTCACCATAAATTACGTCACCAGTAACATCATCGTAAGTAGCGTTACGGTAAATCTTAGCTGCTTGAGGGATCGTCTGCTTTTGACCATCTGGCTTAGTTACAACAATCGTTCTCGTAATCGTCTGGTTCAAATCATTTTCATGTGCCCCATCAATTACTTTTCCGGTTGGTGTCTTTTCACCGTCTGGAACTGGATTAGTATGATCAACATTGGTTATGCCATGCTTAATCTTGATAGTAGTAATTCCATTTTCAAGCGTAATTTCACTTGGCACACTGCTTGGATCACTTGCTACCCAACCAACAGGGAATTGAGGAGTAAATTCAACTTGGTTTCCTTTAAGCTTTCCACCAACTGAGGATGCACTAATTACCTTCCCATCAGCATCCACATAGTTAATAGTTTGGCTACTATTTTCCAAAGTAAATGTCGCTGTTGAACTAAAGGTAATATCGTAATTTGGATTTTCATTCCGAATCTGATTGATTGCATCCCCACTAAGCTCAACATCATAAGTTCCGGCTTCAGTTAATTGAGCTGGATGACCATCTTTACTAAAGATAAAGTCACTTGTCGTCAACCTTGTAATCGTTTGACCATTTACCACCACCGTGTAGTGACTAGGATCAAGTTCTAAGTCTTGCGTAGTTTGAGAACCACTTAGCGTTGCCGTCGCCTTCGCAGGAATAATTGCTAATAATCCCTGGCTACCGTCATAGCTGTAGTTGTAGTTACTGTCAGTTGCTTTGATGGCATCAATGCCCGCTTGACTTAGCTCAACTTTATAAGTGCCTATATTTATTGGACTACCAATAACTTGAATATCTTTGTCAGTTAATTGGTAAGTTTGACCATTAGAAAGTTTAACTTCATAGTTACCAGGATTTACGGCTACTACGCTTCCTGTATAAGTAGTTTCTTGACTACCACCAAAACTGATAGTTGCATTTGCCTTATTAATTGTGACACTAGCTAAACCATTGAAGTTCCATGTGTAATTATTATTAGTAGCAATCTTACTTTGACTAGAATCTTTAAGCTTCAAGTAGTAAGTACCAACATTTACTGGGTTAGCAATTACTTTTCCATCTTTATCAACCCACTCATAGTCGCCAGCAGATAGAGTTGGGGCGGTAAGATTTACACCATTGTTCGTAGAAATAGTGTTAGTAATCTTATCAACATTAATTTCTGGAGTTTGGCCGTTGTAAACCACATCGTAGGAGCCTGAAGTAGTTACATCTGCGGTAGCTTTTTCAACTATAAAGTCTACCGCATCATTATTGTAAGTATAGTTATAATGGTTATTTTCAAGCTTTCGAATTTGACCTAAGGCTGCCTCGGTTAATCTTACCCTGTAACTACCTGCATTAGTTGGAACAGGAATTTGATTACCTTGGTCATCTACAAATTCAAGATCTTCAGACTTCAAGCCATAAGTTTGACCATTTGATAATTTCACACTAATGCCGTTAACAACGCCATCAGTAGTTGGAATTACTACTTGGTTACCTGTGTAAGTTGTTGAAGCTGAACCGTCAAGAGTAATGGTTGCAGTTGCCTTTTCGATATGATAATTACCCGCGCCTTGGTAAGTCCAAGTATAGTTGGCATTTCCAGCAATTGCATTTTGAACTTTTTGCCAACCAGTTTGGCTCAAGTGAACTTGATAAGTGCCAACTTCACTTGGTGCAGAAATCACTTTTTCATCTTGCAAGAACTCGTAATCGCTTGCCGTTAATTGCAAATCACTCGGCAAAGCAATGGTCTTTTCATTTGGATTATCAGTAGTGATTTCTGGAATAAAGTTAGCTGGATTAATTGTTGCCGGATTACCAGTCCAAGTAATAGTTTGATCACTAGTATTTGGCAAAGTAATCACAGCATTAGCTTGACTAATAATATAAGTATACTCACCGTCAATTGCACCAGTGGCAAAACTGTAGTTAGGGTTAGCAGCCTGAATCTTGGCAATTGAGTTATCCTTAAGCTTCAAGTAGTAAGTGCCAGCATTAGTTGGTAAGCCAGTCATTTCAGTGTAAGCACCGTCTGCATTCTTGGTGTACCAAGCGTAGTCATCAGCGGTTAAATTAGAAAGATCTAAGCTTTGGCCATCAACTAACCCACTTGGCGTCCAAGTAATTGAATTAAGAACATCACTAACCGTAGTTTCTTGACCATTGTAAACCTTATTACCATTTCCGCCTAAAGTATCAGTAGCTGCTTTTTGATTAATTGTGTACTTAATCGTGCCACCTGCCGTATTAAAGCTGTAGTTAGGATTATCCTTTTGCAATGCCTGCAGAGCAGAAGGTTTCAAACGTGCTTCATACGTGCCAGCATCAGTTGGAATCGCATCTAGCTTCTTACCTTGGACATCATACCAATCAAAATCACTGGCAGTAATGTCTTTCATTGATAATGGGCTATCAGTAACAAGATCAGTAGCGCTAATCGTTAAGTCATTTACATCTAAACTAGCAGCCTGACCATCGTAAGTCTTTTCTTGATCATTACCAGAAATAGTGACATCAGTAATTGACTTAGGAACAATTTCAAAAGTAGCTGAACCAATAATGGCGTTCTCAGCAAATGCTACATTTGATTTACCGTCTTGACCTGTACCAGCGAAAGCACGAATATAATTTTCAATATTTGCAATACCATCCTTGGTTAACGTAATGGTGTACTTACCAGCATCAGTCGGAGCAAAACCATTTTCTGTACTCCAAGTATAGTCACCAGCTTTAAGAGTATAAGTCTTATTACTAATAGCAACACCTGGATAGTCGACAGTTACCATAATTTGACCATTACTGTTGACTTGAGCAGTTGTGACTGGCTTCCCAGTATAGGCTCCAGAATTAGAACCAGTTAACTTTCCAATTGCATTGGCTTGATTGATTGTATAAGTATAACTGTAGCCATTAATTTCATTAGGAATTGCGAGGTCAGGATTAGCAGAAGCTAAAGCAGCGATTCCCTTTTCATTTATCTTAAATGTATACGTACCAACATTGACTGGGAAACCTGTAACTATCTTGCCATTTGAATCAGTAATAGTGTAATCATCCAAAGTCAAGGTGTCAGTATTAAGCTTCCAAACTTTACCATCACTGTCTGTTGCCTTAAGACTACCAACTATAGTAGACAAGTCAATTTGCACAGCCTGTCCAGTATAAGTTTGACTACCACTAGCAGGATCTGCTTCGAGCTTAGCAATATTGCGTGCCTTAATTTCAAATAAAGCACTACCCCCAAAATTGTCAGCTAAAATCTTCATTGCACCCTGATAATCAGAGTTATTAGCCATCCAATTGTTTAAGTACGTTATTACTTTGTCTTTATTCAAAGTAATGGTGTAAGTACCCACTTGGCTTGGTGCCGTCTTCAATAATTGACCATTACTTTTCCAATTATAAGTGCCAGGATCCAAAGGTAAGTTAATAGTATGCCCATTAGCAGATACACCAACATAAATCAATGGTTGATTGGTAGTTGGATCTTTAGAAACTAGTTCATCAAAACTTACTGGTTGATCATCATAAATTTTCCAATTTGCACCATTAAGTTTAATTTCAGGTGTAATTTGGTTGATATTAAGCGTACCAGTACTATTGTCGTATTGATACTTCACGTTATCAGTTGACTGTGTTGCTAGCTTCTTCCAGCCATTTTCAGTTAAGCGAACATGGTAAGTTCCAACCTTAAATGGATTAGTTAAAGTAGTGCCATCTTGACGCTTAAATGATGTAATGACATTACCATTATCATCAACAAATTCATAATCACTAGGAACTAAGTGAACACCTGCTGGTAGAGTCAAAGGCTGACCATCATCACGAACAGGATTGGTAATTAATTGATCCCCATTTTTACCACCATAAACAACAAACTTAGGTACA
The DNA here is from genome assembly GCF_947381695.1 of Limosilactobacillus sp. DJ3M12. NCBI lineage: Bacteria > Bacillati > Bacillota > Bacilli > Lactobacillales > Lactobacillaceae > Limosilactobacillus > Limosilactobacillus sp. DJ3M12. Next base: position 11,809 of record NZ_CANCWY010000003.1, on the reverse strand, counting down.
AATTTAGTTGGATCAATTGCTACACCCTGGTTATCCCAATCAGCATTCTGAGTACCGTCGACTTCAATATGAACTACTTCTGGATAAATCGTGTACTGGAAGTCACCGACTTTAAGTTTGTAGTTAGGGTTGGCATTATCAAGTTCTTTTTGGCCCTTAGCATTTAATCTTAAGTTATAAGTACCGATATCTTTAATTGGGTTAGTTTGATTACCCTGTGTACCGTAATCTACAGTATCATCGAACCACCAGTCGATACCATCGATAGTCAAGCCATCTACACTATAACCAGCATCAGTAATTGCTTTCTTATATTGAGCAAACTGTTCTTCTGTCAAGGCAGCTGATTGTGCATCAAATGTTTTACCAGCTGAGCCTTCAGTAATATTGACATTTTGACGCGCAATAATTAAATCAGCTGATTGTTCCAAACATTCTGGAACAGTAAAGTTTATTGACAATTTACCAAGTTTTTCAAGACCCTTGTTATTTAAATAAATCTTGTAAGTTCCGGCATTAGTTGGATCAGTTACTACCTGGCCTTGAGCATTCTTAATAGTAAAGTCATTAGCTGTTAACGCATTGACACCTGTTGTTGGAATAGTTGGTACAGTCAAACCGTCTGCACTTATTGTTACGTTAACGCCGTTAGATCCACCGATGTTGATCGTCTTAGCCTTACCATTGTAATTTTCATTTTGAGTGCCATTGACAGTAACTGTCATCCGGACTGCATTGATGGTATATGAACCTGCAAAGTTAACAGTCCAATTTATATTTTGCTTCGTGATGTTTCCTTGAGCGTCTATTACGTTACCAAGTTGCTTGATGTGATTTTCACCAACAGTTGTTAAACGAATAGTGTAAGTTCCTGCATCAGTAGGATCAACAACTACAGCCCCTGCTTCATTTACATACTCATAGTCACCCTCTTGCAAAGAGTAAGTTTTGCCCTTAGCACCTGGATAATCGACATTAACTGTAATATCTTGTTTGCCAATTGGCTGTGCGTTGTATGTGCTACTGTTAGTAAACGAACCCGTAGCAGTGCCCTTAGCAGCGGTAATTACATAAGTCGCATAATTTTGACTCCAATTGTAATTATCACCATTATTACCAGTTGTATCTTCAATCTGCTTAATCATGTATTCATTCAATCCAACATAGTAAGTACCGACATCAGTTGGCTTGTTTGCTAATTCAATGTAGCTTCCATCCACATTCTTAGTATAGAAGACTAGGAATTGCATATCCCCAGCATTCAAGTATGAACTATCACTATAAATATTTGTTGTTACTGTGACAAAGTACTTGTCATGTTTTAAGACTGCTGGTTGTCCAGTATAAGTCTCAGTTTGACCACCAGATAAGGTAATCGTACCAGTACCCTTAGTGATTTCATGTGTAGCACTTGGAGATAACTTATAAGTGTAGTTTTCTGTACCAAATTTTTGTTCCAAATCACTAATAGCTGCGGCAGTCAATTGAACATCATACGTACCAATATTAGATGGTGTACCATTCTTGTAAGCTAAATCAGTATTTTTCAAATTATAAGTTAAAGTTAGCGGTTTACCATCTGTACCATAAATAGTTTCAGCAGGTGTGATTGTCAATGTATAACTGCCCGCACTTAAGTCATACTTACCAATAACAGAACTAGGAACCTTACCATCTTTATTAATCAAAGATACTGTCAACTCGTTCTTGTTTACAGTGTAGTTAGCGGTCACTGAACTGGCAGTAAATTGGCCATTATCCACTGTAACATCAGAGCTGAAATCATAATTGCTACCTGTAGCTCCATTTGCAAACTCTTGAAGTTTCTTAAGTCCTGCAGAACTAAGCCGCACTTGATAAGTACCAGCAGTAGTTGGTGCGCCATTAACGAACTCAAAGTCACTTGCATCCCACTTAATACTATCAAATGCATTTTGATCGTCACTAAGAACACCACTATTTTGGTTACCAGAAACTGGTCCAAAGCTAATTGAATAATTTCCATCTTTGAGTGAAACCGCTTGACCATTGTAAGTAGAACTTGGTGTTCCATTGATAGTAAATGAAACTTGACGGTGTTTTACAACATACCAAGCGTTAGTGTTTGGATCATTTGATAACTTGTAGTCAGAAGGTTGAACATTAGAGTTATCAATTACACTTTGCTTTACCTTAACTACATATTGGCCAGCATTTAATGGTAATCCGTTCTGATCAGTTGGAACACCATTGGGCACTTCAATAGTCAAATCATTCGCAGTTATCTCAATATTATGTTTATTACCAGCTATATCAGTCCAAGTTAAAGTGTAATTACTTGGATCAAGTGCTGGCATTGGATTTGAGCCATAGTTGACAAACTGCTTACCAGTAAAAGTAACATTAGATTCCTCAGCATAGATCGTGTAACGAGCATAAGTGTCGCCAATTACAAACTTGTAATTCTTATTTTGATCATTCAATTGATTCAAAATTGAATTCTTTAGTTGAACATAATATGGATTATTTTCTTGATTGGTAGAATTAGCTGCTGTTGGTGTTTGACCATTCTTATCAACTACTTCTAAATCATCAGCTGATAAAGTGAACTTAACATCACCAGGAGCAGTAGTTGTAGTATGGTCACCCCAAGTTAAGGTTAAATTTGAAATATCAGATACTTTGGCTGGTTGACCATTATATATTTGAGATGAATAACCATTCAAAATTAAATTAATAGTCTTTGGAGTAACTATAAAGCTTCCATTAGTAAACGTTAAATTGTAGTTATTGCCATAAATGTCTTGTAATTGCTTCTTATAAGCATCACTTAACGCGATAGAATAAGTTCCAGCATTAGTTGGGGCCCCCGTAACAAAGGCTAAGTTAGCTGCAGTTACATTTGTTGAAGTAGTCTGACCTGGTAATTGAATAGTGTAACTACCTTCACCAGTTGAAGCGGCTTGACCGTCGTAAACATGCGTACCGGTACCATTAAGAACAATTGTTGCATCTGCTTTCTCAATGGTGAAGTTAGCCATATTAGCTGTCTTATCAAGAGTGTATTGGTAATTTTCGCCATCAATCTTATTTATATTACTTAAACCTACTTGTGACAAAGTTACCTTATAATCACCAGCATTTACTGGAGCATTAATGTATTCACCGTTGCCATTAACAAAGGCTAAGTCACCTGGCTTAAGAGCGTAAGTTTTACCATTGCTTAATGTAACTGTAATACCATTTACTGATCCATCACTATTAACTGGGAAATTAGCTGCTCTCCCATTGTAAACCATTGAACTTTCACCATTTAGCTTGATAGAAACTTGAACCTTGGTAATTTCATAACTACCATTTGTGTTATTAGTCCAAGTATAATTGGCCGTATCTTTTTCAATCTTATCCAAGCCACTTTGTTTCAACTTAATAGTGTAATTACCGACAGCAGTTGGGGTAGCAATTGCTTGACTGTTTTGGTCATAGAATTGGAAGTCACTAACTTCTAATCCACTAGCAGTCAATATTTGACCATTGTTAGTTGAAATTGTAACAGCAAAATTAGCTGGATCAAGAACAGTTGGCTTACCAGTCCATGGCGTATTTTGGTTACCAGTAGTAAAGGTAATTATTGCCGTCGCCTTATCAATAATCCATTGCCAACCGTTGATATCGTTACCAGCACTATCTTTAGCAAAGACAAAACTATAGTTTGAGTTAAGCTTGTCCATGTCACTAGTGGTCTTAAGGCGCAATGTGTAAGTGCCCACATTAACTGGAACAGTAGTCATTACATTACCAGCTGAATTTACCCATTCAAATTGATCACTGGATAAAGTTGGGTACATCAGCTTATCGCCATTAACAAGACCAGCCATATTGAAGTAGCCCTTCATAGCATCACTGCTATAATTAACCGAAACACCTTGTCCATTATAAGTAACGTGCTTAGGCTCACCAGTAAACGATATATGAACTTGAGTTGGATTAATAACATAAGCCTTAGCGTTGTTCGTTACATTATCACTTGTCCATGAGAAGTTAGTGTAAGAACGCTTCAATTCGGTGAATATACTATCACTTAAGCGAACTTGGTAAGTGCCGACATTCTTTGGAACACTAGTTGTCCATTGGCCGTCAACATAATATTCAAGATCACCGACTTTAAGTGTTACTGTCTGACCACTAGGCAAACCAATACCACTGATTGTCAATGTGTAACCTGTAATGTTATGTGCTTGACCATTATAAGTATCAGTTTGTCCACCACTAAGAGTAATTGTGCCTTTAGCGGGAGTAATATCAAATTGATAATACTTATTATAGTCAATAGTTACATCATAGTTGGTATTATCACGCTGCAAAGTATCAATACCACTATTGGTTGATGTTTCTGGCAAGATACCAATGTAGTAAGTACCAACATTGATTGGAGTTTGAACTGGATTGCCTTGTGCATCCTTACCAGTGAAGACAGAATAAGTTCCATCAGCATTCTTGACGTACCATTGGAAGTCAGCCTTATCAAAGGTATTAGTGTTTAGAGTTTCACCATTTACAAGACCATTAGCTTCTAAATGCTTAATTAAGTCTTGCAGAGGCATTTCAGCACCGCTGCCTGTATAAACAGATGATGATTGGCCGTCTAGATAAACAGTGAGTGGCTTTTTGTTAATCGTGTAGGATGCTTGTCCAGTAACTTGTGCATTATTAAAATCCAAGTTACCTTTCAAGTAGCTGTAGTTAGGATCTTGGTTTACCAAATCCTCAAGAGTAGTCCTTACTTGATTAACTTTAAGTTGGATAACATAAGTACCGACATTCTTTGGCGCGTTAATTTTAATGCCATTGCTGTACCAGTCATAATCCCCTGTGTAATCCATATTAGGATTGAAAGTATAGGTTACTTCAGTGGTTCCACCACCTTGTTTTGGCACAGTTAATTTAATTGCAATCGTATTGTCTTTATCTTGCTTAATTAATTCAGCGAAAGTTACTACTTGACCATCGTATGTTTTAGAGCCATTTCCCCTTAAATTAAGATTTGGAGCATATTTACTAATTGTCAAAGTACCGCTGCCCGTATCAGCTAGCTTAACATTGGCAAAGTTAATATTAGGGTTAGCTTGTTCAATTCGATCAAGACCAGCTTGGGTTAATAGAATAGTATAAGTACCAGCATTAATCGGTCCAGAGATTTGACCATTTTTATTGATGATTGAAACAGTTTTACTTGTTGAGTCTACAAATTCAAAGTCGCCAGATTGAAAAGTATAATTGTTTAATCCTGCAAGCGGCTTGCCATCTACACCTTTAATTACAATTGATGGCGCAGTATTAAAACTAGCATTGTTTAAAACAGCTGAACCATCGTAGGTCTTTTGAACACTAGCATTAAAGGTAACAGAACCCGCTTGAGCTTGATTGATTGTGTAAACAAATGCTCCAACTTTTGAAATATCATAGTTAGGATTTTCTTTATCAAGTGTGGTGATAGAGTCATTGTTCAAAATCAAATAGTAAACCCCTGCATTCACTGGTTGACCTTGAAATTTGATATATTGGTCGCCGCTCTTGGTGTACCAAGCATAGTCATTGGCAGTAATACTGTGATTTAAATTAAAGTCTTTGCTATTACTTATATCTCTTCCTGCCCAAGTAATCTGATTATAAATACTTGTACCATTGATTGGTTGACCATTGTAATCACGTTCATAACTACCGCCGATAGTCGCAATAGCTTTTGCCTTATCAATAGTGTACTTAATCGTGCCACTTGCAGTATTAAAGCTGTAATTTGAATTAATAGTCTGTAACTTCTTAAGACCAGTAGAATTCAACCGAGCTTCATAGCTACCCACATCAGTTGGAATAGCGTTAAGCTTATTGCCCTTAAAGGTATACCAATCAAAGTCACTAGCAACAAGACCTTTGGCTGTTAGTGTACTACCAGTACCACTAATTGTTAAGCCAGCACCATCTACACTAGCTCCTTGCCCATCGTAAGTTTTTCTTTGATCCCCTAAAACAGTAACATTAGTAATTGGTTTAGGATTAATAATATAGGTTGCAGTACTGGTAAAGGTTGAATTACCCTGAGCATCTACCCATTTAATACTGTTATTACCAAATTCTTTTATAATATCCTGCTTACCTGGTTCCGACCAACGTAACTTATAGGTGCCTGTATTAGTTGGCATTTCGGTCGTCCAAGTTTGACCATTATCAGATGAAAATTCAACATCTCCAGCTTGTAACTTATAGACATTCTGAGTTGGCCCTGTAATTCTAACATGGATTCGATCGTCACCATTCCCATAATTAAGGTCATCAAGAGTGATTGGACTGCCAGTGTAAGTTGACTCATTAGTACCTGCCAAAAATGCTGTTGCAGTTGCCGTATAGGTTATATTAATTACAGTCGGAAGTGTATCGATAGTAACAGTTTGAGCTGGAATAGGTCCCCTGTTTGGAATATTTAATGTTGTTTCAGTAGTTGTCCCATCAGGATGAGTAACTATTTGTTTAATGACTTTCGTATAACCATTAGGAACCGGTATATTGTTGTAGCGTCCCCACTTACCTGTATTCCAGCCACTCCTATCAAAGCCATCAAATACTACTCCGCTATCATCAGCATTTACTTTAACAGGTCTAGTAATCGTAGCTGATTGTGTCGTAGTTTGGGTAACTGAAGGAGTTCCTGGTTTGTTAACTGGCGTGAGGTTAATTACACGGTTAATAGTTTTTTGCGTCAATGATTTAGGTACATAGTAAGTCGTCAATTCGTTACGAACATACCATTGAGGAGCATTATTAGTAGTAAATACTGTATTGGAATAATAATTTGGAGTAGCAAAATTTACAGTAGTATATGTGCCTGTAGAATTTATGTTTGCTACTACATAGTCATTGCCAGCATCGGGAGTAGTAACAGTACATTGTCCATCTTGTGCTATATTCCACTTTCCAGAAATCACATGGAAACCTAAGTTGTTCTCATCACCAACCGTCTTATCCCAAGTCCAACCTCCATAAACCACTTTATTGGTTGAAGCATTAATAGTCCCAACTTGTTTGAAGAAGACTTGAATCTGCGCGTCGGGTGCAACTGATTGGCCATTCTTATCACCACCTGCATACACAAATTTAGCGGTTATTGTTCTAGCTTCAGTTTTATTTGGAACATAGAAAATAGTATGAACAGGTTGAGCTTCATAAAGAGGTGCAGCCGTAGTATATGCAGTTGAGCCTTTAGAAATATCGCTGGTATCGCCATCACTACCATTCCAAGTAGGGAAAACAAATTGATTAGCTGGAACTTTATTAGTATTTGTAGCAGGACCACCAGTGTAAGCTGTATATCCATCTAAGGTTGGTACATCAGCAGTTACTCTAGCCCATTCTTGCGGTAAATTAGTCCAAGTACCAGATACTACATGATAACCAGGTGTATTACTATCACCTTTTTTAGTATTCCATTGCCATGGACCATACGTAACAGTTCCAGTTACCAAATCTTTTGTAGCTTGCCTAGTATAGTAAACATATAAAACCGCAGAAGTAAAGGCATTACCATCCTCGGTGTAAGTACCGTCTTCATTAACTTTTGTCTTAACGTAATTTACGGTAACAGTGCGTGTTTCTTGTGCAGCTGGATCAGTATTAGTTACGTCTTGTGTTTTATGAACTAAGTGGACAACAACGTTAGCATAATTTGGTACTCTACTATTAGTTTTATTTACAGAAGAAGCGGAACTTGAATTTTCAGTAGCCTGAGCAGCTGGAATATTTTGTTCACTGGTTATAGAAGTATTAGCTACAACATTTTTCTTCGTTTCACCAGATTGTTGAGCACTCTCAGGCACGGAACTTTGCGGTTGCGCCGATGCAGCTACAGTTGCAGTACTGCCACTTACTTGAGTTGTTGCCGGGGTAGTCGTATCTACTTGGACACTAGCATTTACTACTGCCGTTGCCCCAAAAGCCAGCATAAAAGTAGCACAGGCAGTAATCCACTGTTTCTTTGCTTTGTATAATTTATAATTCTTATTTTTTGGAGTCATGCTCCGTAAAGGATTATTTTTACCCATAAGATCTCCCCCGTCTCTTAATCATTTATCCATCTATAATTATAATCCAATACAAATTCTTTTAAATTAATTTTTTTATCATCCTATTAATTTAAAGGTCAACAAAATTTATCCTTGGCATTGTTAAAAACAAAATTAATAAAAAAAAAACGAATAGTCGCTTTACGCTTAATCCCATCCGCTACCACAATACATTAGTCATTGCTTTTCGTTGTTTCTTTCGGTTGCTTCTTTGCAAATAAGTGATACACGAGTCGGGCAACCAGTGCTTGTAAAACAATCGTTACTACGCTTTGTGCAAGTTTTCTTACCCATTTCATAATTTTAGCTCCCTTACTTAAATCATGCCTTGTAGTTAAACCTAAGCTTCTACCACTTTAATTATACTCGCTTCTTATTAATTTGTTTAATAGAATCTTTTGTCCTAATATTGAATAAAATTATTAATTTTCATAATAATCTTCAATTCATCAATATAAACGTGTAAAAAGCCCCTTTCATTCGATAGTTACGAATAAAGGGGCTTTAAATTACTACAATGTCATCTTTTAGCTAATTATAATTTTATTATTAATTTTCAAGATAATTTAATGGCTTATCAACATTAACCTTTGTTCCTTGATACTTTTTAGCAATCCATTGTTGAATTTGCTTATTATGGTAAAGCTTGACTAACTTCTTATATTCTTTATTATCACGGTTCTTCTTAGCAGTTGCTAAAACATTAATGTTATCCTTCGTGCTTTGATCAACTTGTTCGTGATAAATAGAATCTTTCAACACGTTTAAATGACCAGTTAAAGCAATCGTATTACCGATTAATACTAAATCAGTTGACTTTAATACTCGTGGTCCGGTGGTATCATCAATTTCTTTAAATTGAAGGTTCTTTGGATTAGCCGCAATCTCATTGGTTCCACTTGTTGCCCCAAAGCCCGGCTTCAATTTTATCAAGCCTGCACTTTGTAAGAGCAAGAGACCACGCGCCGTGTTTGCTGGGTTATTAGCGATCGCAACTGTGGCACCATCTGGAATGTCTTTAACACTCTTATACTTATCTGAATATAAGCCCATTGGTTCTAAATAGGTAGTTCCAATCGCCGCTAATTGTGCTTTCTTATTTTCCTTATTATAAGCTTGCAGATATGACCATGATTGGAAAGCATTTACGTCAATTTCACCACTAGCAGTCGCCCGGTTTAAAGCTACGGGATCAGTAAAGCTCTTGACCTTAATCTTCAAACCTTCACTTTTGGCCTGTTTACTATTTGCAATGTGTTGCCAAACCTGGACATCTGGGCCAATCGTTCCAACAGTAATCTCATCGTTGCGGGTAAAACCACCATTAGCGCCCACACTAAGTCCAGCTGCAACTAAAATCACTACTACAATACCAACAATCCACCATCCGGTATGCTTTTTCTTTCTCATCATAACTACCCCTTTACTTTTGTTTTTGCTATTCGTCATAACTAGTCGCAATAGCCAACGGGATCCGACATGTCGTTATTCTCGAGAAATCCTTAGTCAGCGTTTACCAAAATTATTATTAGTCAACCACGTGGCGTTCAAATGGCTTATCTGAAATCCCTTCATCAAGAATCTTCTTTGACCATTCCTTAGCAGAGAATAATGAATGATCACGGTAGTTACCGCAAGATTCAATCGTTGTTCCCTGAACATCTTCCCACTTAGTCTTGTAGGCAATTTCTTCAAGTGAGGACTTCAAGGCCTTGGCAACTTCAGTAGTTGAGTGTTCACCCCACGTAATTAAGTGGAAACCAGTCCGGCAGCCAAATGGGGAACAATCAATCACGCCATCCAAACGGTCACGAAGCAAGCCAGCAAGTAAGTGTTCAATCGTATGTAAACCAGCAGTTGGAATTGCATTTTCATTTGGTTGGACTAACCGTAAATCATAGTTGCTAATCTTATCTCCCTTTGCCCCTTCTTCAACGGTAATTAAACGAACGTAAGGTGCCTTAACCTTTGTGTGATCTAATGTAAAACTTTCAACTTTAGCCATAATAAATCTCTCCTTTTCTGCCTGATGAGAATGAATCTTGGAACTAAAAAATCCCTAGGAACGGCAATCCAACCAATTCCTAGGGACGTTTAATATTCATTAACGTGATACCACCCTAATTTAGCCTTATCTCACAATAAGACCCGCAAGAAGTACATAAAAATACTCCAGCATGGTAACGGGTGCTAATCGCTTGCTGCTAACACGTATGCTCACAGCATCAGTCTGCTCCAAGACCATCTTCATTATTCGTTACCATACTGGTTCTCATCTTTCCTAGCTCTCTGTAATGGCATTAAATAATTACTCATCTTTTCTAAGCAATTTCTAATTTAATTGTAATTATAATATCCTTATCCTTACTAATTGTCAACACCTATTTCAAAATTATTCCCGATATAACGTTCTTAACGTTTTAGCATCATTTTTAGTTATTCCGTTTTTGATGTTTCGTGGGATCATCACACTATGCTCATACTCTGGAGCGTGGGCTAACCCAAGAGCATGTCCCAGTTCATGTTGTGCAACCTCACTTCGAAACTCTTTATTAGTATAGTCTAACTGATTAGGGTCCAAAGTTGAGGTTGCCTTATGCAAGGTATTCGTAGTCGGATCATATTCCGTCCGGGTTGAGCCGAGTTCAGATGTTGTATAGCCAACACCATTGTTTCCCGTATTATTTCGTGCTAGATCACCATCAGCCGTAATAATATTGGCCTTATCTTCGTTCTTAGTCCAGCGGATATGAACTGCTTTCGTCTTATTCCATTTTTTGACCGCATCACGAAAAGCCCACTTTAATTTTGGATCAGCAGTTTCCATGTAAATAGTAATATTCTTTTTCTTCCACCTAAATCCTTCAAGAGGTGTCGGTGTATTTTCTGGGATTCTTAACCGTTCTGCATTTGGTCGTTGGCCGCCATTAGAAAACTGAAAATCATTACTATCAGAAGAATCCTGACTAAAAAATGATGATTGGAAAGGTTGGGAAGGCGCATCTACATCAGCATGGACATGATAATCGCTAATTCCAACCATCCCCGCGACTAAGAGTGCTACTAAAAATCGACGCATTTTTATCATCCCGTTTACGCTTATTCTCTATCACAGTATTTTAGCACGCTTATTGATTTCATGCGTTTATCTTGTCCTTAATTTTTGTAAGTATGCAAAAGAGAGTGAGAAATAACCTCCTCGACAAGGCGATTGGCTAAGCTAGGACGATGATTAGCACGGCACGAGCTGATTATCGTTCGTACCTAGACTCAAGCCTTGTGGTTATTTTCCACGTTATCTTTCTATTGTTCATAAAAGTAGTTGAGGCTGAGAGAAAACAAAAATTTTCACCCGGCCCCTATTGTTTCAATCAGTTTTAAATATTAATCGCGTTCAAAGCCATCCATAATAATGTAAGACTTGATTGCTTCACGCTTATCCATTGCTTCATAAGCTTCTTGAATTTGGTCAAGGTCGAAACTCTTAGTAAAGACCTTACCAGGGTTAATGTCACCATCAAGAACAGCCTTCAACAATACGTCCTTGTCGTAAGTGGTTACTGATGCTGGACCACCGCCGACAATAGTGTTGTTGTAGAATGGCACCGTCATGTCCATCTTTGGGGTATGAGGTAAGCAGCACCCGAATGGCTATGTCGAGCGCCGCGGGAAGGCTGGCCAATTGGGGCGAAGTATTCACGAGCGTGCCAAGGACT